>NZ_VMMU01000006.1:250696-443331 GCF_013277385.1 Streptococcus sp. 544
GACGAAGTCAGTAACATATCTACGGCAAGGCGAAGTTGACGTGGTTTGAAGAGATTTTCGAAGAGTATTAAATGCTGAAAAGTTGTCCTAGCAGAAAGGTAACTCCCATGGTCAAGAGGCCAATAGCTAGGTTCCGAATCATAGCTGTTTTGGTTGGTGCTTTTCCAAGTCTGGCACTAGTGTAACCAGTGAGAAGAAGGGCCACACCGACGATAAGGACAGTAGCAGGGATGCGGTATTCACTTGGGAAAATGGTCACTGACAGCATTGGAGGTAAGCTACCAAGGAAAAAAGAAATAAAGCTAGAGATGGCAGCATGCCAAGGATTTGTAAACTCTTCATACTCAATCCCATATTTTTCCTCTACCAAAGCCTTGAGCGGATTATTTAAAAAGGCTTTGTTGGTGAGGAGTTGGGCTGATGTTTCACACTCACCATTTTGAATATAGGCCGCATAGAGAGATTTTTTAGCTAACTCTATATCTTGGTCTAGCAAGACTTGCTCACGCGCAACGGCCGCTTCCTCGGTATCTTTTTGAGTTGAAACGGATACATATTCTCCACCAGCCATTGAAAAGGCACCAGCTAAGATAGCCGCAAAACCAGATAAAAAGATAATCCAGATATTGCTGGTAGCACTAGCAACCCCGATAACCACACCAGCAATGGAAATAATACCATCATTGGCACCAAGAACACCCGCTCGTAGGATATTTAAACGACCTGCAAAATTTGAATCGATTTCGTGATTTGTTTCTGACATACTATTCTCCTTGTTATCCAGTATAAAGGAAAAATATAGGGAAATCAATCTTTTAAAAGTATCTGAAAAAAGTTGCACGATTTTAATGATATAAAGATGTCGACATCTTCTCTAATAGGTCAAATACCGAAGGTAAAGAGTATAGAATAGCATAAAAAATTTTAAATTAAATACGATAAACATTTTGTTCACTTTATAATCGTTTACAAGAGAATAATTAGTATTAAATCAAATAAAATCCAACTATTTTGCGAACTTTTTTATATTTTTTTCGTAAAACGCTTTACAAGTTCTTAAAAACATGATATAGTAATGGAGCTTAGAAAATGAGATGATGTTTTCTAGCAAATATAAACCCGAGTAAAAAATGCCTACGGACAGGCAGGGTTGAATGCCGAAGCGTGGTTGAAAAACCACATTATTGATAGGGTTAAAAGCCTACTTTTATAAGTTGATGTTAGGACACTTGTCCTAATTCATAAATTTTTAGTGTGGTGAAAGCACACGTCATCTTGTGAAACGATCAATAAAGTACGTAATATTTGCTACTAGAGAGTTAGGAAACATCGGGAACAGACATACTCAACAGAAACAAACATAAAAACGTCAGAAGATTGCAGAGCAGGTGAAAACCTGCTCTTTTTTCATGAGTCAACCTTTAGTCGCCTTTATCTTCTTGAGGCACTAAAAATACGGTAAAGGAGTAAGTCTTGAAGAAGTTAGATCAAAATCAAGCCCCAATTTATGAGGCCTTGGTGAAGTTACGCAAGAAACGGATTGTTCCCTTTGATGTTCCAGGTCACAAGCGTGGACGAGGAAATCCAGAACTTGTCGAACTGCTAGGTGAAAAATGTGTAGGCATTGATGTCAATTCGATGAAACCCTTGGATAATCTTGGCCATCCTATTTCGATTATTCGGGATGCAGAGGAGCTGGCAGCGGATGCTTTTGGAGCTAGCCATGCTTTTCTAATGATAGGGGGAACAACTTCATCGGTGCAGACTATGATTCTGTCAACCTGCAAGGCTGGAGATAAGATTATTCTGCCACGAAATGTCCATAAATCTGCTATCAATGCGCTGGTTCTATGTGGTGCCATTCCCATCTATATCGAGATGAGTGTGGATCCTAAGATTGGTATCGCTTTAGGTCTTGAAAATGACCGAGTAGCCCAGGCCATAAAGGACCATCCAGATGCCAAGGCCATTTTGATTAACAATCCTACTTACTACGGCATCTGTTCAGACCTAAAGGGGTTGACAGAAATGGCTCATGAAGCTGGCATGATGGTTTTAGTAGATGAGGCCCACGGAGCGCATTTGCATTTTACTGATAAACTTCCAATTTCTGCTATGGATGCAGGTGCTGATATGGCAGCAGTTTCTATGCATAAGTCTGGTGGGAGTTTGACACAAAGTTCGCTTCTTTTAATCGGGGAGCAGATGAATCCTGAGTACGTTCGTCAGATTATCAATCTTACCCAGTCAACATCTGCCTCTTACTTGTTGATGGCTAGTTTGGATATTTCACGTCGCAACTTAGCCCTTCGTGGTAAAGAATCTTTTGAGAAGGTCATTGAGCTATCCGAGTATGCCCGCCGTGAAATCAATGCCATTGGCGGTTACTATGCCTACTCAAAAGAGTTAATAGATGGTGTGTCGGTTTGTGATTTTGATGTAACCAAGTTGTCAGTTTACACTCAGGGTATTGGCTTAACAGGTATTGAGGTTTATGACCTCCTACGAGACGAATACGACATTCAGATCGAGTTTGGTGATATTGGCAATATCTTGGCCTATATTTCGATTGGTGACCGTATCCAAGACATCGAGCGCTTGGTCGGTGCTTTGGCTGATATCAAGAGACTCTATTCACGAGATGGGAAAGACTTGATAGCTGGAGAATATATTCAGCCTGAGTTGGTCCTTTCTCCTCAGGAAGCCTTCTATTCAGAGAGAAGAAGTTTGTCTTTAGACGAATCTGTTGGACAGGTCTGTGGGGAATTTGTCATGTGCTATCCTCCAGGAATCCCTATCTTGGCGCCTGGTGAACGCATTACACGAGAAATTGTCGATTATATCCAATTTGCCAAGGAACGTGGTTGTTCCCTCCAAGGGACGGAAGATCCGGAGGTCAATCACATTAACGTCATTAAGAGAAAGGAGAACTAGATGGATTTATGGTTTTCTGAAGTTCATACTCCAGATGTGAAATTGTCCCTGAGAACAGCCAAACAACTCTACGCTGGTAAAAGTGAATGGCAGGATATCGAAGTCTTGGATACGCCAGCTTTTGGGAAAATACTGATTTTAAATGGCCATGTATTGTTTTCAGATGCGGATGATTTTGTCTACAACGAAATGACAGTTCACGTCCCCATGGCTGTGCATCCCAATCCAAAGAAAGTCTTGGTTATTGGGGGTGGTGACGGCGGTGTTGCCCAAGTATTAACCCTCTATCCAGAATTGGAACAAATCGATATTGTAGAACCTGATGAAATGTTGGTTGAGGTTTGTCGTGAGTATTTTCCAGACTTTGCTGCAGGGCTAGATGATCCACGTGTTACCATTTACTACCAAAATGGGCTACGCTTTTTGCGAAACTGTGAAGATGACTACGATATTATCATCAACGATGCGACAGATCCATTTGGCCATACGGAAGGGCTCTTTACCAAGGAATTTTACGGAAACAGTTACAGAGCATTGAAGGAAGACGGAATCATGATTTACCAGCATGGGAGTCCCTTCTTTGATGAGGATGAGTCGGCTTGCCGAAGCATGCACCGTAAGGTCAATCAAGCCTTTCCAATTAGTCGTGTCTACCAAGCCCATATCCCAACTAGCCCTGCTGGTTATTGGTTGTTTGGATTTGCATCGAAAAAATACCACCCTGTCAAAGATTTTGACAAGGAAGGCTGGAAAAAACGCCAGCTTTTCACAGAATACTACACTGCAAACTTACACGTGGGAGCCTTTATGTTGCCCAAGTATGTTGAGGACATTTTAGAAGAAGAGGAAGGAAAAAAATGAGTCGTTTACTAGTTATTGGATGTGGGGGCGTTGCCCAAGTTGCTATTTCAAAGATTTGCCAAGATAGCGAAACCTTTACAGAAATTATGATTGCCAGTCGTACCAAGTCAAAATGTGATGACTTGAAAGCGAAGCTAGAAGGCAAAACAAGTACAAAGATTGAGACAGCTGCTCTTGATGCAGATAATGTCGAAGAAGTCATTGCCTTGATCGAAAGCTACAAACCAGAAGCTGTTTTGAACGTAGCTTTACCATATCAAGATTTAACCATTATGGACGCTTGTTTGGCGACAGGTGTTCACTATATCGATACAGCCAACTACGAAGCAGAAGATACAGAAGACCCTGAATGGCGTGCTATTTATGAGAAACGTTGTAAGGAACTTGGTTTTACAGCCTACTTTGACTACTCATGGCAATGGGCTTATCAGGAAAAATTTAAAGAAGCTGGCTTGACCGCTCTACTTGGTTCTGGTTTTGACCCAGGTGTGACCAGTGTTTTCTCAGCTTATGCCCTTAAACACTATTTTGATGAAATCCATTATATCGACATTTTAGACTGTAATGGTGGTGACCACGGTTATCCATTTGCGACAAACTTTAACCCAGAAATCAATCTCCGCGAGGTTTCTGCGCCAGGTTCTTACTGGGAAGATGGGGAATGGGTCGAAGTGGAAGCCATGTCTATCAAGCGTGAGTACGATTTCCCTCAAGTTGGACAAAAAGACATGTATCTCCTTCACCACGAAGAAATCGAATCATTGGCTAAGAACATTCCAAGTGTCAAACGTATTCGTTTCTTTATGACCTTTGGTCAATCTTACTTGACTCATATGAAATGTCTTGAAAATGTTGGTCTCCTTCGTACAGATGCTATTAACTTCAACGGACAAGAAATCGTACCAATCCAATTCTTAAAAGCCTTGCTACCTGATCCTGCTAGCCTTGGCCCACGCACAGTTGGTAAAACTAATATCGGATGTATCTTTACAGGTATTAAAGATGGCGTTGAAAAGACCATCTACATCTACAATGTTTGCGACCATCAAGAGTGCTATGCAGAAGTCGGGTCACAAGCTATTTCTTACACGACAGGCGTTCCAGCCATGATTGGGACAAAATTAGTTATGAATGGTACTTGGAAACAAGCTGGAGTTTACAACCTTGAAGAGTTGGATCCAGATCCATTCATGGAAGCTTTGAATGAGTATGGTTTGCCATGGGTTGTGGTTGAAAATCCACAAATGGTGGACTGATGAAGTTAGAACAAGTACCAACACCAGCTTACGTCATTGACTTGACAAAGTTAGAAGCTAACTGCCGCATTTTACAATATGTACAAGAAGAAGCTGGTTGCAAGATTTTGCTTGCCCAGAAGGCTTATTCCCTCTACAAAACCTATCCCTTGATTAGCCAGTATCTATCTGGTACGACAGCCAGTGGACTCTATGAAGCTAAGCTCGCTAGAGAAGAGTTTCCGGGGGAAGTCCATGTTTTTGCTCCGGCTTTTAAGGATGCAGACTTGGAGGAATTGCTGGAGATAACAGACCATATCGTCTTCAACTCGGAGAGACAGTTGCGTAAACATGGGGCCCGTTGTCGGGATGCTGGTGTAAGCGTGGGTTTGCGACTTAACCCTCAGTGTTCAACTCAAGGAGATCATGCGCTCTATGATCCTTGCGCCCCTGGATCCCGTTTCGGAGTTACTCTAGACAAGATTCCGAGTGATTTACTAGATTTGGTGGACGGACTTCATTTTCATACCCTTTGCGAGCAGGGAGCAGATGATTTACAAACAACTTTGAAAGCAGTAGAAGCGCAGTTTGGTCCTTACTTACATGAGGTCAAATGGCTCAATATGGGGGGCGGACACCACATCACAAGAGAAGGTTACGATGTGGATTTGCTGATTTCAGAAATCAAGCGTATCCGAGAAACTTACAATATTGAAATCTATATCGAGCCTGGTGAAGCTATTGCGCTCAATGCAGGTTATCTAGCAACTGAAGTATTGGATATTGTAGAAAACGGTATGGAAATCTTGGTTTTAGATGCCTCTGCGACCTGCCATATGCCTGACGTACTTGAGATGCCCTATCGTCCACCTTTGAGAAATGGCTTTGAGGCACAGGAAAAAGCCCATACCTACAGACTTTCTTCTAATACCTGTCTGACGGGCGATGTGATTGGTGATTATAGCTTTGAAAATCCAGTCCAAATCGGTGATAGACTTTATTTTGAAGATATGGCTATTTACTCATTTGTTAAAAATAATACCTTTAACGGTATTGGATTACCAAGTCTCTATCTCATGGACGATCAGGGTGACTGTAGCTTAGTCAAAGCCTTTGGCTATCAAGATTTTAAAGGGAGATTATCATGATGGACAGTCCCAAAAAATTAGGCTATCGTATGCCAGCAGAGTACGAACCACATCATGGTACCCTCATGATATGGCCGACTCGACCAGGTTCATGGCCCTTTCAAGGAAAAGCTGCTAAAGCAGCATTTAGCCAGATTATTAAGACCATAGCAGAAGGGGAAAGAGTCTATCTTTTGGTAGAGCAGGCCTATCTATCTGAAGCCCAATCTTATCTTGGAGATAGCGTTGTTTATTTAGACATTCCCACCAATGATGCCTGGGCGCGTGATACAGGTCCGACCATTCTCCTTAATGATAAAAGAGAAAAGTTGGCAGTAGACTGGTCTTTCAATGCTTGGGGTGGAGCTGTAGATGGTCTCTACCAAGACTATGAAGATGATGACCAAGTAGCTAGTCGTTTTGCTGAGGCCTTGGAAATGCCTGTTTACGATGCCAAACCTTTTGTACTGGAAGGCGGCGCAATCCATAGCGATGGTCAAGGAACCATTCTTGTGACTGAAAGTTGCCTTCTAAGCCCTGGACGCAATCCTCACCTGACTAAAGAGGAAATCGAGAGTACCTTATTAGAGAGCCTTGGTGCTGAAAAAGTTATCTGGCTTCCTTATGGTATTTATCAGGACGAAACCAATGAACACGTTGACAATGTTGCTGCCTTCGTTGGTCCTGCAGAGCTTGTCTTGGCTTGGACAGACGACAAAAGCGATCCTCAATATGCCATGTCATCAGCTGATTTAGCGCTTTTAGAAAAGGAAACAGATGCAAAAGGACGGAAGTTTATCATTCATAAATTGCCTATCCCTGCAGTTCGTCAAGTTGTGACAGAAGAGGATTTGCCAGGCTACATCTATGAAGAAGGAGAAGAAGAGCGATACGCAGGTGAAAGGCTTGCTGCTTCCTATGTCAATTTCTATATTGCTAACAAGGCAGTCTTGGTTCCCCAATTTCAAGATAAAAACGATCAAGTAGCCTTAGATATTCTCAGTGAGTGTTTCCCAGACCGTAAAGTTGTCGGAATTCCAGCCAGAGATATTCTCTTAGGTGGTGGCAATATCCACTGTATCACCCAACAAATCCCAGAATAGGAGAAAAAGATGAGAAATGTAAGAGTTGCAGCCATTCAGATGCAATGCGCCAAGGATGTGGCAACAAATATCCAAACAGCGGAGCGTTTAGTACGTCAGGCTGCAGAACAAGGCGCACAAATTATTCTTTTACCCGAGTTGTTTGAACGTCCCTATTTCTGTCAGGAACGCCAGTATGACTACTATCAGCATGCCCAGTCGGTGACAGAAAATACTGCCATTCAGCATTTTAAAACCATTGCAAAGGAGCTAAAGGTCGTTTTGCCAATCAGTTTCTATGAAAAAGATGGCAATGTCTTGTATAACTCTATTGCCGTCATTGATGCAGATGGGGAAGTGCTGGGCGTTTATCGAAAGACCCACATACCAGATGACCATTACTATCAAGAAAAATTCTATTTCACGCCTGGCAATACAGGTTTCAAGGTCTGGGATACTCGCTATGCTAAGATTGGGATCGGTATTTGTTGGGATCAATGGTTCCCTGAAACAGCCCGTTGTCTTGCATTGAATGGGGCTGAATTGCTCTTTTATCCTACAGCCATCGGTTCAGAGCCGATTTTGGATACAGATAGTTGTGGTCATTGGCAACGTACCATGCAAGGGCACGCAGCAGCTAATATTGTTCCAGTTATTGCAGCCAATCGCTATGGCTTGGAAGAGGTCACGCCTAGTGAGGAAAATGGCGGACAGAGTTCCAGTCTTGACTTCTACGGTTCATCCTTTATGACGGATGAAACAGGAGCTATTCTAGAACGAGCTGAAAGACAAGAAGAAGCTGTTCTGTTAGCAACTTATGACCTAGACAAGGGAGCAAGCGAACGCCTAAACTGGGGCTTGTTTCGAGATAGAAGACCTGAAATGTATCAACGGATTACGGACTAGTAGGGGAGAAATGAGAGATTCATTCTGCTAGACTAACTTCTTATTAGCAACTATAAGATACTAGGTCATCTAGCAAGTGGATTTTATATTTTAATCCTCTAAGGCTTTCTCGCGCTTTTATGCGAGGAGCTTTTCTGTTTAAGCTTTATCAATAAAACATGCTATAATAGTTGCAGAAAGGTTGGTATTTATGGCTAGGATATTGGTTATTGAAGACAATAGTGACATTCAAGAGATTTTACGAACACTTCTTACTGAGGAGCATGAGGTGATTCAAGCCTTTTCCGGTACAGAAGGAATCATGCGTTTTGACCAAGGTGGGATTGACCTCGTTTTGCTAGATATCATGCTTCCTGGGAAAAATGGGGATCAGGTTTTAAAAGCCATCAGAGAACAAAGTCAAATTCCAGTCATTATGCTAACGGCTTTGAGCGATAAGAAGTTAATCAGTCAATACCTCTTAGACGGTGCAAATGATTACATAGTCAAACCTTTTGATTTGGATGAAGTCTTTGCCAGAGTTACTGTTCAATTACGTCAAAGCATAGAAAAACAGCCTATGGAAATAGAAAAAACTGAAAATCTGCCACAAAACTTGAAAAATATCCAGTTTGATGCAGAAAGTTTTGAAATCAAAAATAGTCAGGAAACGATTCGCCTTGCCAAGAAAGAATGCTTGATTCTCCAAACTCTCCTCAAACACCCTAAGAAAATATTTACCAAGGAAGAACTTTATGAATTGGTCTGGGAGGATAGCTATCTACCTGGAGATAATACCCTCAATACGCATTTGAGTAATCTTCGTAAAAAATTAAACCAGCTTGACCCAAATCAAGAATATATTGAAACCATCTGGGGAGTTGGGGTAAGATTAAAAGGAGACAAGCAATGACTTACATGATAATCTTTATCCTACTGGTACTCTTAATTATTTTATCGATTGCATTGATTCGCTACCATCTAGCACTTAAAAACTTGAGTCAACAGATTGAAGACAAGATTCTCACGGGTAGTATGAAAAGAGTCGGAGTCAACATTTTTTCCAAACATTTTTTACAACTCTACCAGCAAATTGAAAATCTATTTCAAGAAGTGGAACAATCTCGGTTGGTTATGAAAAGGGAAAAACAGACTCTGGATATGGCCATCAGCAATATCGCTCATGATATTCGAACCCCTTTGACTATCGCTTCAGGTTACACCCAACAATTGATAAAGTCTCCTGAAAACCAAGCAGAAACCTTACAAAAAATAGCCCAGCATCTTGATTTAGTTTCCAAACGTTTGGAGGCTCTCCTAGAATACCGTCGTTTGATGGAAGGAGCTGTCAAACCGAAACTGCAAGAAGTGGATTTTTCAGCTTTTATCACCAAAAAAACTCTGGCTTATTATGATGTTTTTCAGGCGGCAAATATCACGCTTGATTTTAAGGTTGAAGATGATTTAAAAATGAGGACTGATGAAGACTTGCTGGATCGAATTTTACAAAATCTGCTTGGAAATGTCCTCAAACATGGCAAGGAAGAAGCACGTCTATCTTTGAGAAAGGAAAAGGAACAGCTTGTCTTAGAGATTGCAAACCTTGTCAAACAACCCATCAAAAAAATAGAAAATCTCAGCAACCGTTTTTATTCTGAAAATCTATCTGATACGGAAGAATCCTCTGGTTTAGGCCTTTATATCACTGAGGAATTATGTCATCTTCTCGGTGCAGAGATGAAACTAAGCACAGATGGACAGTGGTTGTCGGTTTTCATTTACTTTTAACGAAAAGAAACCTCCTCTGTAGGCTAGAGGAGGTCATTTTTTATAGACTTTTCTTTTTGAAAACTGCCAGTCCACTTAGATTAAAGATTACAATAACAGCTAAGCTAACTATAAGGGTATAGAAAATGGATTCACTATTAGCAGTCATAGCATAGAAAAACTGCAATGATAAATATGGCAAAATTTTGATACTTGGGAAGATGAGCATTGGCATAGAAAGTAAGATAGAGCTGACCAAATAGCCAATAAATACTGCAAGATAAGAATGACTAACATAGAGGATGAAGGAAACAATGGAAAGCCAAGCAAGGAGGCAAAGGAATTGAAGGGAAATGGTTATCAGTAGATTGCCAATAAAGCCATCAGGCATAGTGCCAAATCCATTTAAGATAGTTGCTGGAATAAAGGCAATCACAAGGCTGATGATAACTTGCAAGAGTGCAATACAAGTCAATACAAAGGCTTTTGCAAGGAAAAACTCGGTACGAGAAACACCCACTGTTAAATTATTTTTATAGAGTTTGCCGATTAAATCAACTCCAAGAACGAGGCAGGCTAGAACTATGCAGAGAAAAACGAGGTTTGAACCTTGACTAGATGCGTTAATCAGGGCTTGTACACCGTCCCAGCCATGGGTTGGAATTTCTGGCTCTTGTGTCTGGATTGCCATCAGATGGCCAGTAGCCCCAAAAATAGCCCCCATTAACATGAGTATAAAGAGAATGAATTCTGTAATCCAAAAACCTTTGGAACGGAAAAGACGGTAAAAGTCTGCTTGAATGGTATGTATCATGATTTTTCTCCTATTGGACCAATTGAGTGAAGTATTCTTCTAGGTTTTGACGGGCATAGTAAATCTCGTCAATGTCAACATCTGCCAAGGTTAATTCTTTGAGAATCTGTTTGACATCTTGTTCCTGACCAAAGATATGGATTTCATTTTCTGGATTAACAACCTTGAACTGGAGCTGGATTTGTTCTTTCAATACTTGACAAGCTTTCTCTTGATCAGCTGTCTTAAGGACAATATAATCCTCACTTAGTGTTTCAAATTCAGCTTTGCTGATTTCACGGATAACCTTGCCTTGATCTAAAATACCAAAGCGATTAGCTAGGAGATAGAGTTCTGACAAGATATGGCTAGAGATGAGAATGGTGATTCCTTTTTCTTGATTGAGGCGTTGAATCATGAGTCGAAATTCTTTGATACCGATTGGGTCGAGACCATTGATAGGTTCATCTAAAATCAGGAAGTCTGGTTTAGATAGGAGGGCAATGGCGATACCAAGTCTTTGTTTCATTCCTAGCGAGAAATCACGAAAGACTTTTTTACCTGTATCTGGCAAACCTACATAGTTCAGGGTTTCTCGAATGACTTGATCAGCATTTGGAATATGACGAATCATACAGTAATATTTCAGATTTTGATAAGCTGTTAAATGATTATGAGCTACAGGTGATTCGATCACTGAACCTACTCGAGATAGAGACTTGCTCCATTCATTTTCCGAATGGCTAGAGAAGAGGGAAATAGTTCCTTTATCCGCAAACAGTAGTTGCGTAATGATTTTTATCAAGGTGGTTTTCCCAGCTCCGTTTTTCCCAATAAGTCCATAGATATCTCCCTCTCTTATCGTTAGATGAAGATCCTGAAGGATAGCTTGTTTGTCAAAGTTTTTGGACAATCCATGAATGTCAAGTACTGTTTTCATGTTTCTCTCCTTTTGATTTATTTTGTTAATTTTAGTATAAAGCATAGAAATCAAAGAAAGCTCAAGCATTTCTAAAGAGTTTCTAAAGTTTTAGGAATTCTTAAATATCAAAACCCAGTTGATATGAACTGGGCTTCTTTACTATAAAATATATTTCTCAATGGCACGCGCAACACCGTCTTCTTCGTTGCTTACTGTAACAGCATCCGCAAGAGATTTGACATGGTCACTAGCATTTCCCATAGCAATACCGAGGCCGGCAAACTGGAGCATTTCAATGTCGTTATTGGCATCGCCCATGGCCATAATCTCTGAGGAATCAATCTTCAAAATATCTGCTAGTCGAGAAAGAGCAGTAGCCTTTGTCGTACCAAGTGGCATAGCTTCATAAATGACAGGCTGCGAACGAACTCCACTAAATCGTTGGCAGAGTTCCTCAGCAAAACGTTGCTCAAAATCGTCTGTTTGGCTCTCTGTTCCTAAAAACATACCTTGGAACATACGAAACTTGCCACTAGTCGCTTCCTCAAGAGAAATTTCAGTCAGGTCTGAAAAGACTAGTTTGGCATCATTTTGAATGATTTCATTAGGTTTGCCACCGAGGACAAAATAATGTTCCTCATCAAAAAGAGTCAACTGAACATCACTTTTTTCAGCTAGGTCATAGAGGTATTCGATGTCTGCTGGACTAAGTTCTTGCCAGTCAACTAGCCCCCAGTCACTTGTCTGGTGAGTTGAACAACCGTTGTTAACAATCACATACTCATTCTGGAGGTCAAGCCCCAGTTTTTGATAGTAGGGGAGGACACCGAAAAGCGGGCGACCCGTACAGAGAACCAGTTTGACACCTTTTTCAATAGCTTGGTGAATAGCAGTAATATGAGCTTGTGGGATTTCCTTGGCTTCATTGAGGAGGGTTCCGTCCATATCCAAGGCTAGTAGTTTAATCATAGGTCTTCCTTCTTTATCTTTTGGTATTATTATAGCATATTTTGGAGAAGAAATTGATAGGAAGCTTTGGGCTAATTGATTTTACAGTTTAAGATATTTTGATAACAATTCATGATTTGAAGAGGATATTCCACCAATATATGCTATACTAAACTTGTTATATAGTTAAGTAAACCATTCTATTCAATAATCTAGTCAAGGAAAGCAGAGAATTTAATATGAAAAAACGAGCTATTCAGATTTTACTAGCATTATCCTTAATTTTTTACAAATCAACTTGGTTTTGGGGGCTTTTCAATCACCTCGCAAAGCCTTATCTACCAGCAAGTCGTGAATTTTTTCAGATTCTGCTTTGGATGGAGAGTGGAGGTCTTTTATTAGCGGTCATCTATCTACTAGTTTTTGCAGGAAAGAAGACTTTTCATTTCAAGTGGCAGTTGAGGTACTTTATCTACCTTTTACTGGGCTACATCATTTCGTATATGTCGGACTTCTTCTTGTCTTATTTCATACCCTCGTCCTCGAATCAAATTTCTTTGAATGAAACGATAGAAATGATGGGGCGACAGGAATTACCCTATTTCTTGCTCATCGTTTGCTTCATCGGCCCTATTGCTGAGGAATTGATTTATCGCGGTGTGCTTATGACAACCTTTTTCAAAAACTCACCTTGGTACGGAGATGTCTTGCTTTCTGCTATTATTTTCGGTTATATTCATACCAATTTTTCTTTAACTCCTCTTGCTTTTTTCATTTATGCTAGTGGAGGTCTCATTTTAGCTCTATTGTATCGCATGACAAAAAGTCTCTACTATCCAATACTAGTTCATATTTTCATCAATATCGCTGCCTTCTGGAATGTATGGTTACTCCTATTTTCAGGAAGTTAGCTTACTAAAACAATGTCGGAACTTTCCGGCATTTTCTTTTTTTCACAAATAGTCATCGTTTTTCTTTCCGATACTGGAGTGGTGTGTATCCAGTTATTTTTTTGAATTGATTTTGAAAATAAGATTGGCTTGAGAAAGGCAGATAGTGAAGATAGTTAAGGAGAATAGGATGTGCTTTTTTCCTTTTTGGAAAACTTCTAAAATATGGTATAATGAAAAGATAAAGAAGTTGGGGGTAGAAGATGAACATTCAACAATTACGCTATGTTGTGGCCATCGCGAATAGCGGTACTTTCCGTGAAGCTGCTGAAAAGATGTATGTTAGTCAGCCTAGTCTGTCCATTTCTGTTCGTGATTTGGAAAAAGAGTTGGGCTTTAAGATTTTTCGTCGGACCAGCTCAGGGACTTTCTTGACCCGTCGCGGTATGGAATTTTACGAAAAAGCGCAAGAATTGGTCAAGGGATTTGATATTTTTCAAAATCAGTATGCCAACCCTGAGGAAGAAAAAGATGAATTTTCCATTGCTAGTCAGCACTATGACTTCTTGCCACCAACCATTACGGCCTTTTCAGAGCGCTATCCTGATTATAAGAACTTCCGTATTTTTGAATCGACTACTGTTCAAATCTTAGATGAAGTAGCGCAAGGGCATAGTGAGATTGGGATTATCTACCTCAACAATCAAAATAAAAAGGGGATTATGCAACGGGTTGAAAAGCTGGGTCTTGAGGTCATTGAATTGATTCCCTTCCATACCCATATTTATCTCCGAGAGGGGCATCCTTTAGCCCAGAAAGAGGAATTGGTCATGGAGGATTTAGCAGATCTACCAACGGTTCGTTTCACTCAAGAGAAAGATGAGTACCTTTATTATTCGGAGAACTTTGTTGATACCAGTGCGAGTTCACAGATGTTTAATGTGACAGACCGTGCTACCTTGAATGGTATTTTGGAGCGGACGGACGCTTATGCGACAGGTTCTGGATTTTTGGATAGTGACAGTGTGAATGGTATTACAGTTATTCGTCTCAAGGATAATTTGGATAATCGCATGGTCTATGTTAAACGTGAGGAAGTGGAGCTGAGTCAGGCTGGAACTCTTTTCGTAGAAGTCATGCAAGAATATTTTGATCAGAAGAGGAAATCATGAAAAAAAGAGGAATAGTGGCAGTCATTGTACTGCTTTTGATTGGGCTGGATCAGTTGGTTAAATCCTATATCGTCCAACAGATTCCACTGGGTGAAGTGCATTCTTGGATTCCCAATTTCGTTAGCTTGACCTACCTGCAAAATCGAGGGGCAGCCTTTTCGATGTTACAAGATCAGCAGTTGTTATTTGCTATCATTACTCTGGTCGTCGTGGTAGGTGCCATTTGGTATCTACATAAACACATGGAGGACTCACTCTGGATGGTCTTGGGTTTGACCTTGATTATTGCAGGTGGTCTTGGAAACTTTATTGACAGAGTCAGTCAGGGCTTTGTTGTGGATATGTTCCACCTTGACTTTATCAATTTTGCAATTTTCAATGTGGCAGATAGCTATCTGACGGTTGGAGTGATTATTTTATTGATTGCAATGCTAAAAGAGGAAATAAATGGAAATTAAAATTGAAACTGGTGGCCTGCGTCTAGATAAGGCTTTGTCGGATTTGACAGAATTATCACGCAGTCTCGCGAATGAACAAATCAAATCAGGTCAGGTCTTGGTCAATGGTCAAGTCAAGAAAGCTAAATACACTGTCCAAGAGGGCGATGTCGTCACTTACCATGTGCCAGAACCAGAGGTCTTAGAGTATGTGGCTGAGGATCTTCCGCTAGAAATCATCTACCAAGATGAGGATGTGGCCATCGTTAACAAACCTCAGGGGATGGTTGTGCATCCGAGTGCTGGTCATACTAGTGGAACTCTGGTAAATGCCCTTATGTATCATATTAAGGACTTGTCTGGTATCAATGGGGTTTTGCGTCCGGGAATCGTTCACCGTATTGATAAGGATACGTCAGGTCTTCTCATGATTGCTAAAAACGATGAGGCGCATCTAGCACTTGCCCAAGAACTCAAGGATAAAAAGTCTCTCCGCAAATATTGGGCGATTGTTCATGGAAATCTACCCAATGATCGTGGTGTCATTGAAGCACCGATTGGCCGTAGTGAAAAAGACCGTAAGAAACAGGCTGTGACGGCTAAAGGGAAGCCTGCAGTGACCCGTTTCCACGTCTTGGAACGCTTTGGAGATTATAGCTTAGTGGAGTTACAACTGGAGACAGGGCGTACCCATCAAATCCGTGTTCACATGGCTTATATTGGCCATCCAGTCGCTGGTGATGAAGTCTATGGTCCTCGTAAGACTTTAAAAGGACATGGCCAATTTCTCCATGCCAAGACGCTAGGATTTACTCATCCGAGAACAGGTGAGACCTTGGAATTTACAGCAGATATCCCAGAGATATTTAAGGAAACTTTAGAGAGATTGAGGAAGTAAGAATGAAGTGTAAAAAGAAGTCCAGTATAATTATGGTAACTGCAATCTTAATTATAATATATATATATATATAATGGGTTAACGCTAGAAAAATATTTTGGCTTTTCCAGTAATAAAATACATTTTGTTAATGTACTGACTGCAGGAAGTGATGCTATTATTTTGGAAAGTAATGGTCATTTTGCCATGATTGATGTAGGAGAAGATTATGATTTTCCTGATGGTAGTAATCCTAAATATCCTTTGAGACCAGGAATCGGTACTTCTTATAAGCATGTAATGACAGATAGAGTATTCCGTCATTTGAAGGAATTGGGTGCCCGAAAACTTGATTTTATTTTGGTGACCCATACCCACAGTGACCATATTGGAAATATGGATGAAATATTAGATAAATACCCTGTTGATCGTATTTATATGAAAAGATATGATGATAGTCGTATAACTGATAAAAATCGTTTGTGGGATAATCTCTACGGATATGATAATGCGATTAAAGCTGCAAATCGTAATGGGGTGAAATTAATTCAAGATATATCGGCAGATGAATCTCATTTTCAGTTTGGAGACATGGATATTCAGCTCTATAATTATGAAAATGAATATGATGAGAATGGAAATCTTAAACCTGTTTGGGACGATAATTCCAATTCCTTGATTAGTGTAGTCAAAGTCAATGGCAAGAAAATTTACCTTGGGGGCGACTTAGATAATGTTCATGGAGCAGAAGACAAGTATGGTCCTCTTATTGGAAAAGTTGATTTGATGAAGTTTAATCATCATAAGGATACCGAAAAATCAAATACAAAAAACTTTATATTAAATCTATCTCCAGAAATCATAGTGCAGACAAGTGATGCTGTTCCAGGTTTTTATGATAGTCCTATTGTAGACAACCCTGAATATATAGCATGGTTAGATAGTTTAGGGATAAAGCGAATAAATGCAGCTAGTACAGAATATGATGCAACTGTTTTTGATATTAGACAAAATGGCATAGTTGATATAAGTAAACAATATAAAAAAATACCATCGTTTGTTTCGGGATGGCATCAGAAATCTAATGGCGAGTGGTGGTACCAAGCACCAGATTCTACAGGAAATTATTCTATCGGTTGGAACGAAATTGATGGAAAAAGATATTATTTTAATCAAAAAGGAATTCTAATAGAGCAATAATGAAAAAGAAATTGATTAGTTTAGCACTTGCAGGCGCTTTTTTAGGTTTGTCATGGTATGGAAATGTTCAAGCTCAAGAAAGTTCAGGAAATAAAATTCACTTTATCAATGTTCAAGAAGGTGGCAGTGATGCGATTATTCTTGAAAGCAATGGACATTTTGCCATGGTGGATACAGGAGAAGATTATGATTTCCCAGATGGAAGTGATTCTCGTTATCCATGGAGAGAAGGAATTGAAACGTCTTATAAGCATGTTCTAACAGACCGTGTCTTTCGTCGTTTGAAGGAATTGGGTGTTCAAAAACTTGATTTTATTTTGGTGACCCATACCCACAGTGATCATATTGGAAATGTTGATGAATTACTGTCTACCTATCCAGTTGACCGAGTCTATCTTAAAAAATATAGTGATAGTCGTATTACTAATTCTGAACGTCTATGGGATAATCTGTACGGTTATGATAAGGTTTTACAGACTGCTTCAGAAAAAGGTGTTTCAGTTATTCAAAACATCACACAGGAAGATGCTCATTTTCAGTTTGGGGACATGGATATTCAACTCTATAACTATGAAAATGAAACTGATTCATCAGGTGAATTAAAGAAAATTTGGGATGACAATTCCAATTCCCTGATTAGTGTAGTGAAAGTCAATGGCAAGAAAATTTACCTTGGGGGCGACTTAGATAATGTGCATGGAGCGGAAGATAAGTATGGACCTCTTATTGGAAAAGTTGATTTGATGAAGTTTAATCATCACCATGATACAAACAAATCAAATACCAAGGATTTCATTAAACATTTGAGTCCGAGTTTGATTGTTCAAACTTCGGATAGTCTACCTTGGAAAAATGGTGTTGATAGTGAGTATGTTAATTGGCTCAAAGAACGAGGAATTGAGAGGATCAACGCAGCCAGCAAAGACTATGATGCAACAGTTTTTGATATTCGAAAAGACGGTTTAGTAAACATTTCAACTTCCTACAAGCCGATTCCAAGTTTTCAAGCTGGTTGGCATAAGAGTGCATATGGGAACTGGTGGTATCAAGCACCTGATTCTACAGGAGAGTATGCTGTCGGTTGGAATGAAATCGAAGGTGAATGGTATTACTTTAACCAAACGGGTATCTTGTTACAGAATCAATGGAAAAAATGGAACAATCATTGGTTCTATTTGACAGACTCTGGTGCTTCTGCTAAAAATTGGAAGAAAATTGATGGAATCTGGTATTATTTCAACAAAGAAAATCAGATGGAAATTGGTTGGGTAAATACTGGAGGTCAGTCCTATTATTTATCAAACGATGGCTCTATGAAGACAGGTTGGCTTCAATATAAGGGGCAATGGTATTACTTTGCTCAATCAGGGGAAATGAAAACGGGTTGGGTAAAAGATAAAGAAACCTGGTACTATATGGATTCTACTGGTATCATGAAGACAGGCGAGATAGAAGTTGCTGGTCATCATTACTATCTAGAAGATTCAGGATCTATGAAGCAAGGTTGGCTTAAAAAGGCAAATGATTGGTATTTCTACAAGACAGACGGTTCACGAGCTGTTGGTTGGATCAAGGACAAGGATAAATGGTACTTCTTGAAAGAAAATGGTCAATTACTTGTGAACGGTAAGACACCAGAAGGCTATACTGTTGATTCAAGTGGAGCCTGGTTAGTGGATGTTCCGATCGAGAAATCTGCTACAATTAAAACTACAAGTCATTCAGAAATAAAAGAGTCTAAAGAAGTAGTGAAAAAAGATCTTGAAAGTAAAGAAATTAGACAGAATGAAGGTGTTACAAGCGCTTCAACTAGTCAAGATTTGACTTCTTCAACCTCAAAAAGCTCTGAGACGAGTACAAATAAATCGGAATCAGAACAGTAGTAAAAAAGAAGGTTTTAGGACCTTCTTTTTCCTATCAACTCTTTTCTATTTTCTGCTATTCATGTTATAATGGGTAAATATGAAGAATCGGAGTGAGACTATGAAATACAAACGGATTGTCTTTAAGGTGGGGACTTCTTCTCTGACAAATGAGGATGGAAGTTTATCACGTAGTAAGGTAAAGGCTATTACCCAGCAGCTGGCTATGCTGTACGAGGCTGGTCATGAATTGATTTTGGTGTCGTCGGGTGCCATTGCTGCAGGTTTTGGGGCCTTAGGATTTAAAAAGCGTCCGACTAAGATTGCTGATAAACAGGCTTCAGCAGCGGTAGGGCAAGGCCTTTTGTTGGAAGAATACACGACCAATCTTCTCTTGCGCCAAATCGTTTCTGCACAAATCTTGCTGACCCAGGATGATTTTGTGGACAAGCGCCGTTATAAAAATGCCCATCAGGCTTTGTCAGTTCTACTTAGCCGTGGAGCTATTCCTATCATCAATGAGAATGACAGTGTCGTTATTGATGAGCTCAAGGTTGGGGACAATGATACTCTAAGTGCTCAGGTAGCAGCCATGGTCCAAGCAGACCTTTTGGTTCTCTTGACAGACGTAGACGGTCTTTATACTGGAAATCCTAATTCAGACCCAAGAGCCAAACGCTTGGAGCGAATCGAGACCATCAATCGTGAGATTATTGATATGGCCGGTGGAGCCGGTTCGTCTAATGGGACAGGTGGCATGTTGACCAAAATCAAAGCTGCAACTATCGCGACGGAATCAGGAGTTCCTGTTTATATCTGCTCTTCCTTGAAGTCAGATGCCATGATTGAGGCGGCTGAGGAGACCCAGGATGGTTCCTACTTTGTTGCGCAAGAGAAGGGACTTCGTACCCAGAAACAATGGCTGGCCTTTTATGCTCAGAGTCAAGGTTCTATTTGGGTAGATAAAGGGGCTGCAGAAGCTCTCTCTCAACATGGAAAGAGTCTTCTCTTATCTGGTATCGTTGAAGCAGAAGGCGCCTTTTCTTACGGCGATATTGTGACAGTATTTGACAAGGAAAGTGGAAAATCACTTGGAAAAGGGCGTGTGCAATTTGGTGCATCTGCTTTGGAGGATATGTTGCGTTCTCAAAAAGCCAAGGGTGTCTTGATTCACCGTGATGACTGGATTTCCATTACTCCTGAAATCCAACTACTCTTTACAGAATTTTAGAGGTAAACTATGGTAAGTACACAAGAACAATTTGAACAGGTACAGGCTGTTAAAAAATCAATCAACACGGCTAGTGAAGAGGTAAAAAACCAAGCCTTGCTAGCCATGGCTGACCACTTAGTGGCTGCTACAGAGGAGATTTTAGCGGCTAATGCCCTCGATATGGCAGCGGCTAAGGGGAAAATCTCAGATGTGATGTTGGATCGTCTTTATTTGGATGCAGGACGTATAGAAGCGATGGCAAGAGGAATTCGTGAAGTGGTTGCTTTACCAGATCCAATCGGTGAAGTTTTAGAAACCAATCATCTTGAAAATGGTTTGGTTATCACCAAAAAACGTGTGGCTATGGGTGTCATCGGTATTATCTATGAAAGCCGTCCAAATGTGACGTCTGATGCGGCTGCTTTGGCTCTTAAAAGTGGAAATGCAGTTGTTCTTCGTAGTGGTAAGGACGCCTATCAAACAGCCCATGCCATTGTCACAGCCTTGAAGAAGGGCTTGGAAACGACTACTATTCACCCGGATGTGATTCAACTGGTGGAAGATACCAGCCGAGAAAGCAGCTATGCCATGATGAAGGCCAAGGGCTATCTAGACCTTCTCATTCCTCGTGGAGGGGCTGGCTTGATCAATGCCGTGGTTGAGAATGCTATCGTACCTGTTATTGAGACGGGGACTGGGATTGTCCATGTTTATGTCGATAAGGACGCAGATGACGACAAGGCACTGTCTATCATCAACAATGCCAAAACCAGTCGTCCTTCTGTCTGCAATGCCATGGAGGTTCTACTTGTTCATGAAGACAAGGCAGCAAGCTTCCTTCCTCGCTTGGAGCAAGTTCTAGTTGCAGAGCGTAAAGAAGCTGGGTTGGAACCAATTCAATTCCGCCTAGATAGCAAAGCAAGTCAGTTTGTTTCAGGTCAAGCAGCTGAAGCACAAGACTTTGACACCGAGTTTTTAGACTATGTCCTAGCTGTTAAGGTTGTGAGCAGTTTAGAAGAAGCGGTTGCCCATATTGAGGCTCACAGTACCCATCATTCGGATGCCATTGTGACGGAAAATGCTGAAGCTGCGGCTTACTTTACAGATCAAGTGGACTCTGCAGCGGTTTATGTCAATGCCTCAACTCGTTTCACCGATGGTGGCCAATTTGGTCTTGGATGCGAAATGGGAATTTCTACTCAGAAACTCCACGCGCGTGGTCCCATGGGCTTGAAGGAATTGACAAGCTACAAGTATGTGGTTACTGGTGACGGACAGATAAGGGAGTAAGAGATGAAGATTGGATTTATCGGTTTGGGGAATATGGGTGCTAGCTTGGCCAAGTCTGTCTTGCAGTCTAAGACGGGTGATGACCTTCTCCTTGCCAATCGTAGTCAAGCCAAGGTAGATGTTTTCATTGCAGACTTTGGTGGTCAGGCTTCTAGTAATGAAGAAATATTTGCAGAAGCTGATGTGATTTTTCTAGGAGTGAAGCCTGCTCAGTTCTCAGACTTGCTTTCTCAATATCAGACCATCCTTGAAAAAAGAGAAAGTCTTCTTTTGATTTCGATGGCAGCTGGATTGACTTTAGAAAAACTGGCTAGTCTTCTTCCAAGTCAACACCGAATGATTCGTATGATGCCAAATACCCCTGCTTCTATCGGACAAGGAGTCATTAGTTATGCCTTGTCCCCTAATTGCAGGGCTGAGGACAGTGAGCTCTTTTGTCAGCTGTTAGCCAAGGCTGGTCTCTTGGTTGAACTTGGAGAAGGCTTAATCGACGCGGCGACAGGTCTTGCAGGTTGTGGTCCGGCCTTTGTCTATCTCTTTATTGAGGCTTTGGCGGATGCGGGGGTTCAGACGGGATTACCACGAGAAACAGCATTGAAAATGGCAGCCCAAACTGTGGTAGGAGCTGGACAATTGGTCTTAGAAAGCCAAGAGCATCCTGGGGTCTTAAAAGACCAAGTTTGCAGCCCAGGCGGTTCGACTATCGCTGGTGTAGCAAGCCTAGAAGCGCATGCTTTTCGAGGAACGGTCATGGAGGCAGTCACTAAAGCCTACAAACGAACTAAAAAACTTGGTAAATAAGAGGTGGATTTGTCTGCCTCTTTTATGGTGGTTGATACTCTTTGAAAATCTCTTCAAACTGCGTCAGCTTCCATCTGCAACCTCAAAACAGTGTTTTTAGCAACCTGCGGCTAGCTTCCTAGTTTGCTCTTTGATTTTCATTGAGTATGAAATGAGAAGCAAAAAGATTGTCACAAACCCCTATTTTTTTGATAGAATAGAAGTAGTAAAAAAGAAATGAGTTAGACATGTCAAAAGGATTTTTAGTCTCTCTTGAGGGACCAGAGGGAGCAGGCAAGACCAGTGTTTTAGAGGCTCTGCTCCCAATTTTCGAGGAAAAAGGAGTAGAGGTGCTGACGACCCGTGAACCTGGCGGAGTCTTGATTGGGGAGAAGATTCGGGAAGTGATTCTGGATCCAAGTCATACTCAGATGGATGCGAAGACAGAGTTGCTTCTTTATATTGCTAGTCGCAGACAGCACTTGGTGGAAAAAGTTCTTCCAGCACTTGAAGCTGGCAAGTTGGTCATTATGGACCGCTTCATCGATAGTTCCGTTGCATATCAGGGATTTGGTCGTGGCTTGGATATTGACGCCATTGATTGGCTCAATCACTTTGCGACAGATGGACTCAAACCTGATTTGACACTCTATTTTGACATCGAGGTCGAAGAAGGACTGGCTCGTATTGCTGCTAATAGTGACCGCGAGGTTAATCGTTTGGATTTGGAAGGGTTGGACTTGCATAAAAAAGTTCGTAAAGGTTATCTTTCTCTCTTGGAAAAAGAAGGAAATCGTATTGTCAAGATTGATGCTAGTCTTCCATTGGAGCAGGTTGTGGAAACTACCAAGGCTGTCTTGTTTGACAGAATGGGCTTGGCCAAATGAAACAAGATCAACTAAAGGCTTGGCAACCAGCCCAGTTTGACCGCTTTGTCCGTATTCTAGAACAAAACCAGCTCAATCACGCCTATCTCTTTTCAGGTTTCTTTGGAAGCTTGGAAATGGCGCAATTTTTGGCTAAGAGCCTCTTTTGTACGGATAAAGTAGGCGTTTTACCATGTGAAAACTGCCGAAATTGTAAGCTGATTGAACAGGGAGAATTTCCTGATGTCACCTTGATTAAGCCAGTTAATCAGGTCATCAAGACAGAACGGATTCGAGAATTGGTGGGGCAGTTTTCTCAAGCAGGGATTGAAAGCCAACAACAGGTCTTTATTATCGAGCAAGCTGAGAAAATGCATCCTAACGCAGCCAATTCTCTGCTCAAGGTCATCGAAGAACCCCAGAGTGAGGTTTACATTTTCTTCTTGACCAGCGATGAGGAAAAGATCTTACCTACAATCCGAAGTCGGACGCAAATTTTTCACTTTAAAAAGCAGGAAGAGAAGCTCATCTTACTCTTAGAACAAATGGGGTTGGTTAAGAAAAAAGCGACTCTCCTAGCCCAGTTTAGTCAATCGCGAGCTGAAGCGGAAAAGTTGGCTAATCAGGCAAGTTTTTGGACCTTAGTCGATGAAAGTGAACGCCTGCTGATTTGGTTAGTGGCTAAGAAAAAAGAAAGTTATTTGCAGGTTGCTAAATTAGCGAACTTGGCAGATGACAAGGAAAAACAAGATCAGGTTTTACGGATTCTTGAAGTCCTCTGTGGGCAGAACCTCCTGCAAGCAAGAGTAAGAGTGATTCTACAAGATTTGCTAGAAGCCAGAAAAATGTGGCAATCCAATGTCAGCTTTCAAAATGCCATGGAATATCTGGTCTTGAAAGAAATATGAACTCAAAAATGAACGATAAAGAAAGGAAAGGGCTGTTTTATGGACAAAAAAGAATTATTTGACGCGCTGGATGATTTTTCCCAACAGTTATTGGTAACCTTGGCCGATGTGGAAGCTATCAAGAAAAATCTCAAGAGCCTGGTAGAGGAAAATACAGCTCTTCGCTTGGAAAATAGTAAGTTGCGCGAACGTTTGGGTGAGGTGGAAGCAGATGCTCCTGTCAAGGCCAAACATGTTCGCGAAAGTGTCCGTCGAATTTATAAAGATGGTTTTCACGTATGTAATGATTTTTATGGACAACGTCGAGAGCAGGACGAGGAATGTATGTTCTGTGACGAGTTGTTATACAGGGAGTAAGCATGCAGATTCAAAAAAGTTTTAAGGGGCAGTCTCCCTACGGCAAGCTGTACCTAGTGGCAACGCCGATTGGCAATTTAGATGATATGACCTTTCGAGCTATTCAGACCTTGAAAGAAGTTGACTGGATTGCGGCTGAGGACACGCGCAATACAGGTCTATTGCTCAAGCATTTTGACATTTCTACCAAGCAAATCAGTTTTCATGAGCACAATGCCAAGGAAAAGATTCCTGATTTGATTGGTTTCCTGAAAGCAGGACAAAGTATTGCTCAGGTATCCGATGCGGGTCTGCCTAGTATCTCGGACCCTGGTCATGATTTGGTCAAGGCAGCTATTGAGGAAGAAATTGCAGTTGTCACAGTTCCAGGTGCCTCTGCAGGAATTTCTGCCTTGATTGCCAGTGGTTTAGCGCCACAGCCACATATCTTTTATGGTTTTTTACCGAGAAAATCAGGCCAGCAAAAGCAATTTTTCGACTCGAAAAAAGACTATCCAGAAACACAGATTTTCTATGAATCGCCCCATCGTGTAGCAGATACTTTGGAACATATGCTAGAAGTCTATGGTGACCGCTCGGTCGTCTTGGTTAGGGAATTGACCAAAATCTATGAAGAATACCAACGAGGAAAGATCTCTGAATTGCTGGAAAGCATAGCTGAAACGTCACTCAAGGGCGAATGCCTTCTCATCGTTGAAGGTGCCAGTCAGGATGTGGAGGAAAAAGACGAGGAGGACTTGTTCTTAGAAATCCAAGCCCGTATCCAGCAAGGCATGAAGAAAAATCAAGCTATCAAGGAAGTCGCTAAGATTTACCAGTGGAATAAAAGCCAGCTCTACGCTGCCTATCACGATTGGGAAGAAAATCAAGAAAATGACTAAACAGGGAAGTTTGCCTTCTTCCCTTTTTTTGTTATACTAGTAGAAGAAAAAATTAGAAAGATTTGTGGGAGTGAAAAAGTCTGGGGGACTTTTTCAGCCTGAGCCAAGAAACTCGAAAGCGAAGTAAGTCCTGTGGACTTTTTCAGCCTGAGCCAAGAAACTCGAAAGCGAAGTAAGTCCTGTGGACTTTTTCAGCCTGAGCCAAGAAACTCGAAAGCGAAGTAAGTCCTGTGGACTTTTTCAGCCTGAGCCAGGAAATTCGAAATCGAAGTAAGTCCTGTGGACTTTTTCAGCCTGAGCCAAGAAATTCGAAATCGAAGTAAGTCCTGTGGACTTTTTCAGCCTGAGCCAAGAAATTCGAAAACTCTTAAGTTTGATTGGCTTTTTCAATGTGAACCTTGTCTTCACACTCCCAAAGAGGTATTAGTGTCGTGTCTCAATCTTATATCAATGTTATCGGTGCTGGTTTGGCAGGTTCTGAAGCAGCCTACCAAATCGCAGAACGTGGTATTCCAGTTAAACTTTATGAAATGCGTGGTGTCAAGTCAACACCTCAACACAAAACAAACAATTTTGCTGAGTTGGTTTGTTCCAATTCTCTTCGTGGGGATGCTTTGACAAATGCCGTTGGGCTCCTCAAGGAAGAAATGCGTCGCTTGGGTTCAGTTATCTTGGAATCTGCTGAAGCAACCCGTGTTCCTGCAGGAGGTGCACTTGCGGTGGACCGTGATGGTTTCTCTCAAATGGTGACCGAAAAAGTTGCCAACCATCCCTTGATTGAAGTGGTTCGTGATGAAATTACAGAATTGCCGACAGATGTTATCACAGTTGTCGCTACTGGTCCTTTGACCAGCGATGCTCTGGCTGAAAAGATTCATGCTCTCAATGACGGCGATGGTTTCTATTTCTACGATGCGGCAGCGCCTATTATCGACGTCAACACTATCGATATGAGCAAGGTCTATCTAAAATCTCGGTATGATAAGGGAGAAGCGGCCTATCTCAATGCGCCCATGACCAAGCAAGAATTTATGGATTTCCATGAAGCTTTGGTCAATGCGGAAGAAGCACCGCTTAATTCCTTTGAAAAAGAAAAGTACTTTGAAGGATGTATGCCTATCGAAGTCATGGCCAAACGAGGCATTAAAACTATGCTTTATGGTCCTATGAAACCAGTGGGGCTTGAGTATCCAGATGACTACACAGGCCCTCGTGATGGAGAATTCAAAACACCTTATGCGGTGGTTCAGCTTCGTCAGGACAATGCGGCTGGTAGCCTCTACAATATCGTCGGTTTCCAGACCCACCTCAAATGGGGAGAACAAAAACGTGTCTTCCAAATGATTCCAGGTCTTGAAAATGCCGAGTTTGTTCGTTATGGGGTCATGCACCGCAATTCTTATATGGATTCACCAAATCTTCTGGAGCAGACTTACCGTTCTAAAAAACAATCAAATCTCTTCTTTGCTGGTCAGATGACGGGTGTGGAAGGTTATGTTGAGTCCGCAGCGTCAGGATTAGTTGCAGGTATTAACGCGGCTCGTCTTTTCAAGGGAGAAAGCGAGGCTATTTTCCCAGAAACAACAGCGATTGGAAGCTTAGCTCATTACATCACCCATGCGGACAGCAAACATTTCCAACCAATGAATGTCAACTTTGGAATCATCAAGGAGTTGGAAGGCGAGCGTATTCGTGATAAGAAGGCTCGTTATGAAAAAATTGCAGAGCGTGCCCTCAGCGATTTAGAGGAATTTTTAACTGTCTAATTTTTTTGAAAGAATTGCTCATGATACTATAAAAATCTTAGAAATTATGATAAAATAGGTAGGATAAAAAAAGGAGAGTGAAAATGGCGAATCCCAAGTATAAACGTATTTTAATCAAGTTATCAGGTGAAGCCCTTGCCGGTGAACGTGGCGTAGGGATCGATATCCAAACAGTTCAAACAATCGCAAGAGAGATTCAAGAAGTTCATAGCTTAGGTATCGAAATTGCCCTTGTTATCGGTGGAGGAAATCTCTGGCGTGGAGAACCTGCTGCAGAAGCAGGAATGGACCGCGTTCAGGCAGATTACACAGGAATGCTTGGGACTGTTATGAATGCTCTTGTGATGGCAGATTCATTGCAACAAGTTGGGGTTGATACGCGTGTGCAAACAGCCATTGCAATGCAACAAGTGGCAGAGCCTTACGTACGTGGACGTGCCCTTCGTCACCTTGAAAAAGGCCGTATCGTTATCTTTGGTGCCGGAATTGGTTCACCTTACTTCTCAACAGATACAACAGCGGCCCTTCGTGCGGCTGAAATCGAAGCGGATGCCATCCTTATGGCTAAAAATGGTGTCGACGGTGTTTACAATGCCGATCCTAAGAAAGACAAGACAGCCGTTAAATTTGAAGAATTGACCCACCGTGACGTCATCAATAAAGGTCTCCGTATCATGGACTCAACAGCTTCAACTCTCTCAATGGATAACGACATTGACTTGGTTGTCTTTAACATGAACCAACCAGGCAACATCAAACGTGTCGTATTTGGTGAAAATATCGGAACAACAGTTTCAAATAATATCGAAGAAAAGGAATAAGAAAGAATATGGCTAACGCAATTATTGAAAAAGCTAAAGAGAGAATGACCCAGTCTCACCAATCACTTGCTCGTGAATTTGGTGGTATCCGTGCTGGCCGTGCCAATGCAAGCTTGCTGGACCGTGTACATGTAGAATACTATGGAGTAGAAACTCCTCTTAACCAAATCGCTTCAATTACGATTCCAGAAGCGCGTGTTTTGTTGGTAACACCATTTGACAAGTCTTCATTGAAAGACATCGAACGTGCCTTGAATGCTTCTGATCTTGGTATCACACCAGCTAACGACGGTTCTGTTATTCGTTTGGTTATCCCTGCTCTTACAGAAGAAACTCGTCGTGACCTTGCTAAAGAAGTGAAGAAAGTCGGTGAAAATGCTAAAGTGGCTGTCCGCAATATCCGTCGCGATGCTATGGACGAAGCTAAGAAACAAGAAAAAGCAAAAGAAATCACTGAAGACGAATTGAAGACTCTTGAAAAAGACATTCAAAAAGTAACAGACGATGCTGTTAAACACATCGACGACATGACTGCCAACAAAGAGAAAGAACTCTTGGAAGTCTAAAAATAAACAGAAAAACTCAGTTGGCATTGCTGGCTGAGTTTTATTCGAAAGAAGGAAATATGAATACAAATCTTGCAAGTTTTATCGTTGGATTGATCATCGATGAAAACGACCGTTTTTACTTTGTGCAAAAGGATGGTCAAACCTATGCTCTTGCTAAGGGAGAAGGTCAACATACAGTAGGGGATACGGTTAAAGGTTTTGCCTACACGGATATGAAGCAAAAACTCCGCCTGACAACCTTAGAAGTGACTGCCACTCAGGACCAATTTGGTTGGGGAACTGTAACGGAAGTTCGTAAAGACTTGGGTGTCTTTGTGGATACAGGTCTTCCTGACAAGGAAATCGTTGTGTCACTCGATATTCTCCCTGAGCTCAAGGAACTCTGGCCTAAGAAGGGCGACCAACTCTACATCCGTCTTGAGGTGGACAAGAAAGACCGTATCTGGGGACTCTTGGCCTATCAAGAAGACTTTCAACGTCTGGCTCGTCCTGCCTACAACAACATGCAGAACCAAAACTGGCCAGCCATTGTTTACCGTCTCAAGTTATCAGGAACTTTTGTTTACCTGCCAGAAAACAACATGCTTGGCTTTATCCATCCTAGCGAGCGTTACGCAGAGCCACGTTTGGGGCAAGTGTTGGATGCGCGCGTTATTGGTTTCCGTGAAGTGGACCGTACCTTGAACCTCTCCCTCAAACCACGTTCTTTTGAAATGTTGGAAAATGATGCTCAGATGATTTTGACCTATTTGGAAAGCAATGGTGGTTTCATGACCTTAAATGATAAGTCATCTCCAGACGACATCAAGGCAACCTTTGGCATTTCTAAAGGTCAGTTCAAGAAAGCTTTAGGTGGTCTTATGAAGGCTGGTAAAATCAAGCAAGACCAGTTTGGGACAGAGTTGATCTAGGGTGACTTATGAGAAAATCATTTTACACTTGGCTCATGACCGAGCGCAATCCTAAAAGTAACAGTCCCAAAGCTATCTTGGCAGACCTAGCTTTTGAAGAGTCATCTTTCCCAAAACACACAGATGATTTTGATGAGGTGAGTCGCTTTTTGGAAGAACATGCCAGTTTTTCTTTCAACCTAGGAGACTTTGACGCTATCTGGCAAGAATACTTAGAACACTAGCATGATTCATTGGGTTTGGGCTAGTAATTTCTCCACCCCTTTGCTATAATAAAAAGAAATAAAAGGATTAGAGAGGTTCTTTATTTGAAGGAACATTCAATAGACATTCAACTGAGTCATCCAGATGACCTGTTTCATCTTTTTGGTTCCAATGAACGCCATCTTCGTTTGATGGAAGAAGAGCTTGATGTGGTAATTCATGCTCGTACGGAGATTGTCCAGGTTTTGGGAGAAGAGACTGCCTGTGAGGAAGCCCGTCAAGTTATTCAGGCTTTGATGGTCTTGGTAAATCGTGGGATGACCGTTGGTACACCAGATGTGGTCACTGCGATTAGTATGGTCAAAAACGATGAAATCGACAAGTTTGTCGCCCTTTACGAAGAAGAAATCATCAAGGATAATACTGGTAAACCTATTCGTGTCAAAACCCTAGGGCAAAAACTTTATGTGGGCAGTGTTAAACAGCATGATGTGACCTTTGGAATTGGGCCAGCAGGTACAGGGAAGACCTTCCTTGCAGTGACATTGGCAGTGACTGCCCTTAAACGTGGGCAGGTCAAGCGGATTATCTTGACACGTCCAGCGGTGGAAGCAGGAGAGAGTCTAGGTTTTCTTCCGGGTGATCTCAAGGAGAAGGTAGATCCTTACCTTAGACCTGTTTATGATGCCTTGTATCAGATTTTGGGGAAAGACCAAACGACTCGTCTTATGGAGCGTGAAATTATCGAGATTGCACCCCTTGCTTACATGCGTGGAAGGACCTTGGATGATGCCTTTGTCATTCTCGATGAGGCGCAAAATACGACCATCATGCAGATGAAGATGTTTTTGACTCGTTTAGGCTTTAATTCTAAGATGATTGTCAATGGAGATATCAGTCAGATTGACCTTCCGCGTAACGTCAAGTCTGGTCTGATTGATGCTCAAGAAAAACTCAAGAACATCCATCAGATTGACTTTGTTCATTTTTCAGCTAAGGATGTGGTTCGCCATCCTGTTGTCGCTCAGATTATCCGAGCTTATGAACCAGCTCCAATTAAAAATGAAGAGAATGAAGAAGTCCAAGAAGAAACAGAATAGCAAAAAAGAGCAGTTCGGTTGGACTTGCTCTTTCTTTTATCTGATAATTAGATTTTTATACTAGTTCATCAATTGGAGTATGTTTTTTATTGAGGCCTTGGGCTACTGGAAGACTGGTTAAGTAACCTTGATAAGTGGTAACACCTTGGCGCAAGCCCTCATCTTCAGCAATTGCTTGCATAAATCCTTTTCCTGCCAAAGCTTCGATATAAGGAAGAGTGACATTGGTTAGTGCGATAGTTGAAGTACGAGCAACCGCACCAGGGATGTTGGCAACTGCATAGTGGAGTACACCGTGTTTTTCATATACAGGCTCATCGTGCGTTGTCACACGGTCAGCTGTCTCGATAACGCCACCTTGGTCAACGGCAACGTCCACAATGACTGAACCTGGGCGCATTTGCTTGACCATCTCATCTGTTACCAATTTTGGTGCTTTGGCACCTGGGATGAGAACCGCTCCGATCACCACATCTGCATCTCTCACACTGGCTTCAATGTTAAATGAATTGGACATAAGTGTTTGGATTTGATGGCCAAAGACCTCCTCTAAAACGGAGAGACGTTTAGCACTGATATCAAGGATTGTTACTTGAGCACCAAGACCAAGAGCAATTCGAGCAGCATGGGTCCCTACGACACCGCCACCGATGATGGTTACTTTCCCTTTAGGTACACCCGGTACACCACCTAGTAGGACGCCAGAACCTCCTGCTTGCTTAGTTAGGAAATGAGCACCGATTTGGACTGCCATACGGCCTGCAACCTCACTCATAGGTACGAGGAGTGGTAATTGACCTTGGGAATCACGGACAGTTTCATAGGCAATCCCAGTTGTTTTTGATTCCAACATAGCATCTGCTAATTCTGGAGCAGCGGCCATGTGCAAGTAGGTGAAGAGAAGCAGGTCGTCACGTAAGTAACCATATTCAGAGGCTAATGGTTCTTTTACTTTCACTACCAACTCTGCAGCCCAAGCTTCACTAGCAGTAGCGACAATTTCAGCTCCTTGCTTTTGATAGTCAGCATCAGTAAAGCCAGAACCGAGACCAGCATTTGTTTCGATAAGGACGCGATGACCACGACCGACTAAACTGTGGACACCAGCAGGTGTGAGGGCAACACGGTTTTCATTATTTTTAATTTCTTTTGGAATTCCGATTAACATAGAGAAAAACTCACTTTCTATTGACGGGTTGTAAATGATTTATCACAATTATCTATAAAATAAGGTGATGATTTTATTCTATATGAAACCGCTTTAAAAAGCAAGAAAAATTTGTTGTAACTTATTTTTTATGCTAGACTGGTAGAAAATATTTTTAAATGGAGGAGAAGTATGGAATCAATCTTTTTAAAACTAGCTCAGTATCCAATAGTCGAGACTGAGCGTTTATTGCTTAGACCTGTAACCTTGGATGATGCGGAAGCAATGTTTGACTATGCCTCGGACAGAGAAAATACGCGTTACACTTTTCCAACCAATCAAAGCTTGGAAGAAACTAAGAATAACATTGGTCAGTTCTACTTGGCCAATCCCTTGGGACGCTGGGGAATAGAACTAAAAAGCAATGGCAAATTTATCGGAACAATTGATTTGCACAAGATTGATCCTGTTCTTAAGAAGGCAGCTATTGGTTACATTATCAATAAAAAATATTGGAATCAAGGATTGACGACAGAAGCCAATCGTGCTGTGATTGAGCTAGCTTTTGAGAAGATTGGAATGAACAAGTTGACCGCCCTTCACGATAAGGACAATCCCGCGTCAGGAAAGGTCATGGAGAAATCAGGAATGCGTTTTTCACATGAAGAACCATATGCTTGTATGGACCAGCATGAAGAAGGCCGAATTGTTACAAGAGTTCATTATGTCTTGATCAAGGAAGACTATTTTGCAAATAAATAAGCAGTTGAAAAGAAATTTTCGACTGTTTTTTCTTTCTCTTACGAATAATCTAAGAGAGGAGAAAATATGGAAGCAATTATCGAGAAAATTAAAGAGTATAAAATCATTGTCATCTGTACTGGTCTGGGCTTGCTTGTAGGAGGATTTTTCCTGCTAAAGCCAACTCCACAAACACCTGTAAAAGAAACGAATTTGCAGGCAGAAGTTGCAACTGTTTCCAAGGATTCATCGACCGAAAAGGAAGTGAAGGAAGAAAAGGAAGAACCCCTTGAACAAGATCTAATCACAGTAGATGTCAAAGGCGCTGTTAAAGCACCTGGAATTTATGATTTGCCGGTAGGTAGTCGGGTCAATGATGCTGTTCAAAAGGCGGGTGGCTTGACAGAGCAAGCAGACAGCAAGGGGCTCAATCTAGCTCAGAAAGTTAGTGATGAGGCTCTGGTTTACGTCCCAACTAAGGGAGAAGAATTAGCTAGTCAGCAGGCAGGTTCTGGGACAGCTTCTTCGACGAGCAAGGAAAAGAAGGTCAATCTCAACAAGGCCAGTCTGGAAGAACTCAAGCAGGTCAAGGGACTGGGAGGAAAACGAGCTCAGGACATTATCGACCATCGTGAAACAAATGGGAAATTCAAGTCGGTTGATGAACTCAAGAAAGTCTCTGGAATTGGTGCTAAAACGATAGAAAAGCTAAAAGACTATGTTACAGTGGATTAAGAATTTCCCCCTTCCCCTAATCTATCTGAGTTTTCTGTTACTTTGGCTTTACTACGCCATTTTCTCAGCATCCTATCTTGCTTTGTTGGGCTTCGTTTTTCTGCTCGTCTGTCTCTTTATTCAATTTCCTTGGAAATCTGCTAGCAAAGTTTTAGTGATTTGTGGAATCTTTGGCTTCTGGTTTCTGTTTCAAAATTGGCAACAGAGTCAAGCGAGTCAAAATTTGGCGGATTCTGTTGAAAGCGTACGGATTTTACCAGATACCATCAAAGTTAATGGTGATAGTCTATCCTTTCGTGGCAAGGCTGATGGACGCATTTTTCAAGTTTATTTTAAACTCCAGTCCGAGGAGGAGAAAGAACAATTTCAAGCCTTAACAGCCCTTCATGATTTGGAACTTGAAGGAAAACTATCAGAGCCAGAAGGGCAGAGGAATTTTGGTGGCTTTGACTACCAAGCCTATCTGAAGACTCAGGGAATTTACCAGACACTCAATATCAAAAAAATCCAGTCACTTCAAAAGGTTGGCAGTTGGGATGCAGGTGAAAACCTGTCCAGTTTACGCCGTAAGGCTGTGGTTTGGATTAAGACGCACTTTCCAGACCCTATACGCAATTACATGACGGGGCTCTTGTTAGGGCATCTGGACACAGATTTTGAGGAGATGAATGAGCTTTATTCTAGTTTAGGAATTATCCACCTCTTTGCCTTGTCGGGTATGCAGGTAGGCTTTTTCATGGATGGATTTAAGAAACTTCTCTTGCGATTGGGCTTGACCCAAGAAAAGTTGAAATGGCTGACCTATCCCTTTTCCCTTCTCTATGCTGGTCTGACAGGATTTTCAGCATCAGTCATTCGCAGTCTCTTGCAAAAGTTACTGGCTCAACATGGTGTTAAGGGCTTGGATAATTTTGCCTTGACGGTTCTTGTCCTCTTTATCATCATGCCCACCTTTTTCCTGACAGCAGGAGGAGTCTTGTCTTGCGCTTATGCTTTTATATTGACCATGACCGGCAAAGAAGGGGAGGGACTCAAGGCTGTTGCCAGAGAAAGTCTGGTTATTTCTTTGGGAATATTACCCATTCTATCCTTTTATTTTGCGGAATTTCAGCCTTGGTCCATCCTTTTGACCTTTGTCTTTTCCTTTCTATTTGACTTGGTCTTCTTACCGCTCTTGTCTGTCTTATTTGCCCTTTCCTTTCTCTATCCAGTCATTCAGCTGAATTTTATTTTTGAATGGTTGGAGGGAATGATTCGCTTGGTCTCGCAGCTGGCAAGTAGACCTCTGGTCTTTGGACAACTCAATGCGTGGCTTTTAATTTTATTGTTAATTTCCTTGGCTTTAGTCTATGATTTGAGGAAAAACATTAAAAGGCTAATAGTATTGAGCTTATTGATTATAGGTCTCTTTTTCTTGACCAAGCATCCACTGGAAAATGAAATCACCATGCTGGATGTGGGGCAAGGTGAAAGTATTTTCTTACGGGATGTAACTGGGAAAACCATTCTCATAGATGTCGGTGGCAAGGCAGAATCTGATAAGAAAATCGAAAAATGGCAAGAAAAGGCGACGACCAGCAATGCTCAGCGAAGCTTGATACCCTATCTTAAAAGTCGTGGAGTGGCCAAGATTGACCAGCTGATTTTAACCAACACAGACAAGGAGCATGCTGGAGATTTGTTAGAGGTGACCAAAGCTTTCCATGTAGGCGAAATTTTAGTGTCAAAAGGCAGTCTGAAACAGAAGGAATTTGTGGCAGAACTACAAGCGACCCAAACAAAAGTTAGAAGTATAACAGCAGGAGAGAACTTGCCAATTTTTGGAAGTCAGTTAGAAGTCCTATCTCCAAGGAAAATTGGAGACGGAGGTCATGAAGATTCCCTGGTTTTGTATGGAAAACTCTTGGATAAAAAGTTTCTTTTCACAGGAAATTTGGAGGAGAAAGGAGAGAAGGACTTGCTGAAGCATTATCCTGACCTAGAGGTGGATGTTTTGAAAGCTAGCCAACATGGCTCTAAAAACTCATCAAGTTCAGCCTTTTTAGAACAGTTCAAACCAGAGATGACTCTCATTTCAGTTGGAAAGAATAATCGAACGAAACTACCCCATCAGGAAACCTTGACCCGACTGGAAACTATCAATAGCAAAGTATATCGAACTGACCAGCAAGGAGCTATACGCTTTAAGGGGGGGAATAGTTGGAAGATTGAAACGGTCGGTTAACAAACACAAACTTTTCAAAAAATTAACTTTTTATCTTGACAAGAGCTAGAAAACTTGGTATCATATAAAAGTTGAGAAAAGCAGAAGTGAGAGCTTCTCGCCTTGTGACATTAAGTTGCCTGGCCCTACGGATGAAAAGTTTCTAAGAAACGCTATCATAACGTGCGGGCTTGTATATTTACGAGTCCGCTATTGTTTTTCTCTAATAAAACAAAAGAGGTGAAAACCATAGCAAAGCAAGACTTATTCATCAATGATGAGATTCGTGTACGTGAAGTTCGCTTGATTGGTCTTGAAGGAGAACAGCTAGGCATCAAGCCACTCAGTGAAGCGCAAGCTTTGGCTGATAACGCTAATGTTGACCTAGTATTGATTCAACCCCAAGCCAAACCGCCTGTTGCAAAAATTATGGACTACGGTAAGTTCAAATTTGAGTACCAGAAGAAGCAAAAAGAACAACGTAAAAAACAAAGTGTTGTTACTGTGAAAGAAGTTCGTCTAAGTCCAACGATTGACAAGGGTGACTTTGATACAAAACTTCGCAATGCACGCAAATTCCTTGAAAAAGGAAATAAAGTTAAGGTATCTATTCGCTTTAAGGGTCGTATGATTACCCATAAAGAGATTGGTGCAAAAGTTTTAGCCGAGTTTGCTGAAGCAACTCAAGATATTGCCATCATCGAACAACGTGCTAAAATGGATGGACGTCAAATGTTCATGCAATTGGCGCCAGCGACTGACAAAAAATAATTGTCAGAAAGTTAAATAAAGGAGAAAAAATCATGCCAAAACAAAAAACACACCGCGCATCAGCTAAACGTTTCAAACGTACAGGTTCTGGTGGACTTAAACGTTTCCGTGCTTACACTTCTCACCGTTTCCACGGAAAAACTAAGAAACAACGTCGTCATCTTCGTAAAGCATCTATGGTGCATTCAGGAGATTACAAACGTATCAAAGCAATGCTTACTCGCTTGAAATAATAGCTTGACTGTAAGTAAACAATTCTAGGAAATATTTGGAGGAAATAAAACATGGCACGTGTTAAAGGTGGCGTTGTATCACGCAAACGTCGTAAACGTATTCTTAAATTAGCAAAAGGTTACTATGGAGCTAAACACATCTTGTTCCGTACTGCAAAAGAACAAGTAATGAACTCTTACTACTATGCATACCGTGACCGTCGTCAGAAAAAACGTGACTTCCGCAAATTGTGGATCACTCGTATCAACGCGGCAGCTCGTATGAACGGGCTTTCATACTCACAATTGATGCATGGTTTGAAATTGGCTGAGATCGAAGTTAACCGTAAAATGCTTGCTGACTTGGCTGTTAATGATGCAGCAGCTTTCACAGCTCTTGCAGATGCAGCGAAAGCAAAACTTGGTAAATAACAACTGATGAGACTGGAACAGGATTGTCCAGTCTTTTTAAAAATAAAGGAGAAAAATATGGCTTCAAAAATGCTACATACTTGCTTGCGAGTAGAAAATCTTGAAAAATCAATTGCATTTTATCAAGATGCTTTTGGATTTAAAGAATTGCGTCGCAGAGATTTTCCAGACCATGCCTTCACGATTGTCTATCTAGGACTTGAGGGTGACGATTATGAGTTGGAGTTGACTTATAACTACGATCACGGCCCTTATGTGGTTGGAGACGGGTTTGCTCATATCGCCCTAAGTACACCTGATCTTGAGGGACTTCATCAAGAGCACAGTGCCAAAGGCTATGAAGTGACTGAGCCAAATGGTCTACCAGGAACTGCACCTAACTATTACTTTGTCAAAGACCCTGATGGCTATAAGGTCGAAGTCATTCGTGAAAAATAATCACGTGAAGTCAAGTAGAATGTTCGTTTTCTACTTGACTTTTTTTAGCTGAAAGAGTATACTAGTAAAAATTTAACCTTTAAGGGGAGTCCAGAGAGACTCACAAGGTGTCAGATAAAAGAATAGTGCAATTTTCTAGAGGAGACTTTTTGAGTGTGCTCTCTTGTGTTGTACGATTTTAACTGAGGCCTTGCACTAGCAAGGTCTTTTCTTTATCTGGTCCCCTTAAAATTTAAGGAGGAAAAGTCATGAATCCCACATGTAAGAAACGTTTGGGTGCAATTCGTTTGGAAACCATGAAGGTGGTTGCACAGGAGGAAATCGCACCAGCAATCTTTGAATTAGTCCTAGAAGGGGAAATGGTTGAAGCTATGCGGGCAGGCCAATTTCTTCATCTGCGTGTGCCTGATGACGCCCATCTCTTGCGTCGCCCTATTTCAATTTCGTCTATCGATAAGGTTAAGAAGCAGTGTCATCTTATTTATCGGATTGAAGGGGCTGGGACAGCTATTTTCTCAACCTTAAGTCAGGGGGATACTCTTGATGTGATGGGCCCTCAGGGGAATGGTTTTGACTTGTCTGACCTTGATGAGCAGAACCAGGTTCTCCTTGTTGGTGGGGGGATTGGTGTTCCTCCCTTGCTTGAGGTGGCCAAGGAATTGCATGCGCGTGGTGTGAAAGTAGTGACAGTTCTCGGTTTTGCCAACAAGGATGCTGTTATCCTCGAAAAGGAATTAGCTCAAAATGGTCAAGTCTTTGTAACGACAGATGATGGTTCTTATGGTATCAAGGGAAATGTTTCCGTTGTTATCAATGACTTAGATAGTCAGTTTGATGCTGTTTACTCATGTGGGGCGCCTGGAATGATGAAGTATATCAATCAAACCTTTTATGACCACCCTAGAGCCTATCTATCTCTGGAATCTCGTATGGCTTGTGGGATGGGGGCTTGCTATGCCTGCGTCCTAAAAGTGCCAGAAAGCGAGACGGTCAGCCAACGCGTCTGTGAAGATGGCCCTGTTTTCCGCACAGGAACAGTTGTATTATAAGGAGAAAATTATGACTACAAATCGTTTACAAGTTTCTCTACCAGGCTTGGATTTGAAAAATCCCATTATTCCAGCATCAGGCTGTTTTGGTTTTGGACAAGAGTATGCCAAGTACTATGATTTAGATCTTTTAGGTTCTATTATGATCAAGGCGACAACCCTTGAAGCCCGTTTTGGCAATCCAACTCCAAGGGTGGCAGAAACACCTGCTGGCATGCTCAATGCAATTGGCTTGCAAAATCCTGGTTTGGAAGTTGTTTTGGCCGAAAAGCTACCTTGGTTGGAAAGAGAATATCCAAATCTTCCTATTATTGCCAATGTGGCTGGTTTTTCAAAACAAGAGTATGCGGCTGTTTCTCATGGTATTTCCAAGGCAGCTAATGTAAAGGCTATCGAGCTCAATATTTCTTGCCCCAATGTTGACCACTGTAATCACGGACTTTTGATTGGTCAAGATCCAGATTTGGCTTATGATGTGGTGAAAGCAGCTGTGGAAGCCTCCGAAGTGCCAGTTTATGTCAAATTAACCCCGAGTGTGACCGATATCGTTACTGTCGCAAAAGCTGCAGAAGATGCGGGAGCAAGTGGCTTGACCATGATCAATACTCTAGTTGGAATGCGCTTTGACCTCAAAACCAGAAAACCAATCTTGGCTAATGGAACAGGTGGAATGTCAGGTCCAGCAGTCTTTCCAGTAGCCCTCAAACTCATCCGACAAGTAGCCCAAACAACAGACCTGCCTATCATTGGAATGGGGGGAGTGGATTCGGCAGAAGCAGCCCTAGAAATGTATCTGGCTGGAGCATCTGCAATCGGAGTTGGAACAGCCAACTTTACCAATCCATATGCCTGTCCTGATATCATCGAAAATCTGCCAAAGGTCATGGATAAATACGGCATTAGCAGTTTAGAAAATCTACGCAAGGAAGTAAAAGAATCTCTGAAGTAAACTGCAATCAATCTGTTCTTGATTTTTTATTAGTTTGTAATATGAATTTCAGAGAATTTTGGTACAATAAAATAAATAAGAACAGAGGAAGAAGGTTAATGAAGAAAGTAAGATTTATTTTTTTAGCCCTGCTATTTTTCTTAGTCAGACCAGAGAGTGCAATGGCTAGCGATGGTACTTGGCAAGGAAAACAATACCTGAAAGTAGATGGTAGTCAAGCAGCCAATGAATGGGTTTTTGATGCTCATTATCAATCTTGGTTTTATATAAAAGCAGATGCTAACTATGCTGAAAATGAATGGCTGAAACAAGGTGACGACTATTTTTACCTCAAATCTGGTGGCTATATGGCTAAGTCAGAATGGGTAGAAGACAAGGGAGCCTTCTATTATCTTGACCAAAATGGAAAGATGAAAAGAAATGCTTGGCTAGGAGCTTCCTATGTCGGTGCATCAGGTGCTAAAGTAATAGAAGACTGGGTCTATGATTCTCAATACGACTCTTGGTTTTATATAAAAGCAGATGGCCAGCACGCAGAGAAAGAATGGCTCCAAATCAAGGGGAAGGACTATTATTTTAAATCTGGTGGTTATTTACTAACAAGTCAGTGGATTGAGCAGGCTTATGTGAATGCTAGTGGTGCCAAAGTACAGCAAGGTTGGCTTTTTGACAAACAATACCAATCTTGGTTTTACATCAAAGCAAATGGAAATCATGCTGATAAAGAATGGATTTTCGAAAATGGTCACTATTATTATCTAAAATCCGGTGGCTATATGGCAGCAAATGAATGGATTTGGGATAAGGAGTCATGGTTTTATCTCAAATCTGATGGCAAAATGGCTGAGAAAGAATGGCTATACGATGCTAAAAGTCAAGCCTGGTACTACTTCAAATCTGGTGGCTACATGGCGAAAAATGAGACTGTAGATGGTTATCAGCTTGGAAGCGATGGAAAGTGGCTTGGAGAAAAAGCTACAAACGAAAATGCTGCTTATTATCAAGTAGTGCCTGTCACAGCCAATGTTTATAATGCAGATGGTGAAAAGCTGTCCTATATATCACAAGGTAGTGTTGTCTGGCTAGATAAGGATAGAAAAAGTGATGACAAGCGCCTGGCTATTACTGTTTCTGGTTTGTCAGGCTATATGAAAACAGAAGATTTACAAGCACTAGATGCTAGTAAGGATTTTATCCCTTATTATGAGAGTGATGGACACCGTTTTTATCACTATGTGGCTCAGAATGCTAGTATCCCAGTAGCTTCTCATCTTTCTGATATGGAAGTAGGCAAGAAATATTATTCGGCAGATGGGTTGCATTTTGATGGTTTTAAGCTTGAAAATCCCTTCCTTTTCAAAGATTTGACAGAGGCTACAAACTACAGTGCTGAAGACTTGGATAAGGTATTTAGTCTGCTAAATATTAATAATAGCCTCCTGGAAAATAAGGGAGCTACCTTTAAGGAAGCCGAAGAACATTACCATATCAATGCCCTCTATCTCCTTGCCCATAGTGCTTTAGAAAGTGACTGGGGACGTAGCAAGATTGCCAAAGATAAGAATAATTTCTTTGGAATTACAGCCTATGATACGACGCCTTACCTTTCTGCCAAGACATTTGATGATGTGGATAAGGGAATTTTAGGTGCAACCAAGTGGATTAAGGAAAATTATATCGATAGGGGCAGAACTTTCCTTGGAAACAAGGCATCGGGTATGAATGTGGAATATGCCTCAGACCCTTATTGGGGCGAGAAAGTTGCTAGTGTGATGATGAAAATCAATGAAAAACTAGGTGGCAAAGATTAGTCCTATAATTGGATATGATTTTCGAAGAGTATAAGCTAAAAATCCTGATTTCAAGTCGAATCAGGATTTTTTCATGGATGCAATTTTTTCTGGGTCTGGTGTGACACGGAGGGTCTTTTGTCCTGTGTAAGTGACAAAGCCAGGTTTTCCACCAGTTGGTTTGTTGAGTTTCTTGACTTCAATCATATCTACCTGCACCAGATTTGATAGGCGACCTTGAGAGAAGTAGGCGGCCAACTCTGCTGCGTCTGTCTTGACTTCATCAGATGGGTCAAGATTTCCTGAGATGACCACGTGGCTTCCAGGAATGTCCTTGGCATGGAACCAAAGTTCCTCCTTGCGGGCCATTTTAAAGGTTAGCTCCTCATTTTGCAGATTATTGCGGCCGACATAGATGATGGTCTTGCCATCGCTGGCCAGATACTGTTCTGGTTTTTTGCGTTTCTGGATTTTCTCCCGTTGTCTTCTGCGGATGAAGCCTGTTTGGATCAATTCTTCACGGATTTCAGCGATTTCTTCTAGTCCAGCTTGGTTGAGGACAGTCTCAACACTTTCCAGATAGAGAATAGTTGCCTTGGTTTCCTCAATCAGATCAGTCAAGTATTTGACAGCTTCTTTGAGTTTTTGGTAACGTTTAAAGTAGCGTTGGGCATTCTGGTTGGGAGTCAGAGCCTTATCAAGCGCAATCGTGATAGGTTGGTTGGTGTAGTAGTTGTCTAGGATAACCTGGTCTTGGTCGTTAGGTACTTGGTGGAGGAAGGTTGTCAGCAATTCTCCTTTTTGACGAAATTCTTCAGCGTTGTCTGTCGCCAGTAACTCTTTTTCTTGTTTTATCAGCTTATGTCGATTTTTCTGCAGTTCATTTTCAACACGGCGAATGAGTTCACTGGCTTGTTGTTTGACACGGTCTCGCTCAGCCTTGTCCTTATAGTAGGTGTCCAACAAATCCGAAAGGTTGGCAAAAGGCTCTCCCACTTGATTTGCAAAAGGAACTGGACTGAAGGAAGTTTCAGTCAAGCATGGCTTGGTTTCTTGATTGAAAAAGTTTCGGAAAGCGGAAAGTTTTTCACTAACCAGTATCCTTTCCAATTCATTTGCCGTATCGCGTCCCAGACCTTGAAAGAGGCTTTGAAGATTTTTAGCTGTCGTTTCCTGCGTTTGCAGGATTTCAAAGAGTTTCTCGTCCTTGATTGTAAAAGGATTGAGAGATTCCGTACTTGGCGGAGCGATATAGGTAGACCCAGGCAGCAAGGTACGGTAGCTATTTTGTGAAAAACCAACATGTTTGATAACTTCGAGGATTTTATGACTGCTTTTATCAACCAGTAGAATGTTACTGTGTTTGCCCATAATTTCGATAATCAAGGTAGCCTGAATATGGTCTCCAATCTCGTTTTTATTGGAAACCGTGATTTCCACAATACGGTCATTTTCCACTTGCTCAATCGACTCAATTAGGGCACCCTGCAAATATTTTCTTAAAACCATGATAAAGGTAGAAGGCTGGGCTGGGTTTTCAAAAGTCGTTTGGGTCAGCTGAATGCGTCCAAAAACTGGATGGGCAGAAAGGAGCAGGCGATGGCTTTGGCGATTGCTGCGGATTTGCAAGACCAATTCTTGTTCAAAAGGTTGATTGATTTTCTGAATGCGACCATTCACTAACTCTCTTCGCAATTCCTCAACCATGTGATGTAAAAAAAATCCGTCAAATGACATCGTTCTCTCCTTGTGATTGTATTCCATAGTATTATATCAAAAAGGTAGAATAAAATCATGGAAATGTGGTATAATAAAGCCAAGTAAAGAGAAACGAGAAGCACATGTATATTGAAATGGTAGATGAAACTGGTCAAGTTTCAAAAGAAATGTTGCAACAAACCCAAGAAATTTTGGAATTTGCAGCCCAAAAATTAGGCAAAGAAGACAAGGAGATGGCAGTCACTTTTGTGACCAATGAGCGTAGTCATGAACTCAATCTGGAGTACCGTGACACAGACCGTCCGACAGATGTCATCAGCCTTGAATATAAGCCAGAGTTGGAAATTGCCTTTGACGAGGAAGATTTGCTTGAAAATCCAGAATTGGCAGAGATGATGTCTGAGTTTGATGCCTATATTGGGGAACTGTTCATCTCTATTGATAAGGCTCATGAGCAGGCCGAGGAATATGGCCATAGCTTTGAGCGTGAGATGGGCTTCTTGGCAGTACACGGCTTTTTACATATCAATGGATATGATCACTACACTCCGGAAGAAGAAGCGGAGATGTTCGGTTTACAAGAAGAAATTTTGACAGCCTATGGACTCACAAGACAATAAACGAAAATGGAAAAATCGTGACCTGATATCCAGTTTAGAATTTGCCGTCACAGGAATTTTTACTGCCATCAAGGAAGAACGTAATATGCGAAAACATGCAGTGACGGCTCTTGTAGTCATTCTTGCAGGTTTAGTTTTTCAGGTGTCACGAGTCGAATGGCTCTTTCTCCTATTGAGCATTTTCTTGGTAGTAGCTTTTGAAATTATCAATTCTGCTATTGAAAATGTGGTGGATTTGGCCAGTCACTATCACTTTTCCATGCTGGCTAAAAATGCCAAGGATATGGCGGCTGGCGCGGTATTAGTGGTCTCTCTTTTCGCAGCCTTAACAGGCGCATTGATTTTTCTCCCACGAATCTGGGATTTATTATTTTAAACAGTAAGAGGAAATTATGACTTTTAAATCAGGCTTTGTAGCCATTTTAGGACGCCCTAATGTTGGGAAGTCAACCTTTTTAAACCACGTCATGGGGCAAAAGATTGCCATCATGAGTGACAAGGCGCAGACAACGCGCAACAAAATCATGGGAATTTACACGACTGATAAGGAGCAAATCGTCTTTATCGACACGCCAGGGATTCACAAGCCTAAAACGGCTCTAGGAGATTTCATGGTAGAATCTGCCTATAGCACCCTTCGTGAAGTAGACACAGTTCTTTTCATGGTGCCTGCTGATGAGGCGCGTGGTAAGGGGGACGATATGATTATCGAGCGTCTTAAGGCTGCTAAGGTTCCTGTTATTCTGGTGGTGAACAAGATTGATAAGGTTCATCCAGACCAGCTTTTGTCTCAGATTGATGATTTTCGTAATCAAATGGACTTTAAGGAAATTGTTCCAATCTCAGCTCTTCAGGGAAATAACGTCTCTCGTCTAGTGGATATTTTGAGTGAAAATCTGGACGAAGGTTTTCAATATTTCCCGTCTGATCAAATCACAGACCATCCAGAACGCTTCTTGGTTTCAGAGATGGTTCGTGAGAAAGTCTTGCACCTAACTCGTGAAGAGATTCCGCATTCTGTCGCAGTAGTTGTGGATTCTATGAAACGAGACGAAGAGACAGACAAGGTTCATATCCGTGCAACCATCATGGTCGAGCGTGATAGCCAAAAAGGGATTATCATCGGTAAAGGTGGCGCTATGCTTAAGAAAATCGGTAGCATGGCCCGTCGTGATATTGAACTCATGCTAGGAGACAAGGTCTTCCTAGAAACTTGGGTCAAGGTCAAGAAAAACTGGCGCGATAAAAAGCTAGATTTGGCTGACTTTGGCTATAATGAAAAAGAATACTAAGTAGAGGTGGGCTCATGCCTGCTTCTTGTTTTTACAGAAGGAGGACTTATGCCTGAATTACCAGAGGTTGAAACCGTTCGACGTGGCTTGGAAAAATTGATTTTGGGAAAGAAGATTTCGAGTGTAGAAATTCGCTATCCCAAGATGATTAAGACGGATTTGGACGAGTTTCAAAAGGAAGTGCCTGGTCAGATTATTGAGTCAATGGGACGTCGTGGTAAATATTTGATTTTCTACCTGACAGACAAGGTCTTGATTTCCCATCTGCGGATGGAGGGCAAGTATTTTTACTATCCGTACCAGGTTCCTGAACGCAAGCATGCCCATGTTTTTTTTCAGTTTGAAGATGGTGGCACGCTTGTTTACGAGGATGTTCGCAAGTTTGGTACTATGGAACTCTTGGCGCCTGACCTTTTGGAAGCCTACTTTATTTCTAAAAAATTAGGTCCTGAACCAAGCGAACAAGACTTTGATGTGCAGGTCTTTCAAGTAGCTCTAGCTAAGTCTAAAAAGCCTATCAAATCCCATCTTTTAGACCAGACTTTGGTAGCTGGACTTGGCAATATCTATGTGGATGAGGTCCTCTGGCGAGCTCAGGTTCATCCGGCTAGACCTTCCCAGACTTTGACAGCAGCAGAAGCGACTGCCATTCATGACCAGACCATCGCTGTTTTGGGACAGGCTGTTGAAAAAGGTGGTTCCACCATTCGGACCTATACCAATGCCTTTGGGGAAGATGGAACCATGCAGGATTTTCATCAGGTCTATGACAAGGCTGGTCAAGAATGTGTACGCTGTGGTACCATTATTGAGAAAATCCAACTAGGCGGACGTGGAACCCACTTTTGTCCTCAGTGCCAAAGGAGGAATTGATGGGAAAAATCATTGGAATCACTGGGGGAATTTCCTCAGGTAAGTCAACTGTGACAAATTTTCTAAGAAAGCAAGGCTTTCAAGTGGTGGATGCCGACGCGGTTGTCCACCAACTACAGAGACCTGGTGGTCGTCTGTTTGAGGCTCTAGTCCAGCACTTTGGGCAAGAAATCATCCTTGAAAACGGAGAACTTAATCGCCCTCTCCTAGCTAGTCTTATCTTTTCAAATCCTGAAGAACGAGAATGGTCTAAGCAAATCCAAGGAAAGATTATCCGTGAGGAACTAGCTACATTAAGAGACCAATTGGCTCAGACAGAAGAGATTTTCTTCATGGATATTCCCCTACTTTTTGAGCAGGACTACGTCTCTTGGTTTGATGAGACTTGGTTGGTCTATGTGGACCGAGATGTCCAAGTAGAACGCTTAATGAAAAGGGACCAGTTGTCCAAAGATGAAGCTGAGTCTCGCCTGGCAGCCCAGTGGCCTTTAGAAAAAAAGAAAGATTTAGCCAGCCATATTCTTGACAATAATGGGAATCAGGACCAGCTTCTTAATCAAGTGTATATCCTTCTTGAGGGAGGTAGCCAAGATGACAGAGATTAACTGGAAAGATAATCTGCGCATTGCTTGGTTTGGTAATTTTCTGACAGGAGCCAGTATTTCTTTGGTAGTGCCCTTTATGCCCATCTTTGTGGAAAATTTAGGTGTAGGGAGTGATCAAGCTGCTTTTTACGCAGGTTTAGCTATTTCTGTCTCTGCCATTTCTGCAGCACTTTTCTCTCCTATCTGGGGCATCCTTGCTGACAAATACGGTCGAAAGCCCATGATGATTCGAGCTGGGCTTGCCATGACCATTACTATGGGAGGCTTAGCCTTTGTACCAAATATCTATTGGTTAATCTTTCTTCGTTTACTGAATGGTGTATTTGCGGGTTTTGTTCCCAATGCAACAGCCCTGATAGCCAGTCAGGTTCCCAAGGAGAAATCAGGCTCTGCCTTAGGTACTTTGTCTACAGGCGTAGTTGCAGGTACTCTAACGGGTCCCTTTATCGGTGGCTTTATTGCAGAATTATTTGGCATTCGTACTGTCTTTTTACTGGTTGGTAGCTTTCTATTTTTAGCTGCTGTTTTGACTATTTGCTTTATCAAGGAAGATTTTCAACCAGTAGCCAAGGAAAAGGTCATCCCAACCAAGGAATTATTTACATCAGTTAAATATCCCTATCTTTTGGTCAACCTCTTTCTGACCAGTTTTGTCATCCAATTTTCAGCTCAATCGATTGGCCCTATTTTGGCTCTTTATGTACGCGACTTAGGGCAGACAGAGAATCTTCTTTTTGTCTCTGGTTTGATTGTATCCAGTATGGGCTTTTCCAGTATGATGAGTGCAGGAGTCATGGGCAAGCTAGGTGACAAGGTGGGCAACCATCGCCTCTTAGTTGTCGCCCAGTTTTATTCAGTCATCATCTATCTCCTCTGTGCCAATGCCTCTAGCCCTCTTCAACTAGGACTTTATCGTTTCCTCTTTGGATTGGGAACCGGTGCCTTGATTCCCGGAGTCAATGCCCTTCTCAGCAAGATGACTCCCAAAGCCGGTATTTCAAGGGTCTTTGCCTTCAATCAGGTATTCTTTTATCTGGGAGGTGTCGTTGGGCCTATGGCAGGTTCTGCAGTAGCAGGTCAATTTGGCTACCATGCTGTCTTTTATGCGACAAGCCTTTGTGTTGCCTTTAGTTGTCTCTTTAACCTGCTTCAATTTCGAACATTATTAAAAGTAAAGGAAATCTAGTGCGAGTAAAAATCAATCTCAAATGCTCCTCTTGTGGCAGTATCAATTACCTAACCAGTAAAAATTCAAAAACCCATCCAGACAAGATTGAGGTTTTAAAGTATTGTCCCAAGGAAAGAAAAGTAACCCTACATCTTGAATCTAAGTAGATTTTATGGTAAAATAATAGGGATTTTAAGGAGTTTGATATGTATAACCTATTATTAACCATTTTATTAGTATTATCTGTTGTGATTGTGATTGCGATTTTCATGCAACCAACCAAAAACCAATCCAGCAATGTATTTGATGCCAGCTCAGGTGATTTGTTTGAACGCAGTAAAGCACGCGGTTTTGAAGCTGTAATGCAGCGTTTGACAGGGATTTTAGTCTTTTTCTGGCTAGCCATTGCCTTAGCATTGACGGTATTATCAAGTAGATAAGAAAATAATGGGCAGGACTAGGTCTTTGCCTATTTTTATTTCTAAATGATATTTGAGAAGGTTTTACAGTAAAAGAAAATTAAAAAATCTAGAAAGAAAATATGAAAGACAGAATAAAAGAATATTTACAAGATAAGGGAAAGGTAACTGTCAATGACTTGGCTCAGGCTTTGGGAAAAGACGGTTCCAAGGATTTTCGTGAGTTGATTAAAACCTTGTCCTTAATGGAAAGAAAGCACCAGATACGCTTTGAAGAAGATGGAAGTCTGACCTTGGAAGTCAAGAAAAAACATGAGATTACTCTCAAGGGGATTTTTCATGCTCATAAAAATGGCTTTGGCTTTGTTAGTCTGGAAGGCGAGGAGGACGACCTTTTTGTAGGAAAAAACGATGTCAACTATGCTATTGATGGTGATACCGTTGAGGTCGTCATCAAGAAAGTCGCTGACCGCAATAAGGGAACAGCAGCGGAAGCAAAAATTATCGATATCTTAGAACACAGTCTGACAACCGTAGTCGGTCAAATCGTTCTGGATCAGGAAAAGCCTAAGTATGCTGGCTACATCCGTTCGAAAAACCAGAAAATCAGCCAACCCATCTATGTTAAGAAACCAGCCCTTAAACTCGAGGGAACCGAAGTTCTCAAGGTCTTTATCGATAAATACCCAAGCAAGAAACACGATTTCTTTGTCGCGAGTGTTCTAGATGTGGTGGGGTATTCAACGGATGTCGGAATTGATGTTCTTGAGGTTTTGGAGTCTATGGACATTGTATCCGAGTTTCCAGAAGCTGTTATCAAGGAAGCAGAAAGTGTGCCTGATGCTCCGTCTCAAAAGGATATGGAAGGCCGTCTGGATTTGAGAGATGAGATTACCTTTACCATTGACGGTGCGGATGCCAAGGATTTGGACGATGCCGTGCATATCAAAGCATTGAAAAATGGAAATCTGGAGCTTGGAGTTCACATAGCAGATGTTTCCTACTATGTGACTGAGGGTTCGGCTCTTGATAAGGAAGCCCTTAATCGCGCGACTTCTGTCTATGTGACAGACCGTGTGGTCCCAATGCTTCCAGAACGACTGTCAAATGGTATCTGCTCCCTCAATCCTCAAGTTGACCGCCTGACCCAGTCTGCCATTATGGAGATTGATAAACATGGTCGTGTGGTCAACTATACCATTACACAAACAGTTATCAAGACCAGTTTCCGTATGACTTATAGCGATGTCAATGATATCCTAGCTGGCGACGAGGAAAAGCGACAAGAATATCAGAAAATTGTTCTTAGTATCGAACTCATGGCCAAACTTCATGAAACTTTAGAAAACATGCGTGTGAAACGTGGAGCCCTCAATTTCGATACCAATGAAGCCAAGATTTTAGTGGATAAACAAGGTAAGCCTGTTGATATCGTTCTTCGTCAGCGTGGTGTTGCCGAGCGGATGATTGAGTCTTTTATGTTGATGGCCAACGAAACAGTTGCCGAGCATTTCAGCAAGTTGGATTTGCCTTTTATCTATCGGATTCACGAGGAGCCTAAGGCTGAAAAGGTTCAGAAGTTTATTGATTATGCTTCGAGTTTTGGCTTGCGCATTTATGGGACTGCCAGTGAGATTAGCCAGGAGGCTCTCCAAGACATCATGCGTGCTGTTGAGGGAGAACCTTATGCAGATGTCTTGTCCATGATGCTTCTTCGATCCATGCAGCAGGCTCGCTATTCAGAGCACAATCACGGTCACTATGGATTAGCGGCTGATTATTATACTCACTTTACTAGTCCGATTCGTCGTTATCCGGACCTCCTTGTTCACCGTATGATTCGGGACTACGGCCGTTCTAAGGAAATAGCCGAGCATTTTGAACAAGTAATTCCAGAGATTGCGACCCAGTCTTCCAACCGTGAGCGTCGTGCTATTGAGGCTGAGCGTGAAGTCGAAGCCATGAAAAAGGCTGAGTACATGGAAGAATACGTGGGCGAAGAGTACGATGCGGTTGTGTCTAGCATCGTTAAATTCGGTCTCTTTGTTGAATTGCCAAACACAGTTGAAGGCTTGATTCACATCACTAATCTACCTGAATTTTATCATTTCAATGAGCGGGATTTGACTCTTCGTGGGGAAAAATCGGGGACAACCTTCCGTGTAGGTCAGCAGATTCGCATTCGCGTTGAAAGAGCTGATAAGATGACGGGTGAAATTGACTTCTCTTATATTCCAAGTGAGTTTGATGTGATCGAAAAAGGCTTGAAACAGTCTAGTCGCAATGATAGAGGGCGTGGTTCAAGTCGTCGTTCAGATAAGAAAGAAGACAAGATAAAATCAGGACGCTCAAATGATAAGCGCAAGCATTCACAAAAAGACAAGAAGAAAAAAGGAAAGAACCCTTTTTATAAGGAAGTAGCTAAGAAAGGAGCCAAACATGGCAAAGGGCGAGGGAAAGGTCGTCGCACAAAATAAAAAGGCGCGCCACGACTATACTATCGTAGATACGCTAGAGGCAGGGATGGTCCTGACTGGAACTGAAATCAAGAGTGTGAGAGCAGCTCGAATCAATCTAAAGGATGGCTTTGCCCAAGTAAAAAATGGAGAAGTCTGGTTGAGCAATGTTCATATCGCGCCTTACGAAGAGGGCAATATCTGGAACCAAGAACCAGAACGTCGTCGTAAACTCCTGCTCCATAAAAAGCAAATCCAAAAGTTGGAACAAGAGACCAAAGGGACAGGAATGACGCTGGTTCCTCTTAAAGTCTATATCAAAGATGGTTATGCCAAGCTCCTTTTAGGTTTAGCTAAAGGGAAGCATGACTATGATAAGCGGGAGTCAATCAAACGACGTGAGCAAAATCGCGACATTGCGCGCGTGATGAAAGCTGTTAATCAGCGATAAAAAGAGGAATGAAAATGGAAAAACTAATTGCCTATAAACGTATGCCCTTGTGGACTAAAGAAACCATGCCAGAGGCTGTTCAGCAGAAACACAATACCAAGGTTGGGACTTGGGGCAAGATTACTGTTTTAAAAGGAACTCTCAAGTTTATTGAATTGACAGAGGATGGTGAGGTTCTAGCTGAGCATCTCTTTGAAGCGGGGGCTGACAATCCAATGGCACAACCACAAGCCTGGCACCGAGTGGAGGCTGTAACAGACGATGTAGAATGGTACTTGGAATTTTATTGTAAACCTGAGGATTATTTCCCTAAGAAATACAATACCAATCCTGTTCATTCAGAGGTCCTAGAGGCTATGCAGACAGTAAAACCAGGGAAAGCCTTGGATTTGGGCTGTGGTCAGGGGCGTAATTCCCTCTTTCTAGCCCAGCAAGGTTTTGATGTGACAGCTGTGGATCAAAATGAACTGTCCCTTGAAATCTTGCAAAGCATTGTGGAGCAGGAAGATTTGGATATGCCTGTTGGTTTTTACGATATCAATTCAGCTAGCATTGGGCAAGCTTATGATTTCATCGTATCGACAGTTGTTTTGATGTTTTTGCAAGCAGACCGCATTCCTGCAATTATCAAAAATATGCAGGAGCATACCACGGTCGGTGGCTATAATCTTATTGTTTGTGCCATGGACACGGAGGATTACCCTTGCTCGGTTAACTTCCCATTCACTTTTAAAGAAGGGGAACTGGCAGATTATTACAAGGACTGGGAATTGGTTAAGTACAATGAAAATCCTGGTCATTTGCACCGTCGTGACGAAAATGGCAATCGCATTCAACTACGCTTTGCGACCATGCTAGCTAAGAAAATCAAGTAAACATACATGAAGATTAGGAATTTTTCTGATCTTTTTTTCTTTTTTTACGAATAGATAAGATAGAAGAATTGACAAAAATACGCATTATAAGTATAATTTTAGATAGAAAGGTGACCATAAATGACAATCACAGGTAAGGAAATGGTAAAATTATACTCAATGAAAATCAAAGAGCAAACTAGGAAGCTGGCCGCAGGCTGTACTTGAGTACGGCAAGGATAAGCTGACGTGGTTTGAATTTGATTTTCGAAGAGTATTAGCTCTTGCAAATGGATGGATTGAAGTACGTAAGAGAGGAAGTCATCATCATTTTAAGAAAGAAGGGGTCTCCTATCTTGTCACTATTCCAGTTCACGGTAATGAGGATTTAGGAAAAGGTTTAGAGAGAAAAATATTAAAAGATTTGGGATTGTAGTTGATTTGAAAATTGTGGAGGTGTACTATGCTAAAATCTTATCCTGCTATTTTTCATAGAGAAGGCACTGGATACTGGGTTGAATTTCCTGAATTTGGAGGCGGGACTGAAGGAACAACGATTGAACTTGCAATGAAAAATGCACGGGAAATGCTTGAGAGTGTTTTAGCTTCTTATATTGATGAAGGACTGGCTCTGCCTACTCCTAGTGACATTGCTGAGTTGAAAGCTCCTGATGGATTTGTGACTTTGATTCAGGTCAATCCCTTGCCTTTCGTAAAGAATAATAAAGCGATTCGAAAAAATGTTACGGTTCCAGAGTGGCTAGTCAGACTTGCAGATCGTGAGAAAGTGAACTATTCTGAAGTTTTGACACAAGCTCTTGAAAGTCGCTTGCAACTCTAAAATTATAGAGTGATGAAGATTAGGAATCTCCTGATCTTTTTTATTTTTTACGAATAATATAGAAAAGGAGGGAAATCATGTTTGTTGCGAGAGATGCTAGGGGTAAATTGGTAAATGTGTTAGAGGATAAGCTTGAGAAGCAAGAATACACCTGCCCAGCTTGTGGAGGTAAGCTCCGTTTGCGGCAAGGACCAAGTGTCCGGACCCATTTTGCCCATAAATCCCTAAAAGACTGTGATTATTCCTCTGAAAATGAAAGCCCAGAACACCTGTCCAATAAGGAATCCCTCTATCACTGGTTGAAAAAAGAGGCAGAGGTACAATTAGAATACCCGTTTCCAGAACTTAAACAGATTGCGGATGTATTTGTAAATGGCAATCTAGCTTTAGAGGTTCAATGTAGTCCCTTGCCTCAAAAAGTTCTTAAAGAGCGTAGTGAGGGTTATCGTAGTCAGGGTTACCAAGTACTGTGGTTGCTGGGGGAAAAACTTTGGCTCAAGGAGCGTTTGACTCGTCTGCAAGAAGGGTTTCTTTATTTCAGTCAAAATATGGGCTTTTATGTTTGGGAATTGGATGAGGAAAAACAGACTTTAAGACTCAAATATCTCATCCACCAAGACCTCCGCGGTAAACTCCATTATCAAATCAAGGAATTTTCCTATGGTCAAGCTAGTCTACTGGAGATATTACGTCTTCCCTATAAGAAACAAAAAATATCTAGTTTTAGTGTTTCTCAGGATAAGGACATCTGTCGTTATATCCGGCAACAACTGTATTATCAAAATCCTATTTGGATGAAAGAACAAGCAGAAGCCTATCAAAAGGGAGAAAATGTCCTGAATTATGGGCTGAAAGAATGGTATCCACAAATTCGACCACTAGTAGGTGATTTTTGCCAAATTGAACAAGATTTGACCAGCTATTATAAGCATTTTCAAACCTATTACCAACAAAATACTCAAAATGATTGGCAAAAGCTTTATCCACCAGCCTTTTATCAGCAATATTTCTTAAAAAATATGGTAGAATAGAAAGGATGGAGGAATCTAATGGTATTACAAAGAAATGAAATAAATGAAAAAGATACATGGGATCTATCAACGATTTACCCAACTGACCAGGCTTGGGAAGAAGCCTTAAAAGAGTTAACAGAACAACTGGAGACAGTGGCTCGGTATGAAGGTCATCTCTTGGATAGTGCGGATAGCCTACTCGAAATTACTGAATTTTCTCTTGAAATGGAACGCCAAATGGAGAAGCTTTACGTTTATGCTCATATGAAAAATGACCAGGATACACGTGAAGCCAAGTACCAAGAGTATTACGCCAAGGCAATGACTCTCTACAGCCAGCTAGACCAAGCCTTTTCATTCTATGAACCTGAATTTATGGAAATTAGTGAAAAGCAGTATACTGACTTTTTAGAGGCTCAACCAAAATTGCAGGTTTATCAACACTATTTTGATAAGCTTTTACAAGGTAAGGAACACGTTCTTTCACAACGCGAAGAAGAATTATTGGCTGGAGCTGGGGAAATCTTTGGTTCGGCAAGTGAAACTTTCGCTATCTTGGACAATGCGGATATTGTTTTCCCTTATGTTCTTGACGATGATGGTAAGGAAGTTCAGCTATCTCATGGGACTTACACACGTTTGATGGAGTCTAAAAATCGTGAGGTGCGTCGTGGTGCTTATCAAGCTCTTTATGCGACTTATCAACAATTCCAACACACCTATGCTAAAACCTTGCAAACCAATGTTAAGGTGCAAAACTATCGTGCTAAAGTTCGCAACTACAAGAGCGCTCGTCATGCAGCCCTAGCGGCTAATTTTGTTCCAGAAAGTGTTTATGACAATTTGGTAGCAGCAGTTCGCAAGCATTTGCCACTCTTGCATCGTTACCTTGAACTTCGTTCAAAAATCTTGGGAATTTCAGATCTCAAGATGTACGATGTCTACACACCGCTTTCGTCAGTAGATTATAGTTTCACCTACCAAGAAGCCTTGAAAAAGGCAGAAGATGCCTTGGCAGTCTTGGGTGAAGATTACTTGAGCCGTGTTAAACGTGCTTTCAGTGAGCGTTGGATTGACGTTTATGAAAATCAAGGCAAGCGTTCAGGGGCTTACTCTGGTGGTTCTTACGATACCAATGCCTTCATGCTTCTTAACTGGCAGGACAATCTAGACAATCTTTTTACTCTTGTTCATGAAACTGGTCACAGTATGCACTCAAGCTATACTCGCGAAACTCAGCCTTATGTTTACGGGGATTACTCTATTTTCTTGGCTGAGATTGCATCAACTACCAATGAAAATATCTTGACGGAGAAATTATTGGAAGAAGTGGAAGATGACGCAACGCGCTTTGCTATTCTCAATAACTTCCTAGACGGTTTCCGTGGAACAGTTTTCCGCCAAACTCAATTTGCTGAGTTTGAACACGCGATTCACCAAGCGGATCAAAATGGTGAAGTCTTGACAAGCGATTTCTTAAATAAACTCTACGCAGACTTGAACCAAGAGTATTATGGTTTGAGTAAGGAAGACAATCCTGAAATCCAATACGAGTGGGCACGCATTCCACACTTCTACTATAACTACTATGTATACCAATATTCAACAGGATTTGCAGCAGCCTCAGCCTTGGCTGAAAAGATTGTTCATGGTAGTCAAGAAGACCGTGACCGCTATATCGACTACCTCAAGGCAGGTAAGTCTGACTATCCACTTAATGTCATGAGAAAAGCTGGAGTTGATATGGAGAAGGAAGACTATCTCAACGATGCCTTTGCAGTCTTTGAACGTCGTTTGAATGAGTTTGAAGCCCTTGTTGAAAAATTGGGATTGGCATAAGATGGTTGAATCGTATAGTAAGAATGCCAACCATAACATGCGTCGCCCTGTCGTCAAGGAAGAAATTGTGGACTTGATGCGTCAGCGCCAAAAGCAAGTCACAGGAGCTTTGAAAGAATTGGAAGACTTTGCCCGCAAGGAAAATATTCCCATTATTCCCCATGAAACGGTAGCTTATTTCCGTTTTCTCATGGAAACCATGCAACCTAAAAACATTCTGGAAATTGGGACGGCCATCGGTTTTTCAGCCCTCTTGATGGCAGAATATGCGCCAAATTCTAAGATTACAACCATTGACCGCAATCCAGAAATGATTGGTTTTGCCAAGGAAAATTTTGCTCAATTTGACAGTCGTAAGCAAATCACACTCCTAGAAGGAGATGCGGTAGATGTCTTATCTACCTTGACAGAGTCCTATGATTTCGTCTTTATGGATTCAGCCAAGTCTAAATACATCGTCTTTCTGCCAGAAATCCTCAAACATTTGGAAGTCGGTGGTGTGGTTGTCTTGGATGATATTTTTCAAGGCGGTGATGTTGCCAAGGACATTATAGAAGTCCGTCGAGGTCAGCGAACCATCTATCGAGGACTTCAAAGACTATTTGACGCAACCTTAGACAATCCAGGACTTACCGCAACATTAGTACCTCTGGGAGACGGCATTCTCATGCTTCGTAAAAATGTAGCAGATGTTCAATTGCCTGACAGCGAATGATTTTCAGAAAAATTTAAGAAAATATAGTAAAATAGATAGAGTAACACTTATCTCAAAGGAGTAGACATGAAGAAAAAACTATTGGCAGGTGCCATTACACTATTATCAGTAGCAACTTTAGCAGCTTGTTCGAAAGGTTCAGAAGGGGCAGACCTTATCAGCATGAAAGGGGATGTCATCACAGAACATCAATTTTATGAGCAAGTGAAAAGCAACCCTTCAGCCCAACAAGTCTTGTTAAATATGACCATCCAAAAAGTTTTTGAAAAACAATATGGCTCAGAGCTTGATGATAAAGAGGTTGATGATACTATTGCCGAAGAAGAGAAACAATATGGTGAGAACTACCAACGTGTCTTGTCACAAGCAGGAATGACCCTTGAAACACGTAAAGCTCAAATTCGTACAAGTAAATTAGTTGAGTTGGCAGTTAAGAAGGCAGCAGAAGCTGAATTGACAGATGATGCTTACAAGAAGGCCTTTGACGAATATACTCCAGATGTAACGGCTCAAATCATCCGTCTTGATAATGAAGATAAGGCCAAAGAAGTTCTCGAAAAAGCCAAGGCAGAAGGTGCTGACTTTGCCCAATTAGCCAAAGATAACTCAACTGATGAGAAAACTAAAGCGAATGGTGGAGAAATCACCTTTGATTCTGCTTCAACAGAAGTACCGGAACAAGTTAAAAAAGCTGCTTTTGCTTTAGATGTAAACGGCGTTTCTGATGTGATTACAGCAACTGGCACACAAGCCTACAGTAGCCAATATTACATTGTAAAACTCATTAAGAAAACAGAAAAATCATCTAATATTGATGACTACAAAGAAAAATTAAAAACTGTTATCTTGACTCAAAAACAAAATGATTCAACATTTGTTCAAAGCATTATCGGAAAAGAATTGCAAGCAGCCAATATCAAGGTTAAGGACCAAGCCTTCCAAAATATCTTTACCCAATATATCGGTGGTGGAGATTCAAGCTCAAGCAGTAGTACATCAAACGAATAGTCCAAATCAATGAGTCAGGCAAAAACTCGACTTCAGGAAAAAATAAAGTAAATTTTCCCACAATAAAACGCATAGTACAAGGTTTTCAATACCTGATATTATGCGTTTTTTGATTTTCAAGACTTTTTGACCAGCCTCATTTTTTTAACTTGCTACTCAGTGAAAAGCAAAGATTAAACTAGGAAGCTAGCTGTAGGCTTCTCAAAGAACAGCTTTGAGGTTGCAGATAAGACTTATGAGGTCACCAACATATATAATGTGAAGCTGACGTGGTTTGAATAGATTTTAGAAGAGTATGAGTCTGGAAGTTTTAATGGATAATGCAAGATTCCATAGAATGGGTAAGCTAGAGTTCTTATGTGAAGAGTTTGGGCATAAACTTTTACCTCTTCCTCCCTACTCATCTTATACTCAATGAAAATCAAAGAGCAAACTAGGAAACTAGCCGCAGGTTGTACTTGAGTACGGCAAGGCGACGTTGACGCGGTTTGAATTTGATTTTCGAAGAGTATTAGTATAGAAAAGTGAATCTGAAATAGTACATCACTGCTTCTAAAACATTCTTATAAATTGATTTAAATTCTCAAAATCACATTATTCAGTTCTTATTTCATTTTGCTCTACAATCCTGTTGAGAAGACACATGTTCATATCAAAAAGGTATTGGCAAGTTGCAATACCTTTTTACGAGGCTCTTTTGTCTTATTTTTGTTTCAACTGACTATATCTCCTATGGTTCTAGTTCAGAAGGCTAGGCTATAATTATGATTGATAAGAAGTATCATTCCAAGTATCGAGAGTGAATGTTTCAAAATCATGGGTTTCTAGAATTGTCAGGCTGGCATTTGCTAGACCGCCATCTTTACGAAGAAGTGGTTCTTTATATCCTAGAAGAGTACGAAGACTGGCAGTAAGATTGGCACCGTGACCGACAATTAGAATATGCTCAGCTGGACTATCTTTTAATGATTTGATAAATTGGATGGTCCGTTGCGTGGTGCTATAGAGGGATTCGGCTCCAAACATTTGAGTGTCAAATTGAGCAAGATTAGATCGGAAAGCTTTGATTTGTTGCGGGTAAATAGCTTCCAAGGTTGCAATTTTCAAACCTTCTAATTTACCTAGCTGCCATTCACGGAGATTCGGAACACTTTCTAAAGGACAGGGTGTCTTGAGTTGACTTTGGATAATCTCAGCAGATTTGACCGCTCGAGGTAAATCACTTGCATAAATCTGATCAAAAGGAATTTCCTTGAGATATTGGCCAAGTTGTTTTAGGGTTTCAATGGATTCAGGAAGAAGGGGAGAATCTCCACTAGCACCTTGAAAACGCCCTTCTTGGTTCCAGACGGTACGACCGTGGCGGACAAAGTAGAGTTTCATTACTTGCTGTCCTCCAAAATATCTACAAAGTCTGCCTTTACAAAGCTAGCCAGGTCTTGTGGCGCTACGATAATGCTGTGACCAACTTCGCCAGCAGAGACAATCATTTGATCCAAGTCTAGAGCAATTTTATCGATAAAAATGGGATAATTGTGTTTCTGACGAATTCCGACAGGATTATTGGCTCCATGAATGTAACCAGTTGTTTTTTCTAAGTCCTTTTGTGGAATCATGCTCACTTTTTTATTACCAGAAATTTTAGCTAGTTTCTTTTCCGATAAGTGTTGAGTGATAGGCACAATTCCGATAATCGGTCCTGTCTTATCTCCCAAAAGAGCCAAGGTTTTGAAAATCTGATCTCGTTCATAACCTTGAGGCAGCTCTCCTTCCAGGGCATTGATTTGAATCCCCTGATGTGGGATACCTGCTTTAGATAGGATTTGTTCCACCAATGTTTTTTTGATTTTAACTTTTTTTGCCATTATTTATACTTATCCTCCAATTGGCTCATCCAAATACCAAGCCAGATTCCCAGTGCAAAGAAGAAGGCGATGATGACATAGCTAACAAGAGAAAGGCCAGTGTATTGGATACTTTCAGCGTTTCCTGCATTTGGAATCAAGATCAAAAGGGTACTTGATAGGACAATACCGATGATGAAATGATAGACGCGTGAGTGGTAGTTGTTTAAGGCATAATCCATCAATTTTGAAAAAACGATGAGAGTTGCACCTGCACCAATTCCAATCGGGAAGAAGGTTCCCAAGAGGTCAAAGGTTTTAAAACCAGTCAACATAGGAGCATAGAGACCCAAAATCAAAAGTAGATTTGATGGACTGAGGCCAGGAACTAAGACGCCAAGAGCCAGCAGTGCACCTGCTAGGACGAAATTAAGAAAGCTAGCACTTAAGGTTCCAACGACAAAATTTAAGGCATAGAGTCCTAGTCCAGAAATGATAAAGGTTGTCCAGAACCAAGCTAAATCAATCTTGTCTCGGTCAGATTCTCGAGTTGATTCTTTTAGTAGGCTAGGAACCGTACCAATGATGGCACCCGCAAAGCTCCATAAGACAAAGACCTGGTAATTTTCAAGCAGGTATTCAATCGGGTAGGAAAATAATCCGATTCCCAGAAGCATACCGATGGCAACTGGAATAAAGTACAAAACATTTTCTTTAAAGTCTTTAAAGGGATGGGCCAGAAAGCCAATCATCCGTTCGTAAATGCCTAAGATTGCTGCTAGAACTCCTCCGGAAATTCCCGGTAGAATAAATCCAAGAGCAATCACAATCCCTTTAATAATGCGCGCTAACCATGAGAGCATATAGTTCCTCCAACTATTTCTATTTCAAAAAATCCTTACTATATTGTATCACAATCAAACACAAAAAGAAAAAGCAAATGCTAAACAAATGCTTTTAAGGTTTTAAAAAGAGTTTTCTAAAGGTTTCTTCTTTGTTTTTTAAGGGAGAGATGACGTTGATATCCAAATTGTGGTCAAAGCCGGCAATTTTCCCTTTAGATGTGTATTGGTGGATGTCATAATCTAAATCAGTTTTAGGACTGCTCTCAAAAAATCCTGAGTCTGAGCCGTAGGACGGAATCCAAACAGAGGTAAACTTGCCTGTATCAATACTATGTTCTTCCATGAAATAGACCCCAACGTAGATTCCGATGTTTTTAGCACCTAGTGATGCTAATTTTGCTCGAAAGGCTTCAACACCCTCGTTCATATTGGACATGGTTTTGTCTTCTATGTCTAGCCAATAGTAACTAGGGCTGTAAGGAGAGGCAGCATTGTAGAAAACTTCAGCGGCTTTTTCCATTTCTTGGACACTTTTTCCAGCTACATAAGCGTAGACCCCAACGGGGACATTCCGCTTTTGAAGTTCAGTGATATGACTCTTATAGGCTTTGTCTATTCCATTGATAAAGGAAGCATCATTTTCTTTTGTCGTTTGAGCACCGCTGTGAACACGAACAATAGCGCCTGAAATATTTTGTGAGAGGGCATCGTAGTTGATTTCCTCAGGACGCTGCCAGCCAGAGAGGTCAATAATCGGTCTGTCTAAGTGTTTCAAAGCCTGTGCTTCAATCTGCGCTATGTTGGATTTTGTTTTAAAGGATTGGTTGTCATTAAGTGGGCGATTGATGATTAAAATGAACATCATAATCCCAAAAAAACTAAATAAAATAAGTGGATGAATTTGTTTTCTCATATCTCATAATTTTACCCTAAAAATCAAAAAAAATCAAAAAAATGGGTTAAGGAAAGGACTTTGGAGCATTTTTTTATTCAAGGGCGCGGAATGATTTGAAATATGGTATAATAAAAGGGAATTTCTACAGAAAAGAGAAGATTATGTCAAATTTTGCCATTATTTTAGCAGCGGGTAAAGGGACTCGCATGAAATCTGATTTGCCAAAAGTGTTGCACAAGGTTGCGGGTATTTCTATGTTGGAACATGTTTTCCGTAGTGTGGGAGCTATCCAACCTGAAAAGACAGTAACAGTTGTAGGACACAAGGCAGAATTGGTTGAGGAGGTCTTGGCTGGACAGACAGAATTTGTGACTCAATCTGAACAGTTGGGTACTGGGCATGCGGTTATGATGACAGAGCCTATCTTGGAAGGTTTGTCAGGTCACACCTTGGTCATCGCAGGAGATACTCCTTTAATCACAGGTGAAAGCTTGAAAAACTTGATTGATTTCCACATCAATCATAAAAATGTGGCTACTATCTTGACTGCTGAAACAGATAATCCTTTTGGCTATGGACGAATTGTTCGTAATGACAATGCTGAGGTTCTTCGTATTGTTGAGCAAAAGGATGCCACAGATTTTGAAAAACAAATCAAGGAAATCAACACTGGAACATACGTCTTTGACAACGAGCGTTTGTTTGAGGCTTTGAAAAATATCAATACCAACAACGCTCAAGGAGAATACTATATTACAGACGTCATTGGTATTTTCCGTGAATCTGGTGAAAAAGTCGGTGCTTATACTTTGAAAGATTTTGATGAAAGTCTTGGGGTAAATGACCGTGTGGCACTTGCGACAGCTGAGTCGGTTATGCGTCGTCGCATCAATCACCAACACATGGTCAATGGGGTTAGCTTTGTCAACCCAGAAGCAACTTATATCGATATTGATGTTGAAATTGCGCCTGAAGTTCAAATCGAAGCCAATGTTACCTTGAAGGGGCAAACTAAAATTGGTGCTGAGACTCTTTTGACAAATGGAACGTATGTAGTGGATAGCACTATTGGAGCAGGAGCTGTCATTACCAATTCTATGATTGAGGAAAGTAGTGTTGCTGACGGAGTGACAGTCGGTCCGTATGCCCACATTCGTCCAGGTTCAAGTCTGGGTGCACAAGTCCATATTGGAAACTTTGTCGAGGTGAAAGGTTCTTCTATCGGTGAGAATACCAAGGCTGGTCATTTGACTTATATCGGAAACTGTGAAGTGGGTAGCCATGTTAATTTTGGTGCAGGAACCATTACAGTCAACTATGACGGCAAAAACAAATACAAGACAGTCATCGGTAACAATGTCTTTGTTGGTTCAAATTCAACCATTATTGCGCCAGTAGAACTTGGTGACAATTCCCTCGTTGGAGCTGGTTCAACTATTACTAAAGATGTTCCAGCGGATGCGATTGCGATTGGTCGCGGTCGTCAGGTCAATAAAGACGAATATGCAACACGTCTTCCTCATCATCCTAAGAATCAGTAGGAGTCTGTCATGGAATTTGAAGAAAAAACGCTTAGCCGAAAAGAAATCTATCAAGGACCAATATTTAAACTGGTCCAAGATCAGGTTGAATTACCAGAAGGCAAGGGAACTGCCCAACGGGATTTGATTTTCCACAATGGGGCTGTCTGTGTTTTAGCAGTAACGGATGAACAAAAACTCATCTTGGTCAAGCAGTACCGCAAAGCTATCGAGGCTGTCTCTTACGAAATTCCAGCCGGAAAGTTGGAAGTGGGAGAAAATACAGACCCTGTTGCAGCAGCTCTTCGAGAATTAGAGGAAGAAACAGCCTATACAGGGAAATTAGAACTCTTGTATGATTTTTATTCAGCTATTGGTTTTTGTAATGAAAAGTTAAAACTATACCTAGCAAGCGATTTGACGAAAGTGGAAAATCCGCGTCCGCAGGATGAGGATGAAACCTTAGAAGTCCTTGAAGTGAGCTTAGAAGAAGCCAAGGAATTAATCCAATCAGGTCATATCTGTGATGCCAAGACAATTATGGCTGTTCAGTATTGGGAATTGCATAAAAAATAGAGGAGGTCAGTATGGGTAAACCTTTATTAACGGATGAAATGATTGAAAGGGCTAATAGAGGCGAAAAAATTTCAGGTCCTCCTTTACTTGATGATGAGGAGACTAAGATTTTACCAACCTCTTCTTCCCGTTTTGGTTATTCCAATCCTAAGGATCATGGTTTTAGCCAGGAAACCTTGAAGATTCAGGTCGAACCGTCTATTCATAAAAGCCGTCGCATTGAAAATACCAAGAGAAATGTCTTCAATTCTAAACTGAATAAAATCTTATTTGCAGTCATCTTTCTCTTAATTTTGCTTGTCTTAGCAATGAAACTGTTGTAATAGAAAAGGAATTGAAATGAAAATAGGAATTATTGCGGCTATGCCAGAAGAACTGGCGTATCTGGTCCAGCATCTAGAAAATGCCCAGAAGCAAGTTGTTTTAGGCAATACCTATCACACAGGAACCATTGCCTCTCATGAAGTCGTTCTTGTAGAAAGTGGAATTGGTAAGGTCATGTCTGCTATGAGTGTAGCTATTTTGGCTGATCATTTCCAGGTGGATGCTTTGATTAATACGGGATCAGCTGGTGCAGTAGCAGAAGGTATTGCTGTTGGTGATGTTGTGATTGCAGACAAATTAGCCTATCATGACGTGAATGTCACAGCTTTTGGCTATGCTTATGGACAAATGGCGCAACAACCGCTTTATTTCGAATCAGATAAAACCTTTGTTGCCAAAATCCAAAAGAGTTTATCTCAATTGGATCAAAACTGGCATCTTGGTTTGATTGCTACAGGAGATAGTTTTGTTGCAGGAAATGATAAGATAGAAGCGATTAAGTCCCATTTCCCAGAAGTTTTAGCCGTTGAGATGGAGGGGGCAGCTATTGCTCAGGCGGCGCATGCCCTTAATCTTCCAGTCTTAGTCATCCGCGCTATGAGTGACAATGCCAACCATGAAGCAAACATCTCTTTTGATGAGTTTATTATCGAAGCTGGACGCCGCTCTGCCCAAGTCTTATTAGCCTTTTTGAAGGCTTTAGATTAAGCGGAAATTTGACAGTTTTTCTAGCTTATGATAAGATTTAAGTAAAGAAAAGCTAGAAAACGTTTCAGAGGATATTATGAGTATTGAAATGACCGTCAGTGAGATTGCAGAGGTTTTAGGATTATCTCGCCAAGCAATCAATAACCGTGTCAAAGAATTACCAGAAGAAGACACAGATAAAAACGACAAAGGGGTAACGGTCGTTACCAGAAGTGGTTTGATTAAGCTAGAAGAAATCTATAAAAAAACGATTTTTGAAGATGAGCCTGTCAGTGAAGATGTCAAGCAGCGTGAACTGATGGAGATTCTGGTTGATGAGAAGAATGCAGAAATTCTTCGTCTCTATGAACAATTAAAAGCCAAGGATCGTCAGTTATCAGAAAAAGATGAGCAGATGCGTATCAAAGACCGTCAGATTGCTGAGAAAGACAAACAACTCGATCAGCAGCAACAATTGACTCTTCAAGCCATGAAGGATCAAGAAAATCTCAAGCTAGAGCTGGACCAAGCAAAAGAAGAAGTCCAATCCACTAAGAAAGGCTTTTTTGCTCGTTTATTTGGAGGATAATCAAGGAGCTGTTTAGGTTAAATGCTAACCTGATGGCTTCTTTTATTTCTAATCTAAATAGTATAGTTGCTCAAGTAAAATAACAGTATAGGAGAGATAGAAAATGGAACGATTAGAAGATTACATTGCTTTCGATTTAGAATTTAATCAGCATGAAGGGCAAATACACTTGATTCAAGTATCGGCAGTGCGTTTTAGAGATGGTCAGGAAATCGATGCCTATGATTCCTATGTTCATACCAGTGTGCCTCTAAAAAGTTTTATCAATGGTTTGACTGGGATTACAGCCGAGACCTTAAAAGATGCTCCTCCAGTGGAGGAAGTCATAAAAGAATTCCAAGATTTTGTGGGTTCTTTACCCATGGTTGGCTACAATGCTGCTAAAAGTGATTTGCCTATTCTAGCAGAGCATGGTTTAGACTACAGCCAGCAGTACAAGGTGGACTTGTATGATGAAGCTTTTGAACGTCGGAGTTCGGATTTACATGGTATTGCTAATCTCAAATTGCAAACTGTTGCCTCATTTCTTGGATTTCAAGGTCAATCTCATAATAGCTTGGAGGATGCTCGTATGACAGCGCGTGTTTACGAGTCCTTTCTAGAGTCGGATCAAGCTAGAGAATTGTTAGGGGCAGAAAGTAGCCTCTCAAACAATCCTTTTGGAAGCTTGGACTTGTCTCAATTATTTGATTAGGAGTGCCTATGAAACCTGAAAAACCTAAAAAATTGGGTTTTAAACAGATTTATCTCAATCTTGATAAAATCCTCTTTCTCTTTTTCTTGATTTTTATGATAGTGGAGTATTTGTGGGTCCCATTCAATTCATGGTTGGCTAGCTTCTTATTAGATCAGACAGGTTATCTTTTTATTTCCTATAACAATGTCTTAGCCATCCTCACTCATTCTCCATTGATTAGTCTAGCTTTTTTGGCCTTGATTATCATTAACCTGCTGGTCGCTTATTTTCAAATAGGACTCCTCTTTATTGGTGCTCGTCATCTCCTCTATCATGAAAAGCGAAGGCTAATTGAGTATATCCGCAAGGTTTTCCATGAAAGTTTTGGATTTATGAAAAAGCTAACTTGCGCCAAAGCCTTGTTTATCTTTTTCTATATAGCTATGCTTTTTCCTTTTATACGGAAAATGCTGAAGATTTATTATCTCAATAAAATCGTCATTCCAGAGTTTATTCAAGATTATTTAGAAGATAAATATTGGATGTGGTGGCTGAGCATCCTACTTCTATCTCTTATTTTTCTCTATGTCTCTGTCAGATTGATGTTTGCCCTTCCGAAGATTGTATATGATCAGCTGACTGTTCGAGAAGCAGTGATGTTTAGTTTGGAGAAAACCAAGAAAAGAGTTGCTTTTTATGCTTGGAATTTATTTTATATCTTGCTCAAGGCAAATTTATTATTTTATCTTCCTTTGATTCCTTTGTTATTGGCTCAAACTTTGGTAGATGACATCACTCAGAGAGAGTCTCTGATTCTTGGTATTTTGAATTTTGTCGTGATTAAAAATCTTTATTATATGGCTTTAACTTACTTTTTGGTTAAATTTGTTTCATTTTTGACAGGAAAGGAGCTGGATATGCTTCCTCGGAGAGAAAAAGATCACATCATGCGATGGGGAGTCATGACTTGTGCCAGTCTTTTCTTTGCCTTAGAAGGTTATATTTATCTGGAGGCTCCCATGGTTCATCTACCTCAGCTTATTTCTCACCGAGGGGTTTCTAATGCAAATGGGATTCAAAATACAGTAGAGTCCTTGGAAACTACAGCACAACTCAAACCAGACTTGGTGGAGACGGACGTGCAGGAAACAAAAGATGGGCAGTTTGTCATGATGCATGATGCTAACTTGAAAAATCTAGCAGGTATCAATAAAAGTCCTCAAGACTTAAACTTGGAGGAGCTTAAAGGGATTGATATTTTTGAAAATGGCTACCAGACTAAAATTTCAAGCTTTGAAGATTATCTCAGTCGAGCCAACGAACTTGGTCAAAAATTACTAATTGAAATCAAAACCAGTAAAAAAGATAGTCCAGACATGATGGACCGCTTTTTAGCCCGTTATGCTGCAAAGCTCAAGATTTATGGGCATCAAATCCAGTCTTTAGACTACCATGTTGTTGAAAAAGTAAGACAGTATGATGCCGAACTGCCAGTTTATTTCATCATGCCCTACAATTCTGTCTTTCCTAAAACAAAGGCGACAGGATATACTATGGAGTATTCGACCTTGGATGAATATTTTGTAAGCAAACTATGGACAACGGACCAGAAACTTTATGTCTGGACTGTCAATGATTCAGAAGCTATCAGCAAATCTCTTCACTTAGGAGTAGATGGAGTGATTACAGATGATTTGGAAAAAGTTCAGTGGGAAATAGAAGTAGCCCAAGAAGATCCAGAATATACGGATTTGCTCTTGAAAAAAGCTCTGGAATTCTTTGAATTTTAGTCATAAAAAAGAGGAACAACTATTCCTTCCATGATAGGTAAGTATTCTTGTGAATGCTTGCTTTTTTGTGATTACAATCCGTTTACGAGAATTGTTTTTATTGTTCTTATTTCAATCGACTTTATGGTGCTTTGAAGTTGGAATGCTACACTATAACTTCTAAAATAGTACTAGAAATTGGAAAGTTTCCTTATTCTATATATCCATTAGAAAGAATTGATTAAAAATTAGGAGACTTTTAATTTCTTTTCCGAATAAATAGATAGAAGCATCAAATCTAGTAAATTAGATTAAAAAATGTGCTATAATGAGAGGAGAAGAAATATGACTGTACGTCATCCGGGCATCAGCCCAACCAATGATTTGGTTGCTAAGAAAATTTTTAGCAATCCAGAGATCACTTGTCAATTTATCCGCGATATGCTGGACTTACCAGCAAAAAATGTGACCATTTTGGAGGGAAGTAACATTCATGTCTTGCCTTCCCTGCCCTACTCGGCACAGGATTTCTATACCAGTATAGACGTCTTGGCAGAGTTGGACAATGGCACGCAGGTTATTATCGAAATCCAAGTTCATCATCAGAATTTTTTCATCAATCGCCTGTGGGCTTACCTGTGTAGTCAGGTCAATCAAAATCTTGAAAAAATTCGTCAGCGTGAAGGTGATACTCACCAGAGTTACAAACACATTGCACCAGTGTACGCTATCGCAATCGTGGATAGTAACTACTTCTCAGATGACTTGGCTTTTCATAGTTTTAGCATGCGAGAGGATACGACGGGAGAGGCTTTAACAATTACAAACAATGGACAAGAAAATCATCTGGTTAAGATGGCGTTCTTGGAATTAAAAAAATATAGAGAAACCAGCAAAGATAGTATTCGCAAACCATGGTTAGAATTTTTCGGGAACAAACCCTTTACCCAACAACCAGAGCGAGCCATCAGCCAAGCAGACCAACTGCTGGACTACAAGAGCTGGTCCGAGGAGGACAGGAAGATGTTTAGTCAACTACGTATGCGAGAAGAACAAGCGTTATTGGCTCAGGACTATGCTTTGGAACAAGCTGAGGAAAAGGGCTTAGAACGTGGTCGTGCAGAGGGGATTGAACAAGGCATCGAACAGGGATTAAAAGTAGGTTTAGTAAATCTAGTACGTCAAGGTCTTCTAACACCTGAGGTTGCGAGTGAGCAATTAGGCATGACCGTCGCTGAGTTTGAAGTGCTGTTGAAAGAACATAAGTGAGAAATCTGTAAGCGTTATGCAATCTTAAAACAACCTAAAAAAGATAGCTAAATTTCTTGATGTAAAGAGTTTGGCTATCTTTTTTATCTAAGATATTGTTATTTTCAGGAAAGTTTGAACTTTTCACTTTCTTTTCCGAATAAATAGATAGAAGCATCAAATCTAGTAAATTAGATTTAAAAATGTGCTATAATGAAAGGAGAGGAAATATGATTCTCAGACATCCGGGCATTAGCCCGACTAATGACTTGGTTGCTAAGAAAATCTTTAGTAATCCAGAAATCACTTGTCAATTTATCCGCGATATGCTGGACTTACCAGCAAAAAATGTAACCATTTTGGAAGGAAGCAATATTCATGTACTACCTTCTCTGCCTTATTCAGCCCAAGATTTCTATACTAGCATAGATGTCTTGGCTGAACTAGATAATGGAACCCAGGTTATTATTGAAATCCAAGTCCACCATCAGAATTTTTTCATCAATCGCCTGTGGGCTTACCTATGCAGTCAGGTCAATCAAAATCTTGAAAAAATCCGCCAGCAAGAAGGAAATACTCACCAGAGTTACAAACATATCGCACCAGTATACGCTATCGCAATCGTGGATAGCAACTACTTCTCGGACGATTTAGCCTTTCACAGTTTTAGTATGCGAGAGGATACGACAGGTGAGGTCTTAACTATCACCAATAACGGTCAGGAAAACCATCTGGTTAAGATGGCGTTCTTGGAATTAAAAAAATACAGAGAAACCAGCAAAGACGAGGTTCGTAAACCATGGTTGGAGTTTTTTGGGAACAAGCCCTTTACCCAACACCCCGAGCGAGCCATCAGCCAAGCAGACCAACTGCTAGACTATAAGAGCTGGTCCGAGGAGGACAGGAAAATGTTTAGTCAATTACGTATGCGCGAAGAACAAGCCTTGTTAGCACAGGACTATGCCTTGGAACAAGCTGAGGAAAAAGGTATTGAACGTGGAAAGCTGCTTGCTTTTTTAGATATGGTTCGCCAAGGACTTCTGTCATCTGAGGTTGCAAGTGAGCAATTAGGTATGACCGTGGCTGAGTTTGAGGCGCTATTGAAAAACATTACAAATAAAACCTAAAAAATACAGAGAAACCAGCAAAGACGAGGTTCGTAAACTGTGGTTGGAGTTTTTCGGGAACAAACCCTTTACCCAACAACCAGAGCGAGCCATCAGCCAAGCAGACCAACTGCTGGACTACAAGAGCTGGTCCGAGGAGGACAGGAAGATGTTTAGTCAACTACGTATGCGCGAAGAACAAGCCTTGCTAGCGCAGGACTATGCCTTGGAACAAGCTGAGGAAAAAGGGTTGGAACGTGGTCGTGCAGAGGGTATTGAACAAGGTTTAGAGCGTGGACTTGAACGTGGTCGTGCAGAGGGGATTGAACAAGGCATCGAAAAAGGTTTAGCACAAGGACTTGAACGTGGACGAGCTGAAGGCATCGAACAGGGACTAAAAGTAGGTTTAGTAAATCTAGTACGTCAAGGTCTTCTAACACCTGAGGTTGCGAGCGAGCAATTGGAAATGACTGTCACTGAGTTTGAGGCATTGTTGTAAAATCAGCACTAACGGTAAGGAAAACCATCTGGTCAAGGTGTGCTTTTTGTACTAAAAGACAGGCAAGCGTTTTTGCTTTAGTCTCTTTATCATTTATCTCTCCTTTGGCTTCTATTTATTTGCAGGAATTTTGGAGAGACTTTGGGTATGATTTTGCTATCGGCCTTTCTCTTTGCTTCTTTCCTATATTTATCTGGGCTTTTACGAGTCAGGCTATGGCTGATTTTTGTCATAGTTAGTCTACCTCAGCTATTCTACACAGCTGGGAGAGCCTACATCAAGTGATTTGGGATAGGAGTTATATCAAATAGTATCTCAGGATTTCTGATTTTTCGGAGAGCCTGTTTTTTATTTGCTGAGTCTAGGATAGGTCTTTCTGGCGATAGATAGCAAGACGAACAGCTTCTTTTGAATGTCATATAAATTTAAAATTTCTGAAAATAATGAAAATATACTAAATTTCCAAATAAGGAGCCTATAAATCCTTTAAAATAGGCAACAGCCATATATATATATATAATTATCGATTTTCTAAAGCAAAGTGAGGTTGAAGGAAGGGAACTAAGTTGATATAATTAAGTGTTAGTAAACAATAGGCTTTTTGTCATTTGTTCAAGATGAGAAAAGGTCATGTTTTCCTGTTTTTATCGCGAGTTGATGCCTGCATGAACATGGCTAGAGGAGAAAAGACAGGGTAGAAAGAAAGGAAAAACTATGAAACAGTTTAAAATGAATGAGCGCCAACGCTTTTCTATACGCAAGTTTTCAATCGGAGCAGCCTCAGTCTTGCTAGGGTCTGTCTTTTTTGTGGCTAATCCAGCGACAGAAGTGCAGGCGGCAGAATCAAGTACAGAAGTGGTCGCTCAGGATAGGGATGTCAAGCCTGACAATTCATCTGCCCTAAGCTCATCAGAGACAAGCAGTCAAAATCCAAGCGTAGGACAAGCAGGAACTGAAGCAGAAACTCAAGGAAGAGAGAAAAAAGACCCAGGAACTTCATCTAAAGATGGTGAAGGAAAATCTAAGGTTGAGGAAAGGAGTACTGAAGGCAACTCTAAATTAGAATCAAGTAAAGAGATAGCAGAAAAACAAGATCAACCAAAAACAGATATTGAACTTAGTAGACAACTAAATACTCAGAACTTAGAATCGCTATTAAGTGAAATTGATGCCATAAAAACAGAAAACTACACAGAAGAATCAGTAGCAGCCTTAAAAGCAAAAGCCGAAGAAGCGAGACAAGTCCTTGCAACGGCGCAAAATCAAACAGAAATAGATGTAGCTTTTAGAACATTAGTAAGTTATAAAAATACTGGCTTAAAACGTGTTAAGAAGGATGTAGAACCTAAGGCTCCTAAACTTGATACAACAAACGGTAAAGTGACGGTCGGTCTAAAGGCAGAAAATACAGAACCAAACGGTACCAATATCGCAGGGCATAATCATAGCTTGAATGGAACTACTTTTACAGAAGGTAGTGGGTTTAGGACAGCTCCTGCAGGTGACGTTACATTTTATCAGTTAGATGGAAGTATGGAAACAGAGGCTGGACGAGCACCAAATGCACGGTATATATTAAAAGTCAGAAGACGTCAAGGTTATAGACCTCAATACACAAGTGCTACGACTACTGGAGCATACTTAGATTATAGGGGAAGTAAAGTTGAAGGGGACTTCGTGCTTTATACATATGAAACTAGAGGAAGCGACGGAGCGGTAGGTACTTATGATTTTCGTTTGAAGTTTACTGATTCAAAAACTGGTGAAGTTTATGTTAATAAGACACTTAAAGTAAATGTAAAACCTAATAAACCAACTGTAACGGTAGAAAATTTGGAAAATGCTGCAGGGAAAAGAGCTGTTGTTAAAGCGACAGCTAGAAATACCAAAGATTCAATTGTTGAATTTTATCTAAATGATACTAAAAAAGCAACAATTGATGCTGTAAATGGGACTGCCAGTTGGACACCAGGTGATGCATTTAATGTAGGGGACAAGATTACTGCAAAAAACATTGCTAGGGATAAAGAAACTATAAAAGCAACTTATGGTGGAGATATTAGTGTAGCAAGATCTACATCAGACTTGAGTGATGCAGTAACAATACCAACGCCACCAACGCCAGTATTAGATAAAGATGGGGCGAAAAATGAAGTAGAACAAGCATTTTCAATGAAAACTTCTAATATAGATAAGGATAATTCTTTAACTAATGAAGAAAAAACAGAAGTAAAAGGATTAGCGAAAACAGCAAAAGATAACGCTATCCAAAATATAAAAAATGCTCAAGATGAAACAGCGTTGAATACAGCGAAGAATAATGGAATTACTAACATAGGAAATGTTACGTTGCCAAGAACTACTAAGAAAGCCGAAGCAATTGCAGAAATTAATCGAGTAGCGGAAGCTAAGAAGACAACAATAGGAAACCAAGCAGGCTTAACAGAAGAAGAAAAAACTGCAGGAAAAGAAGCAGTAAAAACAAAAGCAGATGCAGCGATAAAAGCAATAAATGAAGCAACAACAGATGCGACAGTAGAGACAGCTAAAACAAATGGAGTTAGCGAAATCAATAAAGTCACAGCTACAGGAACTAAGAAAGCCGAAGCAATCGAAGCAATTGAAGCTGCTGCATTTGCTAAGAAAACAGAAATTTCGAATCGTTTTGATTTGACAACTGAGGACAAGTCAAGAGCATTGCAACAGGTGGATCAAGAAGCTAAGGATGCTAAAATTGCGGTAGACAAGGGCGTAACAAATAAGGATGTAGAACAGGCAAAAGTGGCAGGAATCGATGCTATCAAGAACATCAATCCACAACCATCTCCACGTCCGCTTCCTACGCCTCAACCTCAACCTTCTACTCCTACTCAGCCAGACCAAGGAGCTACTGAGACTCCAACAGCTCCATCTGAGCCAGCTCCTCAACCGTCTCAACCAACTGCTCCGAGTCAACCTGCAAGTCCTGCTCCAGCTCCAAGTTCAGCTCCGACTCAAGCTCCTAGAGCGGCAGCAAGCGCTTCAGCTAGCTCAACGAGCACGCAAGCTCCAGCTCAAGAGCAAGTTGACAAGTCTGAACTTCGTGCCTTGACTCAAGAGTTAGACCAACGCTTGAAAGCTTTGGCAACAGTATCTGATCCGAAAATCGATGCAGCCAAGGCTGTCCTCCTAGATGCTCAAAAAGCTCTGGAAGATAGTGCCTTGACAGAGCAAGGTCTGCGTACTGCAGTAGAGTCTGTGAAGGCTGTCTTGGACTCTCTCAAAGATGTGAAAGCAAATGCTAGCGACAGCAAGCCTACACAGGACAAGAAAGATGCTAAGCAAGGAACGGAAGATAGTAAGGATTCAGATAAGATGACTGAAACAAACTCAGTTCCAGCAGGAGTGATTGTGGTCAGTCTACTTGCTCTCCTAGGCGTGATTGCCTTCTGGTTGGTTCGTCGTAAGAAAGGGTCAGAAATCCAGCAATTAAGCACGGAATTGACCAAGGTTCTCGGACAGCTAGATGCAGAAAAAGCGGATAAAAAAGTCCTTTCCAAAGCCCAAAAACTTCTCCAAGAAACCCTTGATTTCGTGAAAGAGGAAAATGGCTCAGCAGAGACAGAAGCTAAACTAGTAGAGGAGCTTAAAGCAATCCTTGCCAAACTCAAGTAAAACATGAATTATGAAATGTCAGACCTAAAAGACATTTTCGTTCACAAAAGCAGCGACGAGTAACCCTTGTCGTTGCTTTTTGGCTATTTTGGGGACAAGATCCACCTTGACTAGCAAAAGAAAAGAGTAGTCCAATAGTGCCCGATACGATTTTGCGTAGCAGAAAGCATACAAATTAAATTGAATATAGTAAAATAGGATTAGAAATCTTAAGAAAGTTGGTTCTTTATTGGAAACGATAATATTTTCAATCTCCGTTTTTTTAGCAGGGGTCTTGTCCTTCTTTTCTCCCTGTATTTTTCCTCTTCTGCCAGTCTATGCTGGAATTTTATTGGATGATCAGGAAAGTGCAAAAAGCTTTTCTTTATTTGGGAGAAAGGTTCTCTGGTCAGGCTTGATTCGAACACTTTGCTTTATCGCAGGTATTTCTCTTATTTTCTTTATTCTAGGCTTTGGCGCTGGTTACTTTGGTCATATTCTCTATGCCAATTGGTTTCGATATGTCATGGGAACCATTATTATCATTTTAGGTCTTCACCAGATGGAAATTTTTCATTTTAAGAAATTAGAGATTCAAAAAAGTTTTACTTTCAAGAAATCAGAGGCAAATCGTTATTGGTCAGCTTTTTTACTCGGTATTACCTTTAGCTTTGGTTGGACGCCTTGTATTGGTCCAGTTTTAAGTTCTGTTTTAGCGCTTGCAGCTTCTGGAGGCAATGGCGCCTGGCAAGGAGCTATCTATACCTTGATTTATACTCTAGGGATGGCTATTCCTTTCTTGGTCTTGGCTCTAGCTTCAGGTGTAGTAATGCCATGTTTTAGTAAAATTAAACGTCATATGATGCTACTGAAGAAAATTGGTGGTTTCCTCATTATTTTAATGGGAATTTTGTTACTATTAGGACAAGTAAATGTTCTAGCTGGAATTTTTGAATAAAGGAGAAAAAGATGAAAAAAATAATGTTTGCTGGTTTAAGCCTTTTATCATTAGTCGTATTGATGGCCTGTGGTGAGGAAGAAACTAAAAAGACTCAAGCGGCACAACAGCCAAAACAACAGCAACAACAAACGTCCGTACAACAAATTGCTGTTGGAAAAGATGCTCCAGACTTCACCTTGCAATCCATGGATGGTAAAGAAGTTAAGTTATCTGATTACAAGGGTAAAAAAGTCTACTTGAAGTTTTGGGCTTCATGGTGTGGTCCATGTAAAAAAAGTATGCCTGAGTTGATGGAATTAGCTGCGAAACCAGATCGCGATTTCGAAATTCTTAGTGTCATTGCACCAGGAATTCAAGGTGAAAAAACTGTTGAGCAATTCCCACAGTGGTTCCAAGATCAAGGTTATAAGGATATCCCAGTTCTTTATGATACAAAAGCAACTACCTTCCAAGCTTATCAAATTCGAAGCATTCCTACAGAATACCTGATTGATAGTCAAGGAAAGATTGGAAAGATTCAATTTGGTGTTATCAGTAACGCGGATGCAGAAGCAGCATTTAAAGAAATGAACTAGAATCGATAAAATCTGATTACAATATGTAGTCAGATTTTTTTAGAAAATTATTTTATAAATATTCACAAATATCCTATATTTATGGTAAAATAGAATCATCATTTTATTTAGGAGTCAAATATGAATATATTTAGAACAAAGAATGTAAGTTTGGATAAAACGGAGATGCACAGGCATTTGAAGTTATGGGATTTGATTTTGCTGGGTATCGGAGCCATGGTAGGGACAGGCGTCTTTACAATAACAGGTACTGCAGCCTCAACTCTAGCTGGTCCAGCCCTAGTGATTTCAATCGTTATTTCTGCCTTGTGTGTGGGATTATCAGCTCTCTTTTTTGCAGAATTTGCCTCACGAGTACCTGCTACAGGTGGTGCCTACAGTTATCTCTATTCTATTTTAGGAGAATTTCCAGCTTGGTTGGCTGGCTGGTTAACCATGATGGAGTTCATGACAGCCATATCTGGTGTGGCTTCGGGTTGGGCAGCTTATTTTAAAGGCTTGCTCTCTCAATACGGGATAGCCCTTCCTCAGGCTTTAAATGGTACCTTTAATCCTCAAGCTGGGACATTTGTTGATTTATTGCCTATTCTTGTCTTGGTCTTGGTGACTTCACTTGTTTTACTAAATGCCAAGGCAGCCTTACGCTTTAATTCTATTCTAGTGATTTTGAAATTTTCCGCTTTAGCTCTCTTTGTTTTAGTAGGAATTTGGCATATCAAACTTGATAACTGGAGTAATTTTGCTCCTTATGGTTTTGGACAAATCTATGGCGCTAGTACTGGTATTATGGCTGGTGCGTCCTTGATGTTCTTCGGTTTTTTGGGATTTGAATCCATCTCTATGGCTGTAGATGAGGTCAAGACTCCTCAAAAAAATATTCCTAGAGGGATTGTCTTATCGCTTTCTATCGTAACCATTCTTTATGCCTTGGTGACGCTTGTCTTAACTGGTGTAGTTCACTATAGCCATCTAAATGTCGATGATGCCGTTGCCTTTGCCCTTCGTAGTGTTGGGATTAGTTGGGCAGCCAACTATGTGTCATTAGTGGCTATCTTGACCTTGATTACAGTTTGTATTTCGATGACCTATGCCCTATCGCGTATGATTTACAGTTTAGCGCGCGATGGCTTAATGCCTGCTGCCTTTAAAGAACTAACGAAGACAAGTAAGGTACCAAAAAATGCTACTATCTTGACAGGTCTAGCTTCAGCAGTAGCAGCAGGAATGTTCCCACTAGCTAGTATTGCAGCCTTCTTAAACATTTGTACCTTGGCCTACTTGATCATGCTGGCTTACGGCTTGATTCGCTTACGGAAAGAAAAAGGAATGCCCAAAGCGGGCGAATTTAAAACACCCTTGGTACCCTTATTACCGATTTTATCAATCATCATTTGTTTATCCTTTATGTTACAGTATAATATGGAAACCTGGATTGCTTTCTTGATTGCCTTGTTGATAGGAAGTATTATTTACTTCACTTATGGTTATAAGCATTCTACTATAGAAGAATAAAGTGAGAATCTGTTGAGTTGTTGAAACTCAGCAGATTTTTATATGTGAAAGAAATTTCAAATTTTTTCTAAAAATATCTTGACAGATTAAATTTTTAGGAGTAGAATGTTTACTAGTTAATTAAATGGTTAAGGAGTTGTTCATGAAGAAACAAAATTTATTTTTAGTCTTGTTAAGTGTTTTTCTATTATTGCTAGGAGCCTGTAGTCAAAAGGAAAGCCAGACAGGAAAGGGGATGAAAATTGTGACCAGTTTTTATCCTATCTACGCTATGGTTAAGGAAGTATCTGGTGACTTGAATGATGTTCGGATGATTCAGTCAAGTAGTGGGATTCATTCTTTTGAACCTTCGGCAAATGACATCGCGGCCATCTATGATGCAGATGTCTTTGTTTATCATTCTCATACACTCGAATCTTGGGCAGGAAGTCTGGATCCAAATCTAAAAAAATCCAAAGTTAAGGTTTTAGAGGCTTCTGAGGGAATGACCTTGGACCGCGTCCCAGGGCTAGAAGATGTGGAAGCAGGGGATGGAGTTGATGAAAAAACGCTCTATGACCCTCACACTTGGCTAGATCCTGAAAAAGCTGGTGAAGAAGCTCAGATTATCGCTGATAAACTTTCAGAGGTGGATAGTGAGCATAAAGAAACTTACCAGAAAAATGCGCAAGCCTTTATCAAAAAAGCTCAAGAACTAACTAAGAAATTTCAGCCTAAATTTGAAAAAGCGACTCAGAAAACATTTGTAACACAACATACAGCCTTTTCTTATCTAGCTAAGAGATTTGGGCTTCATCAACTTGGTATTGCAGGCATCTCTCCTGAACAAGAACCAAGTCCAAGACAACTAACAGAAATTCAGGAATTTGTTAAAACCTATAAGGTTAAAACGATTTTTACAGAAAGTAACGCTTCTTCAAAAGTAGCTGAAACTCTTGTCAAATCAACAGGTGTGGGTCTTAAAACTCTGAATCCTTTAGAGGCAGACCCACAAAATGACAAGACTTACCTAGAAAATCTTGAAGAAAATATAAGTGTTTTAGCAGAAGAATTAAAGTGAGGAAAGAATGAAAATCAATAAAAAATATGTAGCGGGTTCAGTGGCAGTCCTTGCCCTAAGTGTTTGTTCCTATGAACTTGGACGGTACCAAGCTGGTCAGGCTAAGAAAGAGTCTAATCGAGTTGCTTATATAGACGGTGATCAGGCTGGTCAAAAGGCAGAAAATTTGACACCAGATGAAGTCAGTAAGAGAGAGGGAATCAACGCCGAACAAATTGTTATCAAGATTACGGATCAAGGTTATGTGACCTCTCATGGAGACCATTATCATTACTATAATGGCAAGGTTCCTTATGATGCCATCATCAGTGAAGAACTGCTGATGAAAGATCCGAATTATCAGTTGAAGGATTCAGACATTGTCAATGAAATCAAGGGTGGCTATGTCATTAAGGTAAACGGTAAATACTATGTTTACCTTAAAGATGCGGCCCATGCGGACAATATTCGGACAAAAGAAGAGATTAAACGTCAGAAGCAGGAACACAGTCATAATCATAATGCAAGCACAGATAATGCTGTTGCTGTAGCCAGAGCCCAAGGACGCTATACAACGGATGATGGTTATATCTTCAATGCCTCTGATATTATAGAAGATACGGGTGATGCTTATATTGTCCCTCACGGCAATCACTTCCACTATATTCCTAAGAGTGACTTGTCTGCTAGTGAATTAGCTGCTGCCCAAGCCTTCCTATCTGGAAAAGGCGGTCAATTAAGTACGGTTGAATATCGTTCTAGCAGGGGAGAAACAAGATCTAGTGTGAGAACGAGTCAATCTGGAACTCCTCAAAATCCTGCAACAGATTCTGAAAGTCAAAGTGAGGATTTAGCTAGTCTCCTTCAAGAATTGTATGCTTTGCCACTTAGCCAACGTCATGTGGAGTCTGATGGATTAGTATTTGACCCAGCACAGATTATAAAACGTACTGCAAATGGTGTGGCAGTTCCTCACGGGGATCATTTCCATTTCATTCCGTATTCACAAATGTCTGCTTTGGAAGAAAAATTGGCTCGAAATCTACCAATTGGAGGTCGGCCAGTTCAAAAGCATTCTGATAATACGAAACCAAGCAGTACAGATAAACTAGGTTCAACCATTAAACCAAACTTTAATCTCAATACGCCGGCACCGAATAGAGCAACTGGAGGAGCCTATACAACAGATGATGGGTATGTCTTTAGTCCGACAGATGTGATTGAAGATACAGGTGACGCTTTTATTGTACCGCATGGTAACCATTTTCACTATATACCAAAAGGCGCTTTGTCTGCAGGGGAATTGGCTGCAGCCCAAGCCTATTGGAATGGGAAGCAGGGGTCTCGTCCTTCTTCAAGTTTTAGTCATAATGCAAACCCAGCTCAACCAAGCTTGTCAGAGAACCACAATCTAACTGTCACTCCAACTTATCATCAAAATCAAGGGGAAGACATTTCAAGCCTTTTACGTGAATTGTATGCCAAACCTTTGTCAGAACGACATGTGGAATCGGATGGCTTGGTATTCGACCCAGCACAAATAACAGATCGTACAGCAAATGGTGTTGCTGTGCCTCACGGAAATCATTATCACTTTATCCCTTATTCACAAATGTCTGATTTAGAGCAGAAGATTGCAAGAATGATTCTGTTAAAAGGGCAAAATGGTGCAGTCGTGCCAGGAATGCATTATTTGAAACCAGCACCAAAACCGCAAGCTCAACCGTCAACTGAGAAAAAACAAACTAATTTTGCAGTAGAACAGGTTGTTAGAAAAGTTGGAAAAGGATATGTTGTGGAAATTGCTGGTGTCAGTCACTATGTTTTTGCTAAAGACTTGGCTAAGGATAAGATTGATGCTATTGAAAATCTCTTGTCTAAGAAAACTCAAGAGACACATGCTCTAGTTGCGAAGAAAGAAAACGTCTCTTCTCGTGACAAAGAATTTTATGATAAAGCTTACAATCTGTTAACCCAGGCTCATAAAGCCTTGTCTGAAAATAAGGGGCGTGCTGTTGATTTCCAAGCCTTAGACAAATTAGCAGAACGCTTGAATAATGAATCTTCTAATAATAAAGTAAAATTGGTAGATGATTTATTGGCATTTCTAGCACCGATTACCCACCCAGAACGCCTTGGCAAACCAAATGCTCAAATTGCCTATACAAACGATGAAATTAAATTAGCGAAATTAGCAGGTAAATATACAACCTCAGATGGCTACATTTTTGACGAACATGATATTGAAAGTGATGCAGGAAATGCCTACGTCACTCCACACTTGAACCATAGCCACTGGATTAAAAAAGACAGCTTATCTGAAGCTGAAAGGGCAGCAGCTCAGGCTTATGCTAAAGAAAAAGGCTTACAAGCTCCAAATTCTACTGAAGCAAAACCAGAGGCAACAGGGACAGAAGCTATCTATAACCGCGTAACAGCTGAGAACAAGGTACCATTAGAAAAAATACCAAATCATTTACAGTATACTGTAGCTGTACAGAATGGTTACTTTATAATTCCTCACTTTGATCACTATCATAATCTTAAGTTTGCATGGTTTGACGAAGGACTCTATAAGGCACCTGAGGGTTATACCTTAGAAGATTTATTTGCGACTGTAAAATACTACGTTGAACATCCGGACCAACGTCCTCATTCAGATAATGGTTGGGGTAATGCTAGCGACCATGTTCGTAAAAATAAGGCAGACCAAGACGGTAAACCTGATGAAAATAAGGAACATGATGAAGTAAGTGAGCCAACTCGCTCTGAATCTGATGAAAAAGAGAATCACGCTGGTTTAAATCCTTCAGCAGATAATCTTTATAAACCGAGCACTGATGAAGACGAGACAGAGGAAGAAGCTGAAGATACTACAGAAGAGCCAGAAGTCCATCAAGTAGAGACTGAAAAAGTGGAAGCCAAACTCAAAGAAGTAGAAGCTTTACTTGATAAAGTAACGGATGCTAGTCTGAAAGCTACTGCGACTGAAACCCTGGCTAGTTTACGAGGTAACTTGAGCCTGCAAACCATGGATAATAATGACATCATGACAGAGGCAGAAAAATTACTTGCTTTGTTAAAAGGTAGTGAGTCAGTTACGACGAAACCAGAAGCATAAGTTTATCCTATTAAATCAAGATGATGTAAGAGTCAGTAGTAATACTGGCTTTTATTTTTTTAAATGATATAAAAATCTTGACAGATAAACTTAAAAAAGGTAAACTATTTACTGGTTAATTAAATGGTTAAATAACCAGTTTAGAAAAATTGTTTAACCGAGAAAAAGAAGTTGAGAAAAAGCTTCATCATTTATTGAAATGAGGGATTTATGAAATTCAGTAAAAAGTATATAGCAGCCGGATCAGCTGTTATCGTATCCTTGAGTCTATGTGCATATGCACTAAACCAGCATCGATCGCAGGAAAATAAGGACAATAATCGTGTCTCTTATGTGGATGGTAGTCAGTCCAGTCAGAAAAGTGAAAACTTGACACCAGACCAGGTCAGCCAAAAAGAAGGAATTCAGGCTGAGCAAATTGTCATCAAAATTACAGATCAGGGCTATGTGACGTCACACGGTGACCACTATCATTACTATAATGGGAAAGTTCCTTATGATGCCCTCTTTAGTGAAGAACTCTTGATGAAGGATCCAAACTATCAACTTAAGGATGGAGATATTGTCAATGAGGTCAAGGGTGGTTATATCATCAAGGTCGATGGAAAATATTATGTTTACCTGAAAGATGCAGCTCATGCTGATAATGTTCGAACCAAAGATGAAATCAATCGTCAAAAACAAGAACATGTCAAAGATAATGAGAAGGTCAGCTCTGATGTTGCTGTAGCAAGGTCTCAGGGACGTTATACGACAGATGATAGTTATGTCTTTAATCCAGCTGATATTATCGAAGATACGGGTGATGCTTATATCGTTCCCCACGGAGGTCACTATCACTACATTCCAAAAAGTGATTTGTCTGCTAGTGAATTAGCAGCAGCAAAAGCTCATCTAGCTGGGAAAAATACTCAACCGAGTCAGTTAAGCTATTCTTCAGCAGCTAGTGACAATAACACGCAATCTGTAGCACAAGGCTCAACTAGCAAGTCAGAAAGCAAAGTTGAAAATCTCCAAAGTCTATTGAAAGAACTCTATGATTCACCTAGCGACCAACGTTACAGTGAATCAGATGGTCTGGTTTTTGACCCTGCTAAGATTATCAGCCGTACGGCAAATGGAGTTGCGATTCCGCATGGCGACCATTATCACTTTATTCCTTACAGCAAGCTTTCTGCCTTAGAAGAAAAGATTGCTAGAATGGTGCCTATAGGCGGGACTGATTCTACGGTCTCTACAAATGAAAAACCTCATGAAGTAGCGTCTAGTCTAGGAAGTCTTTCAAGTAGTCCATCTACTTTGAATCATGCCTCATTACTTACAAATAAGCCTATCTCTTCAACATCTGATGGCTATATCTTTAATCCTAAAGATATTGTCGAAGAAACTGCTACAGCCTATATTGTAAGACATGGTGATCATTTCCATTACATTCCAAAATCAACCGTAATTGGGCAACCGACTCTTCCAAACAATGGTCTAACAACACCTTCGCCATCTCTTTCAGCCAATCCTGGTGTTTCACATGTGGAACATGAAGAAGATGGTCATGATTTTGATGTCAATCGAATTATCAGAGAAGATGAAGCAGGATTTATCATGAGTCACGGCGACCACAACCATTACTTCTTCAAGAAGGATTTGACAGCAGACCAAATTAAGGCAGCGCAAGACCACTTGAAAGGTGCAAATACAACAACACCAAGTCCAGCTCATGATGCCGATGACGATCATGATGAAGATGCACATGGTCATCACCATGACGAACATGGCCATGATTTTGATGCTGATCGTGTCATCAGTGAAGATGATCAAGGATTTGTTATGAGTCACGGGGACCACAATCATTACTTCTATAAGAAGGATTTGACAGCAGAACAAATTAAGGCTGCACAGGACCATTTGAAAACACATCATGATGCAGAGCCTGTAAAACCTCTTGCTAAAACGGTAGAGTCTTTCTCAAGAGATGCTAGCGATGAAGAAAAAATTGCTTACATTTCTAAGACCTATGGGGTTCCACTTGAAGCGATTAGAATTTCAAACGGATTCTTTGTTTTTGGAAATCCAGACCAAGCCTACGATCCAACTCATATTCATCCTTATGCTGTTCGTAAGGAACATGTTCGACTTCCACTCCAAACTGGAAATCCAGAACTTGATTTCCTAAATGAACTTTATACGACTGCCTTACGTGATGGTGTGTCTCCTTATCGTTTGCAGGTTGAAAACGGTAGTTTTGTCATTCCTCATGGCGACCACAATCACTACATCAAGGTTCAAACCAAGGGCTATGAAGTGGCTTTGAAAAACAAGATTCCAGCTCTTCAATCCAACTATCAACCTGGAGCTTTTGATGAGAAGGCAGTTTTGGCAAAAGTAGATCAACTTCTAGCTGAAAGTCGAAACGTCTATAAAGAAGATCCAATCAAACAAAGACAGATTGAGTTAGCCTTAGGTCAGTTTACTGAAAACATGAAGAAATTGGCAACTAACTCTACAGCGGGTTATCTTGCGACACTTGATCTCTTTGATAAGCAATATATCCATATCGATGAAAGTGTCAAACCTGTTGAAACAAGTGCTTTAGATAAGAAATATCAGGTCTTGATTGATAAAATCAACACACTGGATACAGACTCTTATGGGCTTCCTAAGAAAGACCTTCTCGTTAAACTTCAAGAAGCTAAGTTAGCTAAAGATGAGGCTGGTTTAGCAGCGGTTGAATCACAACTGCAAGCTTTACAAGACTTTAATGATCGTACTGGTGATACAACAGTGAAATATATCAAGTACTTCTATGAGCATGTAAACGATGGTCGTTTAAGTGATGAGCTTCGTAATAAAGTAGCTAATTTGACTTTTACTTTATATCAATCCCAATCCTTCCGTAAGGCTGTGGACTTGAATAAATTGTTCCCAAGCATTTATCAAACAAAACAAGAAGTAGAAGATGCTTTGAAAAATCAGTCAGCTTCTACAAAAGTAAATGAAACAGTTTTAGATAAAGAAAAAGTTGATAGTCAATCTGCTAAGCAAGCAATTTATGAATTCCTGAAAGATCTTTATCCTGATCTTAAAAAAGAAGAGCATGTTAATCATGTTAGCAAGGAAGAAGTAGAAAGTCTTTTGAGCAAGGCAACTCAACTCTTAGAGCAAATCCAAGAAGAAGGAATCAGACAATCCTTGGAAGAAGAAGTAGAAAATCTCAAAGCTGCTACAAACAAGGCTGATGCAGACTTGGATGAAGTAAACAGCCAGATAAAAGATGTCTTGACTCGTATCGCCAGCGCCCTTCAACAAGAAAAGGAAAATGCTGAACAAGATCCTCAGACACTTGTACTCTATCAAAAACTCTACAATATTCTCATATCGCTTCACTCTTATTTAGAAAGTAATAATGGTTCTGATGAGGACTTTGATAAGGTGGATGCTCTACTAGATCAACTTTCTGCTAAGAGTAAAGACAAAGCAGCTTTACTTGAATTGACAAAAGCTATTCTGGTCTTGAATCACCAAATCCAGTCAAAAGCTAGCGCAAGTGAAGAAGCAACTCCAGCAAGAAATGCTGAAGCAAATGGTGCTAACACCAGTGCTGAGAACCAACCAAACGCAACTGCAGAATCTAACAGTGAAACTGCTAGCGACGAAAACAAACCAAGCAATACAAGAGATTCTAAACCTGCTGAATTAGCTTCAGAAAAGGAAACAACAGAATCTACAACAAGTACTGGAAACTAAGAAAAACCAGTAGAATAAAAAGAAAGGCGAAGTAGCTGAGCTACCTCGTCTTTTTAGCCTTTATAAGCTACGATACCAATGATTGTATCAACTGCACGTTCCATAGTCTGAAGGCTAACGTATTCAAAACGTCCGTGCATATTCTCGCCGCCAGCAAAGATATTAGGGGTTGGGATTCCCATAAAGGAAATCTTAGAGCCGTCTGTTCCTCCACGAATTGGTTCGATAATAGGCGTGATACCCAGATCTTCCATAACGGCTTTAGCAATGGTAATTGGAGTCATATCTTTTTCAATGACTTCTTTCATATTGTAGTACTGATCTGTCAAGTTTAGGGTGACACGGTCGCTACCAAGTTCTTGATTCATCTGATCAGCGATAGACTGCATAGCTGCTTTACGCGCTTCAAAGGCATCTTTTTCAAAATCACGAATAATGTAGCTTGCACGCGCCTCCTCGACACTACCTGTCACATCCATTAGATGGTAAAAACCTTGGTAACCATCCGTTAACTCAGGTCGGTCATTTTCTGGAAGTTGATTGTGAAAATCAATTGCTAGCTGAAGGGCGTTGACCATTTGCCCTTTGGCAGTACCAGGGTGGACATTACGGCCTTGGAAATGCAATTCAGCCCCCGCTGCTGAAAAGGTCTCGTACTGAAGCTCACCTAGTGGGCCACCATCAACAGTGTAAGCAAAATCAACATCAAAATCTTCTGCATCAAATTTATTAGCACCAACACCGATTTCCTCATCTGGACCAAAACCAACACGAATTTCACAGTGCTTGATTTCAGGATGAGCAGTTAGATATTCAATGGCTGTCATAATTTCAGCAATACCAGACTTGTCATCAGCCCCCAGCAAGGTTGTTCCGTCGGTTGTGATGAGCGTTTGTCCTGGATATTTCTCAAGACTCTTGAAGTCGGCTGGATCCAGTTTAAAACCAGAATTTCCAAGTTCAATCACACCACCATCGTAGTTTTCAATTACCTGTGGATTGACTCCTTCAGCATTAAAATCAGCAGTATCCATGTGCGATATAAAACCAATCTTACGTGTTAAAGATGGATCATTGGCTGGCAAGGTCCCAATTGCAAAACCATTTGGTAGATAATAAACATTTTGTAATCCAACACGTTTCATTTCAGGGATAAGAACATTGGTTGCAAAGTCAACCTGACTCTGTGTACTTGGAGTAGTAGTAGAGTGTTCATTAGAGCGCGTGTTGACCTTAACGTAGGTTAGGAAGCGATCCAAGAGATTGGGATAAGTCATAAAAAAACTCCTTTTGAATTCATTTTTTCCATTGTATCATAGAAAAGAGAGAAAAACAAAAGACAGAAGTTAGGGAAATTCGCTATGTTGGCGTTTACTTATTAATGGATAAATGATAAAATAAACTTGATAAAAATATCACAAGGAAGCGATTATGAAAAAAGCAATTTTAATGATGACTTTCGGTTCGCCAGAAGAGATTACCTTTGAAGGTGTGGCTGATTTTTTCACAAATATTCGTCGTGGAGTGAGACCTCAAGACCACGAGATTCAAACTCTCTATGATAATTATGTAAGAATTGGAGGCACTCCTCTGCAAAGAATTACGCGTGAAGAGGTTGCCTTGGTAGAAGCTAGATTGGGAAATGAATATAGTGTCTATTTTGCCAATAAATTTTCCAGACCCTTTATTCCAGATGTGATTGGTCAGATGGAAGCAGACGGTATTGAACAGTGTATTTGCTTGATTTTGGAGCCTCATTATTCTTTTTACTCTGTCATGGGTTATGAGAAATTTTTAGAAAGCAAACAAATTCAATTTTTAGTTATTAAGGATTGGTATCAAGAAGAAGCGCTCTTAAACTATTGGGCTGATGAAATTGCTAAGATTTTAAAAGAAGAAGTAAAGCAGGATAGCTTTAAAGTCATCTTTTCAGCCCACAGTGTGCCCATTTTTGCCTTGGATTTTGGCGATCCCTATATCGATCAAATTTTTGAAAATAGCAAGCTAGTCGCTGAAAAACTAGGCTTGAGTTCAGAACAATATACCAATACTTGGCAGAGTGAGAGTGATATCGGTATTCCATGGATTAAGCCAGATGTTTTGGAGTATCTCAGAGAACAGACAGAACATCCAGACCATTATATTTTTGTTCCTATCAGCTTCATTAGCGAGCATATTGAAGTCTTGTTTGACAATGATGTGGAATGTTATGACTTATGTCAGGAATTGGGTGTGACCTACCATCGTCCACCAATGCCAAATACGGATTCTCGTTTAATTGATGCCTTGGTCAATACAGTCAGAGCCAATGAACATCAAGAGTTTAAGGAATTTCTCCCAGAAGAAGAAACCTTTGATGAGTTAGTGCCTTCAGATGAGACTAAAAATATCTTAGCCGAATCTCAAGATTTACAAATGCCAGAATTTGTGAAAAAATTGATTGAGAAAAAAGGTCGGGAGAATGTCAAGATGCCTTATCTTATCAAGAAAATGCTTGAAAAAGCAGGCAAGTTACCCAAAGAGTAAAGAGAAAGGATTTAGCTTTGCGCTAGATCCTTTTAAACGATTATTTTTTCTCAAGGAGAGCTTTGATTTCCTGAAGTACTTCCAATTCGGTTGGTTTTTTTTCGTCAGTTTTTTCTTCCTTTATACCAGTCAGTTTCTGTGCTTTTTCAATACCCTTGATAATAAAGAAGAGGGCGGTACCGACAAAGATAAAATTGATAATAGCACTTAAAAAGTTACCATAGCCGACTCCATGCCAAGACAGTTGAGCGATACGTTCGACTTTAGCAGCTTTCAAAGCGGGATTTAAAATAAGAGGAGTGATAATGTCGTTTACAAGTGAAGTAACGATAGCACCAAAAGCAGAGGCAATGACAACACCGACAGCAAGGTCAATAACATTTCCTCGAAGCAAGAATGATTTTAGATTTTTTAACATATTGTTTTCCTTTCAACGTTTCGTGTTTCATTGTATCCTAAATCATTATAGAAGGCAATTAAAAGGCTCATAAATGGAGCATTATTTTCTAAAAATATAGATCTTGCTCAAGATATAATTGATGATAATAATGAGTATTTGTGCAATTATTGTTTCAATAGTATTTATCTTATCAATGTCTTCATTTACAAATTGCCCTATGATATGAGGGAATTGAGTCACAAACAGAAAAGTAAATAGTAAATCTAACAGAAAAGTAGAAAGGCGAGCAAGAGAAAATTTCACTAAACGAATAAGCCGATTCTTCCTTGCTTGCTTAAATACAATCGTATCATTTGTGATAAAGGCAAAGAGGATACCAATAATATTTGCTAGGGCAGTAGCAAGGAGTTCCTGATGAGTTAGCTGATAAATGACTAGTCGTGAGAGAATCGAAACTAGAGTTGTTGCAAGGCCAAAAAAGAGATAGGCTAAGATTTCATTGTTAAAAAAATTTTGAATAGGTTTTTTCATGCTTTAAGTATAGCATAAAGCAGGCTATTGTGCTATACTAGTAAGGTTGATTGAGTCAACCCTTGGTGCTTAGCTTCTTTCACCAAGCATATTACACGCGGATAACCGCCAAAGGAGAAAAGATGAAAAAATTAACTATTCGTGATGTTGCAGATATTGCAATCGTCGCTGCTATCTATGTCGTTTTGACTGTCACACCGCCTCTAAATGCCATTAGCTATGGTGCTTATCAGTTCCGTATTTCAGAAATGATGAACTTTATGGCTTTTTACAATCCCAAGTACATCATCGGAGTTACTATCGGTTGTATGATTGCTAATTTCTTTAGCTTCGGACTGCTAGATGTCTTTGTTGGTGGTGGTTCAACCTTAGTATTCCTCAGTTTAGGTGTTTGGCTTTTTGCAAAATACAGCAAGGATTACCTCTTTAACGGATTGATTCGAAAAGATCATTTCTTCTTCTCAATCCTCTTTTCAATTTCCATGTTTACCATCGCTGCAGAGTTAAATATTGTAGCAGAATTACCATTCTTCCTTACTTGGTTTACAACAGGGATCGGTGAATTTGCCTCATTGATTATTGGAGCGATTATTATCGGTAAAATTGGTCGTCGAATCGATTTAAGCAAATAGAAGAAGACAAGCTAGGTAGCCTTTACCTGGCTTTTTCTTATAGAAAATTTCTAAGGAAACTTGACAAGCTTTTCTGATTATAGTATACTTTTCAAGTAAGCTGATTTAGCTCAGTTGGCAGAGCGCATCCATGGTAAGGATGAGGTCGCCGGTTCAATCCCGGCAATTAGCATGATAGAAACAAAATGACCTTGGGAGATCAAGGTTTTTCTTATCGACCTGTATAAATGAAGTTAAGGCGTTTTGGCTGTTGACAAAAGTCATTCTCTTTAGTAGAATAGAAGATGCGATGAGTCGATAGGTAGTCTTTGGACTACTATTGAGCATAAGGAGGTCATAACGCAGGAGCGGACCTTGATGAGTTGTGTGAACCTGCTCATCACATGAAGATGCCTCTTAGTCCCTAGTCTAGCGATTGGGGATTTTTATTTTCCAAAAAATGATGAAAAAGCTTTGCAATTCATGGAAAAAGTAGTATAATACTTCTATTATAGAAATTTTTAGAAAATTCCGAAAGAGGTTATGTATGGGATATACAGTTGCTGTAGTCGGCGCGACAGGTGCTGTCGGTGCTCAGATGATAAAAATGTTGGAAGAATCAACACTTCCAATCGATAAAATTCGTTTACTTGCTTCTGCACGTTCAGCAGGCAAGACTTTGAAATTTAAAGACCAAGACATTACGATTGAAGAAACGATTGAAACAGCTTTTGAAGGAGTTGACATTGCTCTCTTTTCAGCAGGCGGTTCTACATCAGCTAAGTATGCACCATACGCAGTTAAAGCTGGCGCGGTAGTAGTAGATAACACATCTTACTTCCGTCAAAATCCAGATGTTCCTTTGGTTGTTCCAGAGGTCAATGCTCATGCACTTGATGCCCACAACGGGATTATTGCTTGCCCTAACTGTTCAACAATCCAAATGATGGTAGCTCTTGAGCCAGTTCGCCAAAAATGGGGCTTGGACCGTATCATTGTTTCAACTTACCAAGCAGTTTCAGGTGCTGGTATGGGAGCGATTCTTGAAACACAACGTGAACTTCGTGAAGTCTTGAATGATGGGGTGAAACCACGTGATTTGCATGCGGAAATCTTGCCTTCAGGCGGTGACAAGAAACATTATCCTATCGCCTTCAATGCTCTTCCACAAATCGATGTCTTCACTGACAATGATTACACATACGAAGAGATGAAGATGACCAAGGAAACTAAGAAAATCATGGAAGATGATAGCATTGCAGTATCGGCAACATGTGTCCGTATTCCAGTCTTGTCAGCTCACTCTGAGTCTGTTTACATCGAAACAAAAGAAGTGGCTCCAATAGAAGAAGTCAAAGCAGCTATCGCAGCCTTCCCAGGCGCTGTTCTTGAAGATGATGTAGCTCATCAAATCTATCCGCAAGCCATCAATGCAGTAGGTTCACGTGATACCTTTGTTGGTCGTATCCGTAAAGACTTGGATGCTGAAAAAGGAATTCACATGTGGGTTGTTTCAGACAACCTTCTCAAAGGTGCTGCTTGGAACTCAGTTCAGATTGCTGAAACTCTCCACGAACGTGGATTGGTTCGTCCAACTGCCAAATTGAAATTTGAATTAAAATAGTCATATCGTTTAGGAGTTCAGATGAACTCCTTCTTTGAAATAGAGAGGTGTTTTCATGTCTTATCAAGATTTAAAAGAGTGTAAAATCATCACGGCCTTTATTACTCCCTTCCACGAGGATGGTTCCATCAACTTTGATGCTATTCCAGCCTTGATTGAGCATTTATTGGCCCATCATACAGATGGTATTCTTCTCGCAGGAACGACTGCTGAGAGTCCAACTTTGACCCACGATGAGGAGTTGGAACTCTTTGCGGCTGTACAAAAGATTGTCAATGGACGTGTCCCTTTGATTGCGGGTGTAGGTACCAATGATACGCGAGACTCGATCGAGTTTGTCAAAGAAGTAGCGGAATTTGGCGGTTTTGCTGCTGGTCTTGCTATTGTTCCTTACTACAACAAACCTTCTCAAGAAGGAATGTATCAGCACTTTAAGGCTATTGCAGATGCATCAGATTTGCCTATTATCATCTATAACATTCCAGGGCGTGTGGTTGTTGAATTAACTCCAGAAACCATGCTTCGTTTGGCTGACCATCCAAATATCATTGGTGTCAAAGAATGTACTAGCTTGGCCAATATGGCTTACTTGATTGAGCATAAGCCAGAAGAGTTCTTGGTCTATACTGGTGAGGATGGAGATGCTTTCCATGCCATGAACCTTGGTGCGGATGGGGTTATTTCTGTTGTATCCCATACAAATGGGGATGAAATGCACGAGATGTTTACTGCCATTGCGGAAAGCGATATGAAAAAAGCAGCGGCTATTCAGCGTAAATTCATTCCTAAAGTCAATGCCCTCTTCTCTTATCCAAGTCCTGCTCCTGTTAAGGCCGTTCTTAACTATATGGGATTTGAAGCTGGACCAACTCGATTACCTCTAGTTCCAGCACCAGAAGAAGATGCCAAACGTATTATCAAGGTTGTCGTAGATGGCGACTACGAAGCGACCAAGGCAACTGTAACAGGTGTCTTAAGACCAGATTACTAATAAAGATAATAAAATCCATGACCGTAAGAACGATCATGGATTTTTCTTATTTTCCTAAACAGAATTGGCTAAAGAGTTGGGTAATGAGTTCATCAGGAGCAGCATCCCCAGTGATTTCTCCGAGGATTTCCCAAGTTCGAGTCAAATCAACTTGAAGCAAGTCAACTGGCATACCTAGTTCAAGACCTTGGTTAACAGCTTGTAGGCTTTCAACGGCCTTCTCAATCAAGGAAATGTGACGGGCATTTGACAAGTAAGTAGCGTCTTGCTCAACCAAACCAGCATTTTCGAAGAAGAGGTTGTTGATTCTCTCTTCAATCTTATCGATATTTTGGTTTTTAAGAACTGAAATACGGATAACATCTTCAGGTAGTTCCGAAGTTTCAATCGCTTCAGGCAGGTCGGTTTTATTAAGAAGTATAATGCGGTTTGTATCTTGGCTAATATCAAGAAGTTGGCGATCTTGGGCTGTCAGCAGTTCACTAGCATTTAACACTAGTAGTACTAGGTCAGCTTCCTTGAGGGCTTTTTTCGAACGCTCAACACCTATTTGTTCCACAATGTCATCCGTTTCACGGATACCTGCTGTATCAATCAATTTGAGAGGAACACCATTGATGTTGACGTATTCTTCGATGACATCACGTGTGGTACCAGCAATGTCTGTAACGATAGCCTTGTCCTCACGTAAGAGGTTGTTGAGGAGGCTGGATTTTCCAACGTTCGGGCGTCCGATGATGGCAGTGGAAATTCCTTCACGAAGGATTTTACCACGGCGGGCTGTTCTAAGGAGATTGGTTAGTAATTGTTCAAACTCCATTGTCTTCTCTCGGACAACTGCAGTAGTAGCTTCCTCAACATCGTCATATTCAGGATAGTCGATATTAACCTCAACTTGGGCAAGTGTGTTGAGGATTTCTTGCCGGGTATTGTTAATCAGGTCAGAAAGGGAGCCGTCTAATTGCTTAACTGCAATGTTCATAGCCTTGTCAGTCTTAGCACGGATGATATCCATCACTGCCTCAGCCTGTGTCAAGTCTACGCGACCGTTTAAAAAGGCACGTTTAGTAAATTCACCAGGCTCAGCCAATCGAGCTCCTTCACGGATAGCTAGTTGGAGAATTTCATTGGTCACGGCAATCCCACCGTGAGTGTTAATCTCGATAATATCTTCACGAGTGAAGGTTTTTGGAGATTTCATGGCTCCAACCATGACTTCGTCCATGACTTTTCCTGTCTGAGGGTCAACGATGTGACCGTAGTTGAGAGTGTGGCTGGCAACCTTGTTCAAGTCTTTTCCTTTAAAAATCTTTTGCGCAATAGCAAAACTTTCTGTTCCGCTCAGGCGGACAATACCAATAGCCCCTTCACCTAGTGGAGTAGAGATAGCAGCGATGGTATCAAATTCACGTGTAATCATAATGTTTCCTTTAATTAATAGCTCTTTTCTTGGAAATTTTTCCAAGTCTCTTTTCAAATTGTAACAAATTTAGGCTATTTCTTCAATGGATGTTACTTGGAGATTGAAAAAGCCTAAGCAATTCTGCTTAAGCTAACTTATTTGGTGCGCATTTCCCCTTGTGGGAAGTAAGTTCCTTCTGGCATGTCGTTGATGATGACATGGACAGCAGATTGAGGGGCTCCAGTGTTACGGACAACCGCTTCCGTTACTTCCTTAGCAAGAGCTTTCTTTTGCTCGAGCGTGCGTCCTTCAAATAAATCGATGCGTACAAATGGCATAATGGCTTCCTCCACTAGTTTTGATTTCTTCTATTTTACCACATTTTGCCATTTAAAGCTTAAGAAAATTATGATATACTAGAATGTAGCAAAAATTTAGAAATGGACGTGAAGCAAGAAACATGGCACAGTTGTATTATCGTTATGGGACCATGAACTCTGGTAAGACGATTGAGATTCTCAAGGTGGCCTATAACTATGAGGAGCAAGGAAAAGGTGTTGTGATTATGACCTCAGCTCTTGATACTCGTGACGGTGTTGGCTATGTGTCGAGTCGTATTGGCATGAAACGCCCTGCCATTGCGATTGAAGAAACGACGGATATCTTTGGATTTATCCGAGACCTACCAGAAACACCTTACTGTGTGTTGGTCGATGAAGCCCAGTTTCTCAAACGTCATCATGTTTATGATCTAGCTCGTGTTGTTGATGAGTTAGACATACCCGTCATGGCTTTTGGCTTGAAAAATGACTTTCGTAATGAATTGTTCGAAGGTTCCAAGTATCTCTTGCTTTTAGCAGACAAGATTGACGAAATCAAGACCATCTGTCAGTATTGCAAGAAAAAGGCGACCATGGTGTTGCGTACACAGGATGGACTGCCCGTTTACGATGGAGAACAGATCCAGATTGGTGGTAATGAAACCTATATCTCGGTTTGCCGTAAACATTATTTTGCCCCTGAAATCAATAAGGAGAATGAAGAAAAATGAACATCTATGATCAACTACAAGCTGTAGAAGACCGTTATGAAGAATTAGGAGAATTGCTGAGTGACCCGGATGTGGTCTCTGACACCAAACGTTTTATGGAGCTTTCAAAAGAAGAAGCTTCAACTCGTGATACCGTAACAGCCTACCGTGAGTACAAACAAGTCCTTCAAAACATCGTTGATGCTGAAGAGATGATTAAGGAATCAGGTGGAGATGCGGACTTGGAAGAAATGGCCAAGCAAGAGCTCAAAGATGCCAAGGCTGAAAAAGAAGAATACGAAGAAAAATTGAAAATCTTGCTCCTTCCAAAGGATCCAAACGATGACAAGAATATCATCCTTGAAATCCGTGGAGCAGCTGGTGGAGACGAAGCGGCACTTTTCGCTGGAGATTTGCTAACCATGTATCAAAAGTATGCGGAAGCCCAAGGTTGGCGCTTTGAAGTCATGGAAGCCTCTATGAATGGTGTCGGTGGTTTTAAAGAAGTGGTTGCTATGGTTTCTGGTCAGTCGGTTTACTCTAAACTCAAGTACGAATCAGGTGCCCACCGTGTGCAACGTGTCCCTGTGACAGAAAGTCAAGGTCGTGTTCATACTTCGACAGCGACAGTTCTTGTCATGCCTGAAGTTGAAGAGATTGAATACGACATTGATCCAAAAGACCTTCGTGTCGACATCTATCACGCCTCTGGTGCTGGTGGACAGAACGTCAACAAGGTTGCGACTGCCGTTCGTATCGTTCACTTGCCAACCAATATCAAGGTCGAAATGCAGGAAGAACGTACTCAGCAGAAGAACCGTGAGAAGGCCATGAAAATCATCCGTGCGCGTGTTGCTGACCACTTTGCACAAATTGCTCAGGATGAACAAGACGCTGAGCGTAAGTCAACAATCGGTACTGGTGACCGTTCAGAACGGATTCGTACTTATAATTTCCCACAAAACCGTGTTACAGATCACCGTATCGGCTTAACCCTCCAAAAACTAGATACGATTTTATCTGGTAAATTGGACGAAGTTGTGGACGCCTTGGTGCTTTATGACCAAACACAAAAATTAGAAGAATTAAACAAATAATGAAATTAGCTCAATTATTTTCAGATTTTGAAGAAGAGTTGATAAGACAAGGAGAGGAAGCTGAAAGCCTCTCTTTTGTCTATCGTAGCCTGAAAAATCTATCTTTTACGGACTTTGTTTTTGCCCTCCAGAAAGAGGTAACAGAAGAAGCAGAACAATTTGTAAAAGGAATTTTCCAACAGTTGGCAGCTCATAAACCTGCCCAGTACATCATTGGACAGGCAGATTTTTATGGAATGCAGTTAAAAGTGGATGAGCGAGTATTGATCCCTCGTCCAGAAACAGAGGAGTTGGTGGAGCTTATCCTGGCTGAAAATCCTGAGAGGAATCTTTCTGTTCTGGATATTGGAACAGGTAGTGGAGCTATTGCTCTCGCTCTAGCAAAAAATAGACCAGATTGGTCAGTGACAGCAGCAGATATTTCCCAAAATGCTTTAGATTTAGCTAACGAAAATGCTAAAAATCAAAATCTTCAAATATTTTTAAAAAAATCTGACTGTTTTACAGAAATTTCTGAAAAATATGATATAATTGTTTCCAATCCACCCTATATCTCTCGTGAAGATGAGTCAGAGGTCGGCCTGAATGTTTTGCATTCGGAGCCTCATCTAGCTCTCTTTGCAGACGAGGATGGCCTAGCTATTTACCGTAGAATTGCGGAAGATGCAACAGACTATCTCAAAGACGGTGGCAAGATTTACCTTGAAATTGGATACAAGCAAGGTCAAAGTGTTCCTGAACTTTTTAGGAAACATCTTACTGAAAAGCGAGTACGAACACTCAAGGACCAATTTGGTCAAGATAGGATGGTCGTGGTTGATGATGGACAGGATTAAACAAGAGTTGGAAAATGGTGGAGCTGTCGTTTTACCTACAGAGACAGTTTACGGTCTTTTTGCTAAGGCCTTAGATGAAAAAGCAGTTAATCATGTATACCAGCTCAAACGTCGTCCTAGAGATAAGGCCCTCAATCTCAATATCGCCTCTCTCGAGGACATCTTGCACTTTTCTAAGAATCAGCCAACTTATCTACAAAAACTTGTAGAGACCTTTTTACCAGGTCCCTTGACCATTATTCTCGAAGCCAATGACCGAGTTCCCTATTGGGTCAATTCTGGTCTCGCGACTGTTGGATTTCGAATTCCCAGTCATCCCATCACGCTTGATTTGATTCGAAAGACAGGTCCCTTGATTGGGCCGTCTGCCAATATCTCAGGTCAGGCAAGTGGAGTAACCTTTGAACAAATTCTGAAGGATTTTGACCAAGAGGTTCTGGGTCTGGAAGACGATGCTTTTCTAACTGGACAAGATTCGACTATTATAGATTTGTCTGGAGACAAGGTGAAAATCTTACGCCAAGGGGCCATTAAGCGAGAAGATATTCTTGCTCGGTTGCCAGAGATTTCTTTGGAGGAGGCATGAAATGCTAAGAAATTTAATAGAAACTGATGTGAAAGCTATTTGTGACATCAACCAAGATGCTTTGGGTTATTCTTTTAGTCAAGAGGATACAGCTAGTCAACTAGCTAGATTATCTCAGGATTCCCATCATTTCCTTCTTGGCTATGAGGATGAAGCTAGTCATGCGTTGCTTGGATATGTCCACGCTGAGGTCTATGAATCACTTTATTCTAAAGCAGGATTTAATATTTTATCCTTAGCAGTTTCACCTCAAGCGCAAGATCAAGGTATTGGTAAAAGCTTACTGCAAGGGTTGGATCAAGAAGCAAAAAGACGTGGTTATGGGTTTATCCGTTTAAACTCTGCCGATCATCGTCTGGGTGCTCATGCATTTTATGAAAAAGTTGGTTATACTTGTGATAAAATGCAGAAACGGTTTATTCGCATCTTTTAGTTTATTTTCTTATTGTAAAATCAAACTAATGGACTAGTCACACAATAAAGGAGAAGACCTATGATTTTTGACAAAGATGATTTTAAAGTATACGATGCTGATCTCTGGAATGCTATTGCCAAAGAAGAAGAACGCCAACAGAATAATATCGAGTTGATTGCTTCGGAAAACGTAGTTTCCAAGGCTGTTATGGCAGCTCAAGGGTCTATCTTGACAAACAAATATGCCGAGGGTTACCCAGGACACCGTTATTATGGTGGAACAGATGTAGTAGATGTGGTAGAATCTCTAGCTATTGAACGCGCAAAAGAAATTTTCGGTGCTAAATTCGCCAATGTCCAACCTCACTCAGGAAGCCAAGCCAATTGTGCGGCTTACATGGCCTTGATTGAGTCAGGTGATACCGTTATGGGGATGGATTTGGCAGCAGGTGGACACTTGACCCACGGAGCTCCTGTTAGTTTTTCTGGTCAAACCTACAACTTTGTTTCTTATAGTGTAGATCCTGAAACGGAACTCTTGGATTTTGATGCTATCTTGAAACAAGCCCAAGAAGTAAAACCAAAACTGATTGTAGCAGGTGCTTCAGCATATTCTCAAATTATCGACTTTTCAAAATTCCGTGAAATTGCAGATGCCGTTGGTGCTAAGCTCATGGTAGATATGGCTCATATCGCTGGTTTGGTTGCTGCTGGTCTACATCCAAGCCCAGTACCATACGCTCATATCACTACAACAACGACCCACAAAACCCTTCGTGGACCACGTGGTGGTTTGATTTTGACCAATGATGAAGACTTAGCTAAGAAAATCAATTCAGCTATTTTCCCTGGTATTCAGGGCGGCCCTTTGGAGCATGTTGTAGCAGCTAAAGCTGTTTCTTTCAAAGAAGTATTAGATCCAGCCTTCAAGGAATATGCTGCTAATGTTATCAAGAACAGCAAGGCTATGGCAGATGTTTTCTTGCAAGACACTGATTTCCGTATCATTTCTGGCGGGACTGAAAATCACCTCTTCCTAGTGGATGTGACTAAAGTTGTAGAAAACGGAAAAGTTGCCCAAAACTTGCTGGATGAAGTCAATATTACCCTAAATAAAAACTCAATCCCTTACGAAACCTTGTCACCATTCAAGACAAGTGGTATTCGTATCGGAGCAGCAGCCATTACTGCACGTGGATTTGGTGAAGAAGAAAGTCGCAAAGTGGCTGAACTCATCATTAAAACTCTCAAGAATGCAGAAAATGAAGCTGTCTTAGAAGAAGTGAGAAGCGAAGTCAAAGCGCTGACAGATGCCTTCCCACTATACGAGGACTAATACTTTTATGGACATTTATATTAAGAAAGCTATTATTCATCAGTTCAGCCCGGATGATACCGAGCTGTTTCTAGCGGATAAATTTCTCAATATTACTCCAAAAATCGAAGAATACCTGCGTAAAAAAATTGAACGTGTGTATTCAGATGAAGCCAAGACTGGGATTTTCGAGGAAGAAAATCCCTTCTTCAATCATATCACAGACGATTTGTTGGAGACATCAGTAACACTGGCTAATCTCTGGAAAGAAGAGTTCAGTATTTCTGAAAACCTCAAGACCAATGACTTGATTTTTGTGCAATTTTCTAAAGAAGGTGTAGAACATTTCGCTTTCTTGCGAATTGCCCTGCGGGAGACCTTGACTCACCTCGGAGGAGAAGTTGATAATCCAATCAAGCTGACTCAGAATAACCTACCTGGATTTGGAACAGGGGCTGATGAGGCCTTGGTAGTCAATCTTCAGAGTCGCAAGTACCATCTGATTGAAAAACGAATCAAGTACAATGGGACTTTTTTGAACTATTTTTCAGATAATCTTCTTGCAGTCGCCCCTAAGATTTCTCCTAAGAAATCTATCAAGGAACTGGAAAAGACAGCCCAGAGAATTGCCGAATCTTTTAACACAGATGATTTTCAATTTCAATCCAAGGTCAAATCAGCTATTTTTAACAATCTGGAAGAAAGCAATGAATTGTCACCTGAAAAATTGGCCAACGACCTTTTTGACAATAATCTGACTGCTCGTCTGAGCTTTATTGATCAAGTCAAGGAAACTGTACCAGAGCCTGTTCAATTTGATGAAATTGATGCCAGTCGTCAGCTTAAGAAATTTGAAAACCAAAAACTCTCCTTGTCAAATGGAATTGAGCTCATCGTTCCCAATAACGTCTATCAAGACGCCGAGTCTGTTGAGTTTATCCAAAACGACAATGGAACTTACTCTATCTTAATCAAAAATATCGAGGATATCCAAAGTAAATAATGTTTAAACGAATTCGAAGAGTGCTTGTACTAGCAGTCTTCCTTTTTGCTGGCTATAAAGCTTACCGCGTTCACCAAGATGTCAAGCAAGTCATGACCTATCAACCCATGGTACGAGAAATTTTGAGTGAAAAAGACACCCTAGCAAACGAAGAGCTTGTGCTCGCTATGATTTATACCGAAACAAAAGGAAAAGAAGGCGATGTTATGCAGTCTAGTGAGTCTGCAAGTGGTTCCATCAACACCATCAATGATAATGCCTCTAGCATTCGGCAAGGCGTTCAAACTCTGACAGACAATCTCTATCTGGCCCAGAAGCAGGGTGTTGATGTCTGGACAGCTGTTCAAGCTTATAATTTTGGACCTGCCTATATCGATTTTATCGCCCAAAATGGTAAGGAAAACACCCTAGCACTGGCTAAACAGTATTCTCGTGAGACTGTTGCTCCCTTGCTTGGCAATACGACTGGAAAGACTTATAGTTATATTCACCCCATTTCCGTTTTTCACGGTGCAGAACTTTATGTAAATGGAGGAAACTATTATTATTCTAGACAGGTGCAACTCAACCTTTACATCATCAAATGTTTCACTCTCTTTTCGACATCTGGCTAGCCCAGGTGTTTTTGTTATAAGTTTTCTTTAAGATAGATATATTACTCTAGAAAGGTAAAGGAGGAAAATCCCTATGAGAAAGAAACTCTTTCTGACCAGTGCTGCGGTCTTGTGGGCAGTAACAGCTATGAATAGCGCCCATGCAGCAACAGATGTTCAAAAAGTCATCGATGAAACCTATGTTCAACCTGAATATGTCCTAGGTTCTTCATTGTCTGAAGATCAAAAAAATCAAACTCTAAAAAAACTAGGCTACAATGCCTCAACAGATACTAAAGAACTCAAGACTATGACACCTGATGTCTATTCTAAAATCATGAATGTGGCCAATGACTCTAGCTTACAATTGTATTCATCAGCCAAGATTCAAAAGCTAGGTGACAAATCACCACTTGAGGTAAAGATTGAAACACCAGAAAACATTACTAAGGTGACGCAGGATATGTACCGCAATGCAGCCGTAACTTTAGGAGTGGAACACGCCAAAATCACTGTAGCAGCCCCTATTCCCGTTACAGGAGAAAGTGCTTTAGCAGGGATTTATTATTCGCTAGAAGCTAATGGAGCCAAGGTGCCGCAGGCCAATAAAGATTTGGCTCAAGAAGAGCTAAAGGCTTTGTCAGATATCAATGCTGAAAATAAGGACAAATCAGGCTATGATGCTAATAAATTAAACGTTGCCCTAGCCGATATCAAGTCAGGACTCGCCAAAGCTAAAGAAAGCAAGGGAAATCTGACAGAGGAAGATGTCCGTAAAATTGTTGAAGATACCTTGAAAAATTACAAACTTGATCAGGTTATAACAGGAAACCAAATCAATATCATCATCAATTTTGCTTTGAATCTCTCAAAGAGTGATATCCTCAGCAATGCAGATTTCACTAAAACCCTAAATGACCTTAAACAAAGTATTGTTTCACAAGCTGGCGACAGTTTTAAAAATATCAACCTTAATTTTGATGCGGATAAGGCGCTAGAGGACGGTGGGAACTTCTTAAGCTCCCTCTGGCAAGCCATTGTCAACTTCTTCAAGAGTTTTGGTTCTTAAGAAAAATCATGGTATAATAGATGGTAACCGTAACGTTGCCGTCTTTTTTGTCGGCCAATAGAAAGAGAAGAGAATGTTAAAGAAAAATGATATTGTAGAAGTTGAAATTGTTGACTTGACCCATGAAGGTGCAGGAGTGGCCAAGGTGGATGGTTTGGTCTTTTTTGTAGAGAATGCTTTACCGAGTGAAAAAATTCTCATGCGTGTCCTCAAGGTCAATAAAAAGATTGGCTTTGGAAAAGTTGAAAAATACCTTGTCCAGTCACCACACCGTAATCAAGATCTAGATTTGGCTTACCTGCGTTCAGGAATCGCGGATTTAGGACACCTTTCTTATCCAGAACAGCTCAAGTTTAAAACTAAGCAAGTCAAGGACAGTCTATACAAGATTGCTGGAATTACTGATATAGAGGTTGCTGAAACTTTGGGTATGAAAAATCCAGTCAAGTACCGCAACAAGGCACAGGTGCCTGTTCGTCGTGTTAATGGTGTCTTGGAAACTGGATTTTTCCGTAAGAATTCGCATGACCTCATGCCTCTAGAAGATTTCTTTATCCAAGATCCTGTGATTGACGAGCTAGTAGTAGCCCTACGTGACTTGCTCCGCCGTTATGATTTGAAACCTTATGATGAAAAGGAACAAGCTGGCTTGATTCGTAATCTTGTGGTGCGTCGCGGACACTATTCAGGGCAAATCATGGTTATTTTGGTGACAACTCGTCCAAAAGTTTTTCGTGTTGACCAATTGATTGAACAAGTTATCAAGCAGTTCCCAGAGATTGTGTCTGTCATGCAAAATATCAACGACCAGAATACCAATGCGATTTTTGGTAAGGAGTGGCGCACTCTTTATGGTCAAGACTATATTACGGACCAGATGTTGGGAAATGACTTCCAAATCGCTGGACCAGCCTTTTATCAGGTCAATACTGAAATGGCGGAGAAACTCTATCAAACAGCCATTGACTTTGCAGAGTTAAAAAAAGATGACGTGGTTATTGATGCTTATTCTGGTATTGGAACCATTGGTTTATCAGTCGCCAAGCATGTCAAAGAAGTCTACGGTGTTGAAGTCATTCCAGAAGCGGTTGAGAATAGTAAAAAAAATGCTCAGCTGAACAATATTTCAAACGCCCACTATGTCTGTGACACAGCTGAAAATGCTATGAAGAATTGGCTTAAAGATGGGATTCAACCAAGTCTTATCCTAGTGGACCCACCAAGAAAAGGTCTCACAGAAAGCTTTATCAAGGCAAGCGCTCAAACAGGAGCAGACCGCATCGCCTATATCTCATGCAATGTCGCAACCATGGCGCGTGATATCAAACTCTACCGAGAATTGGGATACGAGTTGAAGAAAGTCCAGCCGGTGGATCTTTTTCCTCAGACGCATCACGTGGAGTGTGTTGCTCTGCTCGTAAAAACCTAGAAACCTTTGAATGAAAGGGATAACGAAAAGCCTTGATTGCAAGGCTTTTTGTATTGGCGTGGGGAAGTATCAGAGTGAGAAAATTTTTGGAATGAATAGAAGTGATAGCTAGAAATTATCAGTTTCTATTTCCATTTACCCTGTGGGTACGTGTTTGTTTCCATTGACAAGGAGATTGTGGGAATAGAAACGTCCCCACCTTACATATCTCCAGAATGGGCGATTGAAATTGAGACAATTTAATAGAGATAAGCTCTTGTTATGTTTCTTTTAAGTCAATTAACTAACAATACTCAAAGTATGCTCAAAAATATGATATAATCTAGGACATAAGGCAATACTGTTTTAAAGTATTTTCTCTTAACCATGTCTCGTTAGACAAATCTGATTCGTCTGGTTTTCTAATAGATTTTAATGCTGACTTGGTTTTATAGCCTTATGCTCTCCATTATTTTAGTGTAGAACACTTTGGTTATTAGTTTTTTGTTACATTGTAAGCAAATCAATAGAGATAGAAAAAGGAATTATATGTTTAGTTATGAGGTTGTAGCAAGTTTTAACGACTTAGAAAATGCTATTTATACAACTATTTTAGAAAATGAAAATATATCCTCTATGACAATCAAGGAATTGTCCCAACTTGCACATGTATCAGTTGGAACCGTACAACGATTTTGCAAGCATCTAGGATTTGATGGATATAGCCATTTTAAGATTGCTTATAAAGAATATTTAAAAAATGAGCAAATTATTTTAAACAATCAAGACAATCATTCTTTGAAGCTATTCATTGATTATACTGAGCAAGATACTTTTTTACAGCTGATTATGGAGGCTGTGGCAATCTTAAAGAAAGTTGAACAGATTGTTTTTGTCGGAATTGGTTCCTCTGGAACTTTAGGTCGATATGGAGCGCGCTATTTTTCAAATATTGGCAAATTTAGTATGTGTATTGAAGATCCTTGGCAACCAGTGCTACAAAACAGTATGGAAAAAACTTGTGTCATTGCCTTATCCGAATCTGGTGAGACTTCTCAAACATTGAAAATTGTACAAAAATTAAAGGAAAAAGGTTGTCCAGTTATTGCCATCACAAATACATTGGAATCAACATTGTCAAGGCTATCTGATTGCTCCATAACCTATCATGTTCCTCAATTATTTTTAAATGGGTTTAATATTACGACGCAGGTACCTGTTATTCTCATTATTGAAATGTTAATGAAACAACTATATACTACAAAAGCATAAGGGTGTCTATGAATTTATTTGATTATCATAAAGTAAAAGGGCTAAATAATAGTGAATTAAGCGTGTATAATTTTATATTGCAACATAGAGATAAAGTTGCTACGATGACTATCAGAGAGCTATCGACATCTATAAATCTATCGACAACAACCATCATTCGTTTTGCGAAAAAGATGGGATTTGATAGCTACAATGATTTAAAATATGCCTTGTCAAGGTCGGAAGATAAGGAAAATAAACATCGTCACTACTTTCCTATTGATATTCCAGCAATACAATTTTTACAGACTAGTGTCCAAGATGAAGCTTTAAAAAAACAACTATCAGAGATAGCAGACTTGATCGTTCAAGCCAAACAAGTTATCTTTTTAGGGGTGGGTACTAGTCTAAGTTTGGCAGAATATGGCTCATATCTTTTTTCTGGAATCGGTATTCTTAGCTTTGCTATTACTAACCCATTTTATTCTCTGAAATTGCATCATTCTAATTTGGAGGATGTTTTGGTTATTGCTCTAAGTGTCAGCGGTGAGACAGAAGAAGTTCTAACTCTGGTACAGGGATTCAAAGAAAGAAATGCTAAGATTGTTAGTCTGACAAATACAGATATTTCCACTTTATCACAGCTATCGGATATAAATTTATCCTACTTTATGCCAGTTGCCTACGCAGATTCCTCGCTACGTTCCACTAATTTGACCACTCAGATTCCAGTTGTCTATTTTTTAGAATCCTTACGTTACCAAGTTTATTTAAAAAAATAGGAGTGAAAACTCTTGTTTTTTTTATGTAACAAATATTGTTCGACTGTACATTTATTTTCTATCTCAATATCTATTGTCAGCAGATACAGTATGTTATAAAATAGACTTGTTCATAGCGCTAGTACAAAATACAGAAAGGATTGGTAAAATGGCAAAAATACCAGAAGGCTTTTTATGGGGTGGGGCAGTTGCTGCTCACCAAATTGAAGGAGGATATGATAAAGGTGGAAAAGGCATTTCGATAGCCGATGTGATGACGGTTGGAAGTGCTAGCCACTCTCGACAGATTACTGATGGCGTCTTACCTGACGAATATTATCCGAATCATGATGCAATAGATTTTTACAGAACCTATAAGGACGATATACAATTATTCGCTGAGATGGGATTTAAGTGTTTTCGAACTTCGATTGCCTGGACTCGTATCTTCCCAAATGGAGATGAAGAAGAACCTAACGAAGAAGGGTTGAAATTTTATGATGATTTATTTGATCAGCTGCTAGCTCGTCAAATTGAACCGGTCATCACACTCAGTCACTTTGAAATGCCCTATCATCTAGTTACTAAGTATGGTGCTTGGCGTAATCGCAAGTTGATTGATTTCTTTGTTCGTTTTGCGGAAGTCGTCATGGAACGATATAAGGACAAAGTTAAGTATTGGATGACCTTTAACGAGATCAATAATCAAGGTGCAATTAATGTTCCTTGGTGCTCATGGACTAATTCTGGTGTCATTTATCAAGAAGATGAAAATCCAGTTGAGGTACTACAGCAGGTTATCCATTATCAGTCAGTGGCTTCTGCAAAAGTTGTACAATTGGGTCGGAAAATCAATAAAAATTTCAAAATTGGTTGTATGCTGGCAATGGTACCATTTTATCCGAATACATGTGATACAAAAGATATACTTGCTAGCCAGAAGGCAATGGAGCATCGTTTATTTCACTATGGAGATCTTCATGTTTTTGGAGAGCGTCCTTACTATATCGAGGCCTTTTGTCGAAAAAATAATATCAAACTGGATATTTTACCAGAAGATCTAGAAACTCTAAAAGAAGGTTGTGTAGATTATATTGGCTTGAGTTACTATATGAGTGATACAGTGACTGCTACAGCATCTGAGGAAACAGAAGAACTTTTCAAAGATGTTTATACTAAGAAAAATCCCTATATTGAATCAAGCGATTGGAGTTGGCAGATTGATCCTGAGGGATTACGCTATAGCTTAAATCTTTTATACGATCGCTATCATTGTCCGCTTTTTATAGTTGAAAATGGATTCGGTGCTTATGATAAGGTAGAGCCTGATGGAATCCATGATTCTTACCGCATTGATTACCTCAAACAACACATTGAACAAATGATGTTAGCGATTGAAGAAGATGGCGTAAATGTCATTGGTTATACCCCTTGGGGCTGTATCGATATTGTTAGTGCTGGTACAGGTGAAATGGAGAAGCGTTATGGCTTTATCTATGTCGATAAGAATAATAATGGCGAAGGAACTTTGCAACGAATGAAGAAAGATTCCTTTACATGGTATCAAAAAGTGATTACATCAAATGGAAACGAATTATAGGGAGTAATTAAAATGAATATTGGATTGTTTTGTGCAGCAGGTATGTCAACAAGTATTTTGGTTGAGCGAATGAAAGAAGCGGCTCAGAAAAAAGGGAAAGATGCAACAATTGCAGCTTATTCCATCAGTGAATTGGAACAAAGAGTTGGAGATATTGATGTGGCTCTATTAGGCCCACAGGTTGGTTTCCAACTTGAAAAAGCAAAAGAAATTTGTGCTTCTCACAATGTTCCTGTAGAAGTGATTGCAATGGCTGATTATGGCACTGCAAACGGTATGGCAGTTCTTAAACAAGCTTACATGATGAAAAAATAAGGAGAAGATGATGAAGGATAAACTGATTAAAAAGTTTGTTGATGGGATGATGGCCTTTGTCAATACCAAAGGTGTAACAGCGATAAAAGATGGTATTGTTTTCTCTATGCCATTGTTGATTGTTGGCTCCATCTTTCTTATCTTGGCCAATCTTCCAGTTCCAGCTCTAGCAACGATGTTAGAAACTAGTGGTATTACCCCTGTTCTCAATCAAGCAATTGGTGCAACCTTTAATATCAGTGCGATTGTAACAGTCATTGGGATTGCGTATACCTATGCTAAGCTAGAAAAACAGGAGCCGCTTGGGGCAGGTGTCATTGCCCTAGCAGTTTTCTTGCTAATCCAGCCTTCCAGTTTGATTTCTCAAAATGGGGATGTAGTTGGTAACATTATTCTGAAGGATTGGACTTCCGGGAAAGGGATGATTGGTGCCATTATCGTTGGTTTGATTGTAGGAGCAAGCTATTCTTGGTTTTTGAAGAAAAATATCAAAATCAAAATGCCAGATGGCGTACCAACTGGTGTAGCCAACGCATTTTCAGCCTTGATTCCTGCTACTGTTATCATCACAGCGGCAACGATCTTTGTCGGACTTGTTGAACAATTGTTTAAGGTCACAACGATTGAAGTGATTTATAATCTTATTCAAACACCAATGCAAGGCTTGACTGACTCATTGTTTGGTGCGGTGCTTATGTGTTTCCTTGTACCATTCTTATGGATGTTTGGGGTTCACGGCTCAACTGTAGTTGGTGGCATCATGAGTGGCTTGCTACAGGCGAATGCTTTGGAAAACCAAGCCATTTTAGATAAGGGCCTAGAATTAAATCTAGCCAATGGCGGTCATATTGTGACGATTCAATTTTTTGATCAATTTATCAATGTTACAGGTGCCGGGATTACGATTGGTTTGGTAGTTTACATGGTTGCATTTGCAAAATCAAAACAACTAAAAATTCTTGGACGTCTTGAAATGGTTCCAGCCATCTTTAATATCAATGAGCCGGTGCTCTTTGGTTTGCCGATTGTAATGAATACAGTTTTAGCAACTCCCTTTATATTAACGCCTATTTTATCTTGTATCATCCAGTATTCAGCGATTTATTTTGGACTGACACCTATGTATGGTGCCGTTCAAGTTCCGTGGACTTGTCCTCCAATTATTTCAGGATTTATCATCGGTGGTTGGAAAACAGCCTTGTTGCAAACACTTATTTTGGTTATGTCTTTCTTTGTTTATTATCCGTTTATTAAACAGATGGATAAACAAGCTTTACAAGCTGTAATACAAGAAACAAGCGATTTAGAAGATGAAGATTGGTAAGAGAGGTATTAAAATGGACGAAAAAGTACTCGAAGTGTGTTTTCAAATTATCACCTATGTAGGAACAGCAAAATCTATGTACATCAATGCTATTCAATTGGCTAAGCAGGGTGAATTCGAGCAGGCTAAAGATAGAATTAAACAAGGCGAAGAAGCATTTGTACAGGGACACAATGCTCACCACTCACTTTTGACAAAAGAAATGAATGGGGCATTAAGCCAAACAGGTCTACTTCTGATGCATGCTGAGGATCAGTTAATGAGTGCAGAAGGTTTTCGAACGATTGCTGAGGAATTTATAGCAGTCTATAAACGCTTTGAGGAAGGTAAATAGAGCAAGTTATGAAAGTAAAAAATCAAGCAATGTTAATTACCTATTCAGACAGTCTTGGAAAAAATCTGAAAGACTTGAAGTAGGTCTTAGAAGGCCCTTTGAAAGATGTGGTCGGTGGTGTCCACATTCTTCCCTTCTTTCCATCGTCAGGCGACCGCGGGTTTGCACCCATGAACTATACCAAGGTTGATGAGGCTTTTGGAGATTGGAGCGATATTGAGGCACTCAGTCAAGACTACTACCTCATGTTTGATTTCATGATTAACCATATCTCAGCCAAGTCGCCTTTTTCCTTGATTTCCTAGAAAAGAAAGATGAGTCTGCCTATGCGGATTTGTTTATCCGCTACAAAAACTTTTGGCCAAACAGTGGGCCGACTCAGGAAGATGTAGACCTGATTTACAAACGGAAGCCACGTGCTCCCTATCGCATTGCCAAGTTTGCTGATGGTAGTGAGGAAAAAGTTTGGTGTACCTTTGATGAGCAACAGATCGACCTCGATGTGACAACAGAAACAACTCGTCGCTTTATTCAGGAAAATCTGGAACAGCTGGCGGACCACGGAGCTTCCATTATTCGCTTGGATTCCTTTGCCTACGCCAATAAGAAAATCGGCACTAACTGTTTCTTTGTTGAACCAGATATTTGGGAAATGCTTCATTTTCCGCGTCAGCTATTGGCACCAAAAGGAGTGAAAATTCTTCCAGAAATTCATGAACATTACACCATTCAGCAAAAAATCGCTTAGCAAGACCACTATGTCTATGACTTTGCCCTTCCAATGCTGGTTCTTCATGCTCTTTATTCAGGTAATGTCAACCGTCTTGTTCACTGGATGGAAATCTGCCCTCGCAAGCAATTTACAACCTTGGACACGCACGATAGTATCGGAGTGGTCGATGTCAAGGACTTGCTAACAGATGTTGAAACAGAGGCGACAAGAGAAGCCCTCTATACCCAAGGAGCAAATGTCAAAAAGATTTACAGCTCAGAGGCCTACAACAATTTGGATATTTATAAGATAAATTGTACCTACTATTCAACTTTAGGAAATGATGACCAAGCCTATCTCTTGGCACGTGTGCTTCAATGTTTTGCACCAGGTATTCCGCAGATTTACTACGTTGGCTTGTTGTCAGGAGAAAATGATATCGAATTGCTCGAATCAACCAAAGAAGGCCGCAACATCAACCGTCACTATTATGATTTGGAAGAAATTGAGCGAGAAGTTCAACGCCCAGTTTGTCCAGTCCTTGTTCGATCTGCTCAAATTCCGTAATACCAGCGCAGCATTTGATGGAGAGTTTGCTGTTGATATGGAAGACGCTAATACTATCCACATCAGTTGGACCAATACCGATGCCAATACAGTGGCAGAATTAAGAGCTAATCTGAAAGATAAATCATTTGAAATTACAGAGAAAATAGATAGTGAAAGAACATCGATTTATCTATAATAGAATACAAAAGAGTGGTGGAAACGTTTGATTTCCTCACTCTTTTTGTTAGCTAGTTAGTAACAAAATAGTACTTAAACGTAAACTATGAATTATATTCTGTTGTGACGATAATTGTTCGAGAATATTTGTAATAAAAAAACAGGAACAGTCAATTAAACTGCTCCTATTTTTGTGATAGAATATAGGTAGTTATAACCGAGAGCAACTAAGAAGCAATAAAAATATTATTCATAAAATAATCAAGATTAGGAAGATAAAATGACAGAAATTGATAAAAGGAATTTAAAAAATTATCTTTATTGTACATTTGGAATTACTTATATAGCTTGGGGGATTCTTGCCATCTTTACGCAATCTCATATTTTGGGATTAGAAACATTTATAGGGAGAATGTTACATATAGTAGGTGCACTTGGTCCAGCTATTGCAAGTGGCTTTTATTTGAAAAGTAATAATATAAAATTTAAACATTTTGTATTTAATAAAAGAAAAAATAGTAGTATTTATTTCATTATTCATTTGTTAGCAATTTTGATACTATTTTCTGTATCTTCCTTAGAATTAAACGGAGTATCAATTTATCTGATGCCGCTATTCTTTATACAATTAATTTTTTTTGGTGGTGGACATGAAGAATTAAGATGGAGAGGTATATTACAACCGTTACTTGATAAAAAATATACTTATTGGCAATCTAATTTGATTGTAGGATCAATTTGGGGGATTTGGCATCTGCCTTTATGGTTTATAGTTGGAGAAAGCCATCAAGGATTTCCTTTTATTTTATTTTTTATATATACATTATTTTTAAGTTTTGTTTTAGGGCTTCTTTATCGTCAAACGAAATCTGTGGGGTACTGTCTATTATTTCATGCATTCGCAAATTTGTTAAATCTCTATTTTGTGTTAAAAATTAATCTTATTTTTATTATCATATTTATTACTTATTTAATTTATACAATATTGGCGAGTAATAGGATTAGTAAGGAAACAACATTTTAAAATTTAGATCAGTATATCCATTATTGAAGGTAACAATCGGTCTATCTAGATAATCGATGTTAAAGAATTTTCTGTTGTAATTTCAAGTGGAATGATGAATGTCGTTTCTTTTGCAACTGGCGAAAATCTTTCCGTTCCACAGTATCATTTTAAAATGATTTTCATTGCCTTTTGTTTATTAGTATAAAAGAAGAATATTAACACATGTTGAGTGTGTAAGTTTGTTAGTTAAACGAAGTTAATCTTCAAAATGTTCGGTGAACCTTTTGAGTCTGCCAATGGGATAGCTGTCGTAGAGTAAGGAGTTTACGACGAAACGATACGGTAACAGCGAACCGCTGAGTGTGTAGCCTTGAAATGATGTTTTAAGAAGGTGGAAAAAAGAATTTACTATATCCTAAGGGTAACTAATCAGTATTATATTCTGAAAAATCAATCTACGGATAATTTAGATGAGGTTATAAATGATTATATTAGAGTTATATCAAAATAATTATTCTAAAGATTTAGTCGCATTTGATTCCATAAAAGATGGGAAAGCCTTTGTAGCTCAAATTCCGGGATACACTCTGGAAACAGAAGATGGTTTTGAAGTGGAGTATTTTAATCCTAAAAACATACCGGATTATATGGAAATTATTTTTAACGGAAATATTGTTCCTTTATCTAAATTTATGTTCGATCCTGAGGAAAATGTAGACATTATTTGGAAAGAGATTTCAAATTTATCCCTCAAAAACGATAGAGTAATCGAAGGATATTCAAAAATCGATGCATATGTCGTTAACAACCATGAAGTTAAAGCCTATGTCGAAACAAGAGAAACGAACTATCGTAAAGCAAAAGACTTCTTAGAAAGCCGTGGATATGAAATCGACAGAAGCTTTTTCGGAAGTGAAGACGGCGAAGCGATTCTCTACAGAAAAAAAGGTGCCGAAGATTGGCATTTCTTATCACATTTAGACTCAATGTTTGTAGAGATTGAAGATGTAGAAGGATATGTTAAAGAAGAGGTGGGAGAGATTCAATAGTCAAGCAAAGTTCCTTGTGAGTATGTACCTTTGCTAGTAAAAGCGTCAAAACGTTGTAACGAAGGGGGTTAAGAAAACCCTTGAGTGTAAGCCTTCTTCTTGTTTAGAGGGAAAGTATTAGAGTAGCCGCTCATAATTTATACTAGATTTGATAACTTATTTGAGATAGATTTTATTTCTATAAATACTGTGAAAATTTTTTAATACTAAAGATTTAAAGTTACTGTGTTAAAAATTCTCTCCACTTTTAAACTAATGTATTATAAAAGCGAGTTGACACAAGTGTTACACCTATGATAGAATTAACTAGAGGTGAAGAAAATGGCAACCGATAAAAATAGAATAATGATTAGCTTGGATGATAAAAATCTAGAGAAACTTGAAAATTTAGTAGAAGATGCTAGAGATAGAAGAGGAATGCGACTAACAAAGTCCCAGGTTATAGAATTACTCCTAAATACTGTTGATTATTTCGATGATATTATGGGAGCTATTTACTCAAAAAAATAACAGCAAAAATGCTATTATTTTTTTACAAACAGGTGCAACACTAGTGAAGCAGGAGTGATAAAATGGTTGTTTATATTAGACAAAGCAAACTACCAAGTGAAGTTTCAATTAATAAATACAATGCTCAAGTAGGTGCCTACTTACAAGGAGAAGAAATTATTTTATATCAATCTTTTTCTGAAATAGAACAGTTAACAAGTGAAGATATAGTTGTAGATTATATAATGGAGACTAGAGCATTGCTAAAAATGATGGGGTTAAATGTTCCGGTTTATGACTATCCTATTGAGCTTAAAGACTTTTATGGTCGAAAGATTTATGAAGGTGTTTTAGGAGAGATTGTAAATATACCTGATAATTGGGGAAAATTTATTAAGCCTAAAGCTGGTTCAAAAGTCTTTACTGGAAGAGTTGTTAACGGAACCCGTGATTTGATAGGTATTGGTCTACCTTTTGACTATCCTATATGGATTAGTGAGGTTGCAGAATTCATAGCAGAATGGCGTTGTTTTGTTTTAGATGGTAGCGTATTAGATGTTCGACCCTATACAGGTGATTATCATGCACAATTTGATCCTAGTGTAATTGATAAAGCCATATCATGTTGGAAAGATGCGCCAATAGCTTATGGACTAGATATTGGTGTTACTAGTGATGGCAGAACACTTGTTGTTGAAGTAAATGATGGTTATGCATTGGGAAATTATGGCCTATCTCCTTTAAACTCAATCAACTTTCATAAAGCTAGATGGAAAGAAATGGTAAAACCTTATTTTGAAAAAAACGATGTCTTTACTATGCCTGAAAATGAAAATATAAGTTTCTAAAAAGAACAGAATTAAATCTGTGTATCTGCAACGAGTAAGTTGCAGTTTTTTGTTTTGAATAATGATATAATAGATTAAGAAAATAATGAAAACGCTATATATTTGAAAGTTGATTAGGAAAGCAGGAAGTATGGAAACAATCGATATTTTTTGCCTTTAGAGTCTTAAATTTTACATCATATTAATAAATTGAACCACACCATTATATCCCCAATTTTTTAGGTTGTTCTGTATGTCGTTCTTATTTTGCTCAGTAAGATAATAGTCGTTGACATAAAATTTTGTATTTGAATCAGTATGTTTAATAATCTCTTTCAAATACGGAATATCAGGTATGTCAGATGGTACAATATTTAGACCGAAATCATAGACTTCTTCCAAAGTGAATAGGCTATTAAAAAAATCTATATTTTCTTTCTAAAACAGTAGTGCAATTAAAGACCAAATAAAAAGCAGCCTTTGAATACGAATCAATGAGTTTGCTTCTAATTTTGATTTTTTCAGGATTCTGTATTTTTGAGTTTATCCAATCAAAGAAGGCAGCATTTTGACATAATTTATATACACAAACTAAATCATTTAATTTTGTTAAACAGATGTTTTTATCCTTTAGAATTTGTTTGAAAGGTATCTTAGAAAGTTTTTTTCAAATTCATTCCATGTAATATTATCGACATTTTTATCATGATTTGCATATTCGGTTAGAGTGAAAAAGAATTCATAAGCTTCTAGATTACCTTCATGATAGTTAGACCCATAATATCCGCCATCTTTAAATGATTTTTTGCTGTCTTCATCGACTTCAGGGATAGTTAAATTTTGAAAACCTTCAAGTTCAATTCTATTAATAGCATTATTAAAGTCAAATTTACTACCAAATTCTTTACAAGTGTCTATTATGAACTTTCTAAAATCATTGTATCCTGTGTTTAATTTATAGGCCATATCAAACCCATTTCCAATAATAAAAAGTGTATTCAAGTTTTCTACCTCCTGAAATATATTATACCAACTTATTGAGATAAATAGTAGTAGACTTATATTACATATTTTAAGATGTGGAACTTATTAATTTGATTGGTAGCGAAAACAACTAGAAGTAGCCCATCAAGATATTTTAAATTAGATAATATTGCATTTGCAATTATAACAAAGGAGTACTAACATGCCGAAATATACCGATGAAGATATTAGAAAATTAAATAAAATCACATTAAAAATTGCTGGTGATTATTTAGGTATAAGTTCACAAGCAGTTGCGATAGGTCTTAGAAATAATCTTCTTCCAATTGGTTTTGCTATTCATAACGAAGAAAGAGACAGACGTTTCACTGAGAGTTGGTCATATCATATTATTGCTGAAAGAATGATTTCATACAATCACGGTAAGCTATCTGAGATCCGTGTTGAAAATATTGAAACTAGTTTAGATAAAATTATAGAGGAATTTAACGGTTTAAAACAAGATTTACTTTTTATATTAAGCGAAAATGCAGAAGTGAAGAATTAGAAGTTTTTGAATTTGCGTTTTCGCTTGGTAAATATAAAAATGGTGATGTGAAATATAAAGGTAAAGGTGTTTCAAATGAAGATGATAAAGACCTTTTCTAGAGAAGAACTCTATGAAGTAATCTGGGAAATAAGTGCAAAACAAGTTTCATTGAAATATGATTTAAGCTATTCAGACTTACTCAAGAAATGCAAAGAATTTGAAATCCCAATTCCAAATGGTAGTTATTGGTATCGTAAGAATACTGGACAAGATTTAAGTGAACTTATTATTCCATTACCACAAAATGACGTAAATGAGGTTCATATTGATAGAAAAAGTCTAAAGAACAATAGAATAAAACCTAGTAAACATAAAGAAGATAGTACGGAGGATAAAAACGAAGATACTGTTAAACTTGATACAACTAGTATAAGAAGTTCATTATCATTTATAGAGGACGATAAAATAGAACGTATTATTGAAGCAGTTTTAAACCTAAACCAGGCTCCAAATAAGAGATTACATAAATCTGTAGCTAATCTAAGAGATAAAATCGCAGAGTGGAATAAGAGGGAAACAGCTGCTTCCTATCTCTACTTTGATTCTAGGCACAGATATAATGATTTAAAAGAACCTAAATTTGTAAAAAATATTTCACTCAATTCTCTTCCACGTTTATATCGCTTTTTAGATACACTAGTTACTGTAATTGAAAGAATTGGTGATAATGTAACTTCAAATTGGGATATTCAAATTGATAAGGATATTGTTCGTTTTGAAGTTATAGAATCAACAGACAAAGTAAGTCATGAATTAACAAAAGAAGAAGCTAAAGAACTAGCAGAGTACAATGATAGCGTTAAGTTTAATGGATATGCTTTTAAACCAAGAATAAAGAAGTATGACTATATACCAAATGGAAAATTCCGATTTAAGATAATAGATGGGTAAATACATTAAAGATACTAAAGAATTCACACTTGAACAATCAATCCCAGAAATAATTGTTTTAATTTACCAAGAGCATTATAAAGTTAAGAACTTACGCCTTGAACGTGAAGAGAAAGCAAGACTATACGAAGAGGAGCAAGAGCGAAAAAGAAAATTACAAAATAGAATCGAAGAAGAGAAGAAGCGGACAATGTCTCTTCTGAATATGCTAGAAGATTTTCAAACAGCAAATGATTTAAGACTGATGGCTGATAAACTGGAGATAGTAGGGAAACTTAGTAAAGAGGAAATTGATTGGATTAGATCCAAGGCTGACTGGATCGACCCAATAGTTTCTTCATCAGATGAATTATTAGGAATCAGAAATCATGAAAATTCTAGAGAAGAAAAAGAACAATATCTAAGTGAGAAAAGGTACTACTGGTAAATTTGTGTTTTTAGTTTTTCACAGAGTGTAGTGTTATTAGAGTAAATGATTAACTAAACTAATAATAAATCATTTTACACATTTATTATAAATAGGTCTTTAATACAAGATAGTATATACTTTCGTTCTATAATTTAGAAGTTTTCTTGCACTATGTTTAGTCACTATCACTGCTTGTTATTTCTATAAATTAAAATAGTAAGATTTTTTGAAAACAAAATTTTTATTGTTCAGGAACAATTTGTATCAAAGTGGTTGTTCAAGTTGAACTTCTTAATGGCTAAGGTCTTTTTATAGTTTTAGTGGTATAATAAACAATATGAATAAGCTGTTTTTGGGGGACAAAATGATTGATAGTATTAAAGTGAAGAAAGTTGAAATAGACTCTAAAAAAATTCCCATAGACAGCTCAACAAACCTCTCTGAAAAGATAAAATTGGGACAAAATACTACACCTATTTCTGTTTTGGCTGATACCTTTAGTAGCTTTCAAGCAACTGTAAATGCTAACATTATTTCAGAATTAACTGCAACTTCAAATGTATTAAGTTCAGCTAAATTAGTGAATATTACTAATTTGACAACTTCTTTACTAAGTCTGCCTTCATCAATTCAAGTGGACAAAAGCGTTATTAATGTTATGTTAGAAGTGATTGATTCGTACAATAAGATGTTGTCAAGCACACACTTGCAAGCAATTCAAAACATTGCAGAGTCTGCTAAAAATTTAATTGCTAGCTATCAAATTGATTATTCAAAGACTTTTAGTGGCATTAATGAACTTTTAAAGTCACTGCCTTCGATTTACACACAAGAAGAAATTGAGCAGATTATTTCTCGAGTTCAACTGCTGGCAGAAAATGGATGGGTTATTTATTTTCGTGATAGAAATGTTTATCAACGTTTACTTGCTGAGGAATGGAATACCTTGGAGGACGAATGGTTAGAGCTGCTTAGGGATAAACTAAAAAATGAGGATTTTATTATTGACTTACAAAATTCAGCGTGTTATTCAGCTCCTCTTGTAAGATCAATGGTTGATTGCTACTTTAATCGAAACTTTTATGCAGCATACACTCTGGGAAGTTTGGCAATTGATGGTGCACTAAATAGAATTTCAGAAATGACTTCATTAGAGAAAAAAATACCAGTAGGTCACCGAGCGATTAAAGAAATTGATAATATATTTATTGATAAGTCGTTTAGCGATGTAGGACTGATGCACTGGCTGTATAGTTTCTTCAAAGATACTAATAGATTTACACTTGATGAACCAAATCGACATATGATTAGTCATGGTCGGTGGGAGAAAGAAATCGAAGAACAAGAGTTTTTGAAGTTATTTAATGCAATGTTGTATATTTGTGATGAGTATGATTATTGGGAAGAAGTTATTCGTTATGAACAAGACAACTAAATATTTTTGGAGGTTAAACACCTATGCTTGAAATATATCCTTTTATTCAGGAGCTAGTTAAGTGTGAAACGACCATACAGAAAATAGAAGTTTTCAATAGATGGAACCTTCATGAGTGTAGAGTTTTTCTATTTGATGAAGAAAAGTCAAATTTTGGTAATATAGGCAAATCATTTAGCTATGGAAAGTTTAATCTGATTGGTTTGGGAGATTACCAAAAAATTTGGGTTATTGATAAAAATACTGTGAATGCTAAGGATAATTTCTTACCCGTTGCCAGAATTATCAATTATGACTTAAACATTTTTACCTACATACATGATTTATATAGAGGAAGAAATGTCCCAGATAAGGAGAATTTAATTAAATTTTTACACGAAATTAAATCGTTGCGTCTAACAAATAATATTTCAAATGCTTTAATGGAAAGATATACCACCCCAATAAATCGTGAATTATTAGCCAAAATGATTGAAAGTTATGTTTATTTTGATAGCACTAATTTTGAAGTATTTCAATCTAATGTGCCTCAGACTCTAAAACCAGATAAATATATTTGGATGAAAGAAATCTGGGAAGATGCAGAAAACTACCTAAGCAATGATGAGGTGATACAACAGTATGAGGCAGTATGTTGCTATATATTGAAAGCATTCGTTTTGAAAAATACAAAAAATCTTTCTACAAAAGCTAAAGTAGCTGAGTTTAAACGCTATTGTTTTGAGGATTTATGCGTATTTTTAGAATTGGAAATGACTTTATTAATACTTTTTTTGAAAAATGATAGTGCTGTTCAAGAAATATTTAAAAAGTTACAGCTAGGGGCTAAGAAGTTAATTGATAAAATACATAATACAGCATGGGATATTTTTCATATAAGACTATTGGAACAAAGTACTTTATTCAATTGTATTGAAAATTCAGATGTGATTTATCTCCATTATTTCGCAACTGCGGATTCTGGAGTGGCTGAGGTATTACGAGTCAATCCGATTAAAATGCTGGTTTATTATAATGAAAAACTTATACCTATACGTCGATATGATGCACTAGATTTCTTCACTCAAGATGAATTAGATTTTTATACTACTGCAGAAAAAATTACATTACGTGAGACGAAAGTTCAGAGTATTGATTTCTGTTCTATAAAGCAAGGATTGGTCAGTGAGTTAGGGGATTTCCTTACTAAATAAATTTTAATAGTTCCGTTCTATAGTATTATTCCAAAATCACTTTTACATACTTTCGTTCTATAATATAGAAGTTTGCTAGCACCACACGTGGAGTGTGTAGGATTGCTTGAAAAAGCGTAAAAACCTTGGAACGAAAGGGATAATAGACTTTCTGCGAAACAAAAATACAAGACAATAAAACTATGGATGATGAAGCAAGTAAACAATTAAGCGATATCCGTTTCAAGAGCCTTGTAGGTGTTCAGCGCACGACTTTTGAAGAGATGTTATCTGTGTTAAAAACAGCTTATCAACGTAAACGCGCAAAAGGTGGACGAAAATCCAAATTAAGCCTAGACGATCTCCTCAAGGTAACTATTCAATACATGCGAGAATAGCGCACTTATGAACAAATTTCGGCTGATTTTGGCATTCACGAAAGCAACATAATTAGTCGGAGTCAATGGATTGAAGCAACTCTTATTCAAAATGGTTTTACGATTTCAAATTCTGCCTTAATTCTGTAAAAACAGTAAAATTCGAAGGATTGTAAGGTAAGAGTTTTTTTCTTTCTGAAAAAATGGTATAATAGCAATCAAAACTAGAAAATAAAACGGAATTTGGAACAGATTTATCTGTATCCTAGTAGAGTGGTGATACTATGAAGATTAGTAAGAGGCACTTATTAAATTATTCCATCTTGATTCCTTACTTGCTTTTATCTATTTTGGGCTTGATTGTGGTCTATTCGACCACCAGCGCTATTTTAATCGAAGAAGGCAAGAGCGCCTTGCAATTGGTTCGAAACCAAGGAATCTTTTGGATTGTTAGTTTGATACTGATTGCCTTAATTTATAAATTGAGACTAGATTTTTTGAGAAATGAGCGACTAATCATTTTAGTTATATTGATAGAAATGCTTTTATTGTTCTTGGCTCGTTTTATTGGTATTTCCGTAAATGGGGCATACGGTTGGATTTCGGTTGCAGGAGTAACTATTCAGCCAGCTGAGTACTTAAAAATCATTATTATTTGGTATTTGGCTCACCGATTCTCCAAACAGCAAGAAGAAATAGCTATTTATGATTTTCAAGTTTTGACTCAAAATCAATGGCTTCCCCGTGCTTTTAATGATTGGCGATTCGTTCTCCTGGTTCTGATTGGAAGTTTGGGAATTTTCCCTGATTTAGGAAATGCGACTATTTTAGTCTTGGTTTCCTTGATTATGTATACAGTTAGTGGAATCGCTTATCGCTGGTTTTCAACCATTCTGGCGCTCGTATCTGCCGCTTCTGTCTTTGTCTTGACCACTATCAGCCTAATCGGTGTTGAGACCTTTTCAAAAATTCCAGTATTTGGCTATGTGGCCAAGCGCTTTAGTGCCTTTTTTAATCCTTTTGCCGATCGTGCGGATGCGGGTCACCAGTTATCTAATTCTTATTTTGCCATGGTCAATGGCGGTTGGTTTGGTCTAGGTCTTGGGAATTCGATTGAAAAACGAGGTTATTTACCAGAAGCTCATACAGACTTTGTCTTTTCTATCGTGATTGAAGAATTTGGCTTTGTTGGTGCCAGTCTTATTTTAGCTCTCTTGTTTTTCATGATTTTGCGGATTATCTTGGTCGGTATCCGAGCGGAGAATCCTTTCAATGCTATGGTTGCACTCGGTGTCGGAGGGATGATGTTGGTTCAGGTATTTGTCAATATCGGAGGGATTTCGGGCTTGATTCCATCTACAGGAGTGACTTTCCCCTTCTTATCCCAGGGTGGAAATAGTCTTCTAGTCTTATCAGTGGCAGTAGCCTTTGTCTTAAATATTGATGCCAGTGAAAAACGCGCTAAGTTGTACCGAGAATTGGAAAATCAACCAATGAACCTTCTGTGAAGTAGAATAAAGAAAGGATAGTCTATGTCTCTTCAAAAATTAGAAAATTATAGTAATAAAAGTGTTGTGCAAGAAGAAGTATTGATTCTAACAGAATTGCTGGAAGATATCACTAAAAACATGCTTGCCCCAGAGACCTTTGAAAAAATCATGCAGTTGAAAGAATTATCAACGCAGGAAGATTATCAAGGTCTAAACCGTCTAGTGACTAGCTTATCAAATGATGAAATGGTCTATATTTCACGCTATTTTTCAATCTTACCTCTTTTGATTAATATTTCAGAGGATGTGGATTTAGCTTATGAAATCAATCATCAAAATAATATTGATCAGGACTATTTAGGTAAATTATCTACAACGATCAAAATGGTTGCTGAAAAAGAAAATGCCGTTGAGATCCTAGAACACTTGAATGTTGTCCCTGTTTTGACAGCCCATCCAACACAAGTGCAACGCAAAAGTATGTTGGATTTAACAAATCATATTCATAGTCTTTTGCGTAAATACCGTGATGTTAAGTTGGGGTTGATCAATAAAGAAAAATGGCACAATGATTTGCGCCGTTATATCGAAATTATCATGCAGACAGACATGATTCGTGAGAAAAAATTAAAAGTGACTAACGAAATCACGAATGCTATGGAATATTACAACAGCTCCTTTTTGAAAGCTGTACCTCACTTGACGACGGAGTATAAGCGCTTAGCGCAAGCCCATGGGCTGAATTTAAAACAGGCTAAACCGATCACGATGGGAATGTGGATTGGTGGAGACCGTGATGGGAATCCCTTTGTTACAGCAGAGACCTTGAAGCAGTCTGCACTCACTCAGTGTGAAGTCATCATGAACTATTATGATGAAAAGATTTACCAACTTTATCGTGAATTTTCTCTTTCAACTAGTATTGTCAATGTAAGTAAGCAAGTCAGAGAAATGGCTCGTCAGTCTAAGGATAATTCGATTTACCGCGAAAAAGAGCTTTACCGTCGTGCCTTGTTTGATATTCAATCAAAAATCCAGGCAACTAAAACCTATCTGATTGAGGATAAGGAAGTTGGGACTCGTTATGAAACCGCCAATGATTTCTACAAGGATTTGATTGCCATTCGAGATTCTCTACTAGAAAATAAGGGCGAGTCCTTGATTTCAGGTGATTTTGTGGAATTATTGCAGGCAGTAGAGATATTTGGTTTTTACCTAGCATCAATTGATATGCGACAAGACTCTAGCGTCTATGAAGCCTGTGTGGCAGAACTCTTGAAATCAGCAGGAATTCATTCTCGATATAGCGAGTTGAGCGAAGAAGAAAAATGTGACCTTCTCTTGAAAGAGTTAGAAGAAGATCCCCGAATTCTTTCTGCGACTCACGCAGAGAAATCAGAATTATTAGCAAAAGAACTAGCTATTTTTAAGACGGCTCGTGTTTTGAAAGATAAGTTGGGAGATGATGTCATCCGTCAGACCATCATTTCACATGCAACCAGCCTTTCTGATATGCTAGAATTAGCTATTCTATTAAAAGAAGTAGGACTGGTGGATACGGAAAGGGCGCGTGTTCAGATTGTTCCCCTTTTTGAAACAATTGAAGACTTGGATCATTCAGAGGAAACAATGAGACAATATCTTTCTCTTAGCCTTGCCAAAAAATGGATTGCTTCACGTAATAACTACCAAGAAATCATGCTTGGCTACTCTGACAGTAACAAAGATGGCGGTTACTTGTCATCATGTTGGACCCTTTACAAGGCTCAACAACAATTGACTGCTATTGGAGATGAATTTGGCGTTAAGGTTACCTTCTTCCATGGCCGTGGTGGGACTGTCGGTCGTGGTGGTGGGCCAACCTATGAAGCCATCACATCTCAACCGCTCAAGTCTATCAAGGATCGTATCCGCTTGACGGAGCAGGGTGAAGTAATTGGCAATAAATACGGTAACAAAGACGCCGCTTACTATAACCTTGAAATGCTAGTATCTGCAGCCATTAACCGTATGATTACGCAGAAGAAGAGCGATACCAATACCTCAAATCGTTATGAAGCTATTATGGATCAAGTAGTGGACCGTAGTTACGATATCTACCGTGATTTGGTCTTTGGTAATGAGCATTTCTATGACTATTTCTTTGAGTCAAGTCCAATCAAGGCTATTTCAAGTTTTAATATCGGTTCTCGTCCAGCCGCTCGTAAGACGATTACTGAAATCGGTGGTTTGCGTGCCATCCCTTGGGTATTCTCATGGTCACAAAGTCGTGTTATGTTCCCTGGATGGTACGGGGTTGGTTCAAGCTTCAAGGAATTTATCGATAAAAATCCAGATAATATTGCTATTTTACGAGATATGTACCAAAATTGGCCTTTCTTCCAATCGCTTCTTTCAAATGTTGATATGGTTTTGTCAAAATCAAATATGAATATTGCTTTTGAATATGCTAAACTTTGTGAAGACGAGCAAGTTAAGGCCATCTATGAGACTATTTTAAATGAATGGCAAGTTACTAAGAACGTTATCTTGGCTATTGAAGGACATGACGAACTCTTAGCTGACAATCCATATCTAAAAGCTAGTCTGGATTACCGTATGCCTTACTTTAATATTCTCAACTATATTCAGTTAGAGTTGATTAAACGCCAACGTCGTGGAGAATTGTCCAGTGATCAAGAACGATTGATTCATATCACCATCAACGGAATTGCGACAGGATTGCGTAATTCAGGTTGATACCTATCAAACTTCCTCTTTTCTATAGGGGAAGTTTTTGAATCTTTCAAAAAAATGCTAAAAGAGTCTTGACAAGTAGTTGAAAAATGATATAATTTAAACATTCAGAAAAGTAATCATAATAAACTTTTTAGAGAGTCTGTGGTAGCTGAAAACAGATAAGTGATGATGATGAAAATTGGGCTGAATGTTATTTAGAATTTGAAATCATAAAAATTCGGTGAGCACACCTTACAGTGCATCTCGTTATTGCGAGACAGAGCGATAGGGAAATTCCCTATAATTGAGGTGGTACCGCGCATCGACGTCCTCACACAAGTTTTTTGTGTGAGGACTTTTTTGATGGAGGTTAGTATGGAAAGAAAACGATGGCGTCGCTTGTTTATACTCAATGAAAATCAAAAAGCAAACTAGGAAGCTAGCCGCAAGCTGCTCAAAACACTGTTTTGAGGTTGTGGATAGAACTGACAGAGTCAGTATCATATATCTACGGTAAGGCGACGCTGACGTGGTTTGAAGAGATTTTCGAAGAGTATTAGATAAGTGAAGTATTTTAAAGGAATAAAAGGGGAAATAGAATGAAAAATAAACGTTTAATTGGAATTATCGCTGCATTAGCAGTCTTAGTAGCAGGAAGCTTAATTTATTCTTCAATGAATAAATCAGAAGCTCAGAATAATAAGGATGAGAAGAAAATAGCCAAGATTGGTGTGCTTCAATTTGTGAGCCATCCATCCCTTGACTTGATTTATAAAGGGATCCAAGATGGACTTGCAGAAGAAGGATATAAAGATGATCAAGTTAAAATCGATTTTATGAACTCAGAAGGTGACCAAAGTAAGGTTGCGACAATGAGTAAACAATTGGTTGCAAATGGGAATGACCTTGTGGTTGGTATCGCAACACCAGCAGCCCAAGGTTTGGCTAGTGCCACAAAAGACCTACCTGTTATCATGGCCGCTATTACAGACCCAATTGGTGCTAACTTGGTTAAAGATTTGAAAAGACCAGGTGGCAACGTTACAGGGGTATCTGACCACAATCCAGCTCAACAACAAGTTGAACTCATCAAAGCTCTGACACCGAATGTGAAAACAATCGGAGCTCTTTACTCAAGTAGCGAAGACAATTCAAAAACACAGGTCGAAGAATTTAAGGCTTATGCTGAAAAAGCAGGTCTGACAGTGGAAACATTTGCAGTTCCTTCAACAAATGAAATTGCCTCAACTGTCACTGTTATGACTAGCAAGGTAGATGCTATTTGGGTTCCAATTGATAACACCATTGCATCAGGATTTCCAACGGTTGTCTCTAGCAATCAAAGTTCTAAGAAACCGATTTATCCAAGTGCGACAGCTATGGTAGAAGTAGGTGGTTTGGCATCAGTTGTAGTTGATCAACATGACCTTGGTGTGGCAACTGGAAAAATGATTGCCCAAGTTCTGAAAGGTGCAAAACCAGCTGATACCCCAGTCAATGTCTTTTCAACTGGTAAGTCAGTCATCAATAAAAAAATAGCACAAGAACTAGGTATTACGATTCCTGATTCTGTTCTAAAAGAAGCAGGGCAAGTCATCGAATAAATAAGGTAGGGAGGAGGAGACTCTTCCCATTTTTTAAAAAGATGAATATAGAAAGGATTAAATAAAATATGATTGTTTCCATTATTTCTCAAGGATTTGTCTGGGCTATTTTAGGTCTGGGGATCTTTATGACATTTAGGATTTTGAACTTTCCAGATATGACGACAGAAGGTTCCTTTCCTCTTGGGGGAGCTGTTGCTGTCACTTTGATAACTAAAGGCGTGAACCCTTTTTTAGCGACACTGCTTGCTGTAGGAGCAGGGTGTTTGGCTGGAATGGTAGCAGGACTTCTTTATACAAAAGGGAAGATTCCAACCTTGCTATCAGGGATTTTGGTGATGACTTCCTGTCACTCAATCATGCTCTTGATTATGGGACGTGCCAATTTAGGCCTGCTTGGAACCAAGCAAATTCAGGATGTTCTACCTTTTGATTCGGATTTGAATCAACTCTTGACAGGTCTCATCTTTGTGAGTATTGTTATTGCTCTCATGCTCTTTTTCTTAGACACCAAACTCGGACAAGCCTATATTGCTACAGGTGACAATCCTGATATGGCTAGAAGTTTCGGGATTCATACTGGGCGCATGGAGCTTATGGGCTTGGTCTTATCAAATGGTGTGATTGCTCTTGCAGGCGCTCTCATTGCACAGCAAGAAGGTTATGCTGATGTGTCTCGAGGAATCGGGGTTATCGTTGTGGGGCTTGCAAGTTTGATTATTGGGGAAGTTATTTTTAAGAGTTTGAGCTTGGCAGAACGTTTGGTTACCATCGTTGTAGGTTCTATTTCTTATCAATTCTTAGTGTGGGCAGTTATCGCATTTGGCTTTAATACAAGTTACCTTCGTCTATATAGTGCAGTGATTTTAGCAGTCTGCCTCATGATTCCAACATTTAAGCAAACAATCTTGAAAGGAGCCAAGTTAAGCAAATGACAGCCATTGTAGAATTAAAAAATGCAACCAAAGTCGTTAAAAATGGCTTTGATGAAGAAAAGATTATTTTAAATGATGTTTCCTTAGAAATTTTTGAACAGGATTTTATCACGATTTTGGGTGGAAATGGTGCTGGTAAATCAACCCTCTTTAACACTATTGCAGGAACCTTATCACTAACCAGTGGAACTATCCGTATTTTAGGTGAGGATGTTACCAAGTTTTCACCAGAAAAGCGCGCTAAGTATCTGTCTCGTGTCTTCCAAGATCCAAAGATGGGGACAGCTCCTCGTATGACAGTGGCAGAGAATCTCTTGATTGCCAAGTTTCGTGGTGAAAAGCGTGGACTATTTCCGAGACGTCTGGCTAGCTACAAGGATGAATTTCAGACAACTATTGAAAAAGTGGGAAACGGTCTTGAGAAACACTTGAATACACCGATTGAGTTCTTATCAGGTGGACAAAGACAGGCCTTGAGTCTCTTGATGGCAACCTTGAAGCGACCTGAATTACTCTTGCTAGACGAGCATACTGCAGCTCTTGATCCAAAGACCAGTGTTTCCCTCATGGAATTGACGGATGAATTTGTCAAGAAAGACCAGCTGACAGCGCTTATGATTACCCACCATATGGAAGATGCTCTCAAATATGGCAATCGTTTAATTGTCATGAAAGAAGGACGAATTATCCAAGATTTGAAACAAGAAGATAAAGCAAAAATGAAAATCTCTGATTATTATCAACTCTTTGAATAAAGTAGGGAAAATGAGTGAAATGGTTTACTTTTTTTCTGAAATAAAGTATACTATATAAAGTAAACTATGATAACATGGAGGTATTGTGTATGGTTGACAAACAAGTCATTGAAGAAATCAAAAACAATGCCAACATTGTGGAAGTCATAGGAGATGTGATTTCTTTACAAAAGGCAGGACGGAACTATCTAGGGCTCTGTCCTTTTCATGGTGAAAAAACACCTTCTTTCAACGTTGTAGAGGACAAGCAGTTTTACCACTGTTTTGGTTGTGGTCGCTCAGGTGATGTCTTTAAATTCATTGAGGAGTACCAAGGGGTTCCCTTTATGGAGGCTGTCCAAATCTTAGGTCAGCGTGTCGGTATAGAGGTGGAAAAACCGCTTTATAGTGAACAGAAGCCAGCTTCACCCCACCAAGCTCTTTATGATATGCACGAAGATGCTGCCAAATTTTATCATGCTATTCTCATGACAACGACCATGGGGGAGGAGGCCAGAAACTACCTTTATCAGCGTGGTTTGACAGATGAAGTGCTCAAGCATTTTCGGATTGGTTTAGCACCTCCAGAACGAAACTATCTCTATCAACGTTTGGCTGGTCAGTATCGTGAAGAGGATTTCTTGGATTCGGGACTATTTTACCTCTCAGATGCCAATCAATTTGTAGACACCTTTCACAATCGCATTATGTTTCCCCTGACCAATGATCAGGGAAAGGTTATTGCCTACTCAGGTCGTATCTGGCAGAAAACGGATTCACAAACTTCTAAGTATAAAAATAGCCGATCGACTGCAATTTTTAACAAAAGTTACGAATTATATCATATGGATAGGGCAAAAAAATCTTCTGGTAAAGCCAGTGAGATTTACCTCATGGAAGGATTCATGGATGTCATTGCAGCCTATCGGGCTGGAATCGAAAATGCTGTGGCGTCCATGGGAACGGCCTTGAGTCGAGAGCATGTTGAGCATCTGAAAAGGTTAACCAAGAAGTTAGTCCTTGTTTACGATGGCGATAAGGCTGGGCAAGCCGCGACTTTGAAAGCATTGGATGAAATTGGTGGTATGCCTGTGCAAATCGTCAGCATGCCTGATAACTTGGATCCTGATGAATATCTACAAAAAAATGGACCAGAAGACTTGGCCTATCTATTAACGAAAACTCGTATTAGTCCGATTGAGTTTTACATTCACCAGTACAAGCCTGAAAATAGTGAAAATCTACAGGCTCAGATTGAGTTTATTGAAAAAATAGCTCCTTTGATTGTTCAAGAAAAGTCTATCACTGCTCAAAACAGCTATATTCATATTTTAGCTGACAGTCTGGCGTCCTTTGATTATGCTCAGATTGAGCAGATTGTTAATGAGAGTCGTCAGGCACAAAGGCAGAATCGCATGGAAGGAATTTCCAGACCGATGCCAATCACTATGCCTGTCACCAAGCAGTTATCGGCTATTATGAGGGCAGAAGCCCATCTACTTTATCGAATGATGGAATCTCCTCTTGTTTTGAACGATTACCGCTTGCGAGAAGACTTTGCATTTGATACACCTGAATTTCAGGTCTTATATGACTTGCTTGGTCAGTATGGCAATCTTCCTCCAGAAGTTTTAGCAGAACAGACAGAGGAAGTTGAAAGAGCTTGGTACCAAGTTTTAGCTCAGGATTTACCTGCTGAGATGTCACCGCAGGAACTAAGTGAAGTAGAAATGACTCGAAACAAGGCTCTCTTGAATCAGGACAATATGAGAATCAAAAAGAAGGTGCAGGAAGCTAGCCATGTAGGAGATACAGATACAGCCCTAGAAGAATTGGAACGTTTAATTTCCCAAAAGAGAAGAATGGAGTAATAATGGCAACAAAACAAAAAGAAGTAACAACATTTGACGTACAAGTAGCAGAATTTATCCGTAATCATAAGCAAAAAGGGACAGCAACAGATGATGAAATCAATGCTAGTCTTGTCATTCCTTTTACCTTGGACGCTGATGGGATTGAAGATCTCTTGCAACGAATTCAGGATGCAGGAATTTCGATCACAGATAACGAAGGAAATCCAAGTGCGCGTGTTCTTAGTAATGAAGAAGAACCAGAACTCAGCGATGAGGATTTGATTGGGTCAACTTCGGCTAAGGTCAATGACCCTGTCCGTATGTACTTGAAAGAAATTGGAGTCGTACCTCTCTTGACCAATGAAGAGGAAAAAGAATTGGCACTGGCTGTTGAAGCTGGTGATATTGAAGCCAAACAACGTCTTGCGGAAGCCAACCTTCGTTTGGTTGTTTCTATTGCCAAACGCTATGTCGGCCGTGGTATGCAGTTCCTTGACTTGATTCAAGAAGGGAACATGGGCTTGATGAAGGCGGTTGACAAGTTTGATTATTCTAAAGGATTCAAGTTCTCAACTTACGCAACTTGGTGGATCCGTCAGGCTATCACTCGTGCTATTGCGGATCAAGCTCGTACCATCCGTATCCCAGTCCACATGGTTGAAACGATTAACAAACTGGTTCGTGAACAGCGTAATCTCCTTCAAGAATTAGGTCAAGATCCAACACCAGAACAGATTGCTGAACGTATGGATATGACACCTGATAAGGTTCGTGAAATCTTGAAGATTGCCCAAGAACCAGTATCTCTTGAAACTCCAATCGGTGAAGAGGATGATAGCCACCTTGGGGACTTTATCGAAGATGAAGTGATTGAAAATCCAGTGGACTACACAACTCGTATCGTCTTGCGTGAGCAGTTGGATGAGGTCTTGGATACTCTTACAGACCGTGAAGAAAATGTTCTACGTCTCCGTTTCGGGCTAGATGATGGAAAAATGCGTACCCTTGAAGATGTGGGTAAAGTCTTTAACGTGACTCGCGAGCGTATCCGTCAGATTGAAGCAAAGGCTTTGAGAAAACTACGCCAACCAAGTCGCAGCAAACCGCTTCGTGATTTTATTGAAGACTAAGAGTGAGGAAAATATGGCTTATACAGAAGAGCAAATTGAAAACATCAAAACACGAATTTTATCAGCCTTAGAAGAAGTCATCGACCCTGAGTTGGGAATCGATATTGTCAATCTTGGTTTGATTTATGAGATTCGTTTTGACGGCGACACAGGGCAAGCAGAGATTGATATGACTTTGACAACCATGGGTTGTCCCCTAGCAGACCTTTTGACGGATCAGATTTATGATGCCATGACAGAGGTTCCAGAAGTAACGGATACTGAGGTTAAATTAGTCTGGTATCCAGCCTGGACAGTTGAAAAAATGAGTCGCTATGCCCGCATTGCCCTAGGCATTAAGTAAACATATAAAAGCATGTGAGAGACCGTTGGAAAAGTGAGGAAATTTCTCCTTCTTTTCCTCTAGTCTCTCCTTTCTTTTGCTGATTTTATTCAAAGAAAATGATATAATAGTAGTTATGGAAAAAAAGAAATTACGCATCAATATGTTGAGTTCAAGTGAGAAAGTAGCAGGACAAGGAGTTTCAGGTGCCTACCGTGAATTAGTTCGTCTTCTTCATCGTGATGCCAAGGAACAATTGATTGTTACAGAAAATCTTCCAATCGAGGCAGATGTGACTCACTTTCATACCATTGATTTTCCCTATTATTTATCAACATTTCAAAAGAAACGCTCAGGAAGGAAAATTGGCTATGTGCATTTCTTGCCTGATACACTTGAGGGGAGTTTGAAAATTCCATTTTTCTTAAAGGGGATTGTGAAACGCTATGTATTTTCTTTTTACAACCGGATGGAGCACTTGGTTGTGGTCAATCCGATGTTTATCGAGGATTTGGTGGCAGCTGGTATTCCACGTGAGAAAGTGACCTATATCCCTAACTTTGTCAACAAGGAAAAATGGCATCCCCTTCCACCAGAAGAGGTAGTGAGACTGCGAACAGAGCTAGGTCTTAGTGACAATCAGTTTATCGTAGTAGGTGCTGGTCAAGTTCAGAAACGCAAAGGGATTGATGACTTTATCCGTCTGGCTGAGGAATTGCCGCAAATTACCTTTATCTGGGCAGGTGGTTTCTCTTTTGGTGGCATGACAGATGGTTATGAGCGCTACAAGAAAATCATGGAGAATCCCCCTAAAAATTTGATTTTTCCAGGCATTGTGTCGCCAGAGCGAATGCGTGAATTGTATGCCTTGGCGGATCTTTTCTTGTTGCCTAGTTACAATGAACTCTTTCCGATGACGATTTTAGAGGCTGCTAGTTGTGAAGCTCCTATTATGCTACGTGATTTGGATCTTTATAAGGTGATTTTGGAGGGAAATTATCGGGCGACAGCAGATAGAGAAGAGATGAAAGAAGCTATTTTGGAATATCAAGCAAATCCTGCCGCCTTAAAAAATCTCAAAGAAAAGGCTAAGAATATTTCCAGAGAGTATTCTGAAGAGCATCTGTTACAAATCTGGTTGGATTTTTATGATAAACAAGCCGCTTTAGGGAGAAAATAAAAAGTGAGGTAATCTATGCGAATTGGTTTATTTACAGATACCTATTTTCCTCAGGTTTCAGGTGTTGCGACCAGTATTCGAACCTTGAAAACAGAACTTGAAAAACAGGGACATGCTGTTTTTATCTTTACGACGACAGATAAGGATGTCAATCGCTATGAAGATTGGCAAATTATCCGCATTCCAAGTGTTCCCTTCTTTGCTTTTAAGGATCGCCGCTTTGCCTATCGAGGATTCAGTAAGGCACTTGAAATTGCTAAACAATATCAGCTAGATATTATCCACACTCAGACAGAATTTTCTCTTGGCTTGTTGGGGATTTGGATTGCGCGTGAATTGAAAATTCCAGTCATCCATACCTATCACACCCAGTACGAAGACTATGTGCATTATATTGCCAAGGGGATGTTGATTCGTCCTAGTATGGTCAAGTATCTGGTCAGAGGTTTCCTGCACGATGTGGATGGGGTTATTTGCCCGAGTGAGATTGTCCGTGATTTGCTATCTGACTATAAGGTCAAGGTTGAAAAACGCGTCATTCCAACTGGGATTGAATTAGCCAAGTTTGAGCGTCCGGAAATCAAGCAGGAAAATTTGAAAGAACTGCGTAGTAAATTAGGGATTCAAGATGATGAACAGATGTTGCTTAGTCTTTCCAGAATTTCCTATGAAAAAAATATTCAAGCAGTTTTAGCAGCCTTTGCAGAAGTTCTGAAAGAAGAAGACAAGGTTAAACTGGTGGTAGCTGGGGATGGTCCTTATCTGGATGATCTCAAAGAGCAAGCTCAGAAACTAGAGATTCAAGACTCTGTTGTCTTTACAGGGATGATTGCTCCTAGTGAGACGGCTCTTTATTATAAGGCGGCAGATTTCTTCATCTCGGCATCGACAAGTGAAACGCAGGGTTTGACCTACTTGGAAAGCTTAGCTAGTGGAACGCCTGTTATTGCTCACGGAAATCCGTATCTGGACAATCTTATTAGTGATAAAATGTTTGGTACCTTGTATTACGGCGAGTATGATTTGGCTGGAGCCATTTTAGAAGCCCTGATTGCAACACCAGACATGAATGAGCATACCTTATCAGAAAAATTGTACGAGATTTCGGCTGAGAACTTTGGGAAACGGGTGCATGAGTTTTATCTTGATGCTATTATTTCAAATAATTTCCAGAAAGATTTAGCAAAAGATGATACGGTCAGTCAGCGTATTTTTAAAACAGTTTTGTATCTTCCGCAAAAGGTAGTCGCTGTACCGGTAAAAGGCTCTAGACGCATGCTGAAGGCTTCAAAAACACAGTTAATCAGCATCAGAGATTATTGGAAAGACCATGAAGAATAGAAAGAGGAATAGCTATGAAAAAACAATTGATGAGAGGTGGTAGTGATCAAAAAATTGCTGGTGTTTGTGCTGGGGTAGCCCATTATTTTGATATGGATCCGACTATTGTTCGTGTAATATGGGGTGTTCTTGCTTGCTGTTACGGAGCGGGAATTGTAGCTTATATCATTTTATGGATTATCGCACCAGTAGCAAGTGACTATTGAAAACTAGCTCAATTCATGCTAAGATAATAGAAAATAGAATGTAACGAAGGAGAGAAAAATGGCATTTGGAGATAATGGAAATCGTAAAAAAACGATGTTTGAGAAAATAACCTTGTTTATCGTGATTATCATGCTAGTAGCAAGTTTATTGGGAATTTTTGCAACTGCAATTGGTGCCCTCAGTAATCTATAAAATAGATTCAAGAAAATTTAGTGACTGGGATTTCCCAGCCCTTTTTTAAAGTGAGAAGAAATAATGAGTATGTTTTTAGATACAGCCAAGATTAAGGTCAAGGCTGGTAATGGTGGCGATGGTATGGTTGCCTTTCGCCGTGAAAAATATGTCCCTAATGGTGGTCCTTGGGGTGGTGATGGTGGTCGTGGAGGCAATGTCGTCTTCGTTGTAGATGAAGGTCTACGTACCCTCATGGATTTCCGCTATAATCGCCATTTCAAGGCTGATTCTGGTGAGAAAGGAATGACCAAAGGGATGCATGGTCGTGGTGCAGAGGATCTCAGAGTTCGTGTTCCACAAGGTACGACTGTTCGTGATGCAGAGACTGGCAAGGTTTTGAAAGATTTGATTGAACATGGTCAAGAATTTATTGTAGCCCACGGTGGTCGTGGTGGACGTGGAAACATCCGCTTTGCGACACCCAAAAATCCTGCACCTGAAATCTCTGAAAACGGAGAACCAGGTCAGGAACGTGAGTTACAATTGGAACTAAAAATCTTGGCAGATGTCGGTTTAGTAGGATTCCCATCTGTTGGGAAATCAACACTTTTAAGTGTTATTACCTCAGCTAAACCTAAAATTGGAGCCTACCACTTTACGACAATTGTACCAAATTTAGGTATGGTTCGCACCCAATCGGGTGAATCTTTTGCAGTAGCCGATTTACCAGGTTTGATTGAAGGGGCTAGTCAAGGTGTTGGTTTGGGAACCCAGTTCCTCCGCCACATTGAGCGTACACGTGTCATCCTCCATATCATTGATATGTCAGCTAGCGAAGGCCGTGATCCTTATGAGGACTACCTAGCTATCAATAAAGAGCTGGAGTCATACAATCTTCGTCTCATGGAGCGTCCACAGATTATCGTAGCCAATAAGATGGATATGCCTGAGAGTCAGGAAAATCTTGAAGAATTCAAGAAGAAATTGGCTGAAAACTACGATGAATTTGAAGAGTTACCAGCTATCTTCCCGATTTCTGGATTGACCAAGCAAGGTTTGGCAACGCTCTTGGATGCGACAGCTGAATTGTTAGACAAGACACCAGAATTCTTGCTCTACGACGAGTCAGATATGGAAGAAGAAGCTTACTATGGATTTGACGAGGAAGAAAAAGCCTTTGAAATTAGTCGTGATGACGATGCAACATGGGTGCTTTCTGGTGAAAAACTCATGAAACTCTTTAATATGACCAACTTTGATCGTGATGAATCTGTCATGAAATTTGCCCGCCAACTTCGTGGTATGGGGGTTGATGAAGCCCTTCGTGCGCGTGGTGCTAAGGATGGGGATTTGGTCCGCATTGGTAAATTTGAGTTTGAATTTGTAGACTAGGAGACTGATATGGGAGATAAACCGATATCTTTCCGAGATGCGGATGGTAATTTTGTTTCCGCTGCAGACGTTTGGAATGAAAAGAAATTGGAAGAACTGTTTAATCGTCTCAATCCAAATCGTGCTCTGAGATTGGCACGAACTAAAAAAGACAATCCATCTCAGTAAAGAAGCTAAAAAATCCCGTGCCTCATCAGATACGGGATTTTGTGGTACGACGGGATGTATAGCAAACTGAATCTGGAATAGCACAGCATATCTTCTAAAATATTGTTATCAATTGATTTGAATTTCAAAATTAAATTGTTTGATTCTTATTTCACTTTGTTATAGTATATCTGATGTCAAAATTCTCGGCGAGTCAAATAGCGATTCCCAAGCCTGACTATCGTGAGGTAGCGGATTAAAACGGTCTGGGGATAGATCGTTTTAAGTCTGATGCTGGAAATAAGAATCGTCAGGGGAAGGGATAGCGAAATCGTGGCTCTACGAACAGGAACGTGATAGTAAGGCGTATATAGTGGATAAGGGGGCTCAAAACTCTAAAGTCCAAAAAGGTAGTCGTAACCTATATACATAAAGCACGAGAGTAATTGAATTCGGACTAAGATTTTCTATTTTCACTGTAACCTTTTAACGTCCTCATATCTTGTATACACGAGGAAAGATGTATGACTTATCCCGTGAGGTCTATCACTATAAAGAGAAAACGACAGATAGAGGTGATCCTGAGTCACGGTTATCTTTAAAATAGATTGTCTGATAGGATGCTAGCCTGAAAACGTCTTGTTCATGAAATATAGGACGCTATGTATAAAACGCTTCTGTGAACTGAGAGAAGGGGGAGAAGTTCTTTCTAAAGTTTAGTTGAACAGCCGTATTCCGATACTTAGATAAGGGGGTTAGTCTTAGCTCCTACTCGATTTCAGGGGGCAAAAAAGGGGCAATAGCGATTCGAGAAAGATTATACTCTTCGAAAATCTCTTCAAATCACGTCAATATCGCCTTGCCGTATATATGTGACNNTTTGATTTTCATTGAGTATCAGTGACTAAATCATCAACTCTGATTTATCCAATAAAATTGAAAAGGATGGAAAAAAGGTTGCATTTATGATATAATTTATTTTAAAGACCTTATTAGAAATCTTGAAAGAGTATTGAAAACTTAGAATGAGAAAAATTGTTATCAATGGTGGATTACCACTACAAGGTGAAATCACTATTAGTGGTGCTAAAAATAGTGTTGTAGCCTTAATTCCGGCTATTATCTTGGCTGATGATGTGGTGACTTTAGATTGCGTTCCAGATATTTCGGATGTAGCAAGTCTTGTCGAAATCATGGAATTGATGGGAGCTACTGTTAAACGTTATGACGATGTCTTGGAGATTGATCCAAGAGGTGTTCAAAATATTCCAATGCCTTATGGGAAAATTAACAGTCTTCGTGCATCTTACTATTTTTATGGGAGCCTCTTAGGCCGTTTTGGTGAAGCGACAGTTGGCCTACCGGGAGGATGTGATCTTGGTCCTCGTCCGATTGACTTACACCTTAAGGCGTTTGAAGCTATGGGTGCCACTGTTAGCTACGAGGGAGATAACATGAAGTTATCTGCTAAAGATACAGGACTTCATGGTGCAAGTATTTACATGGATACGGTTAGTGTAGGGGCAACGATCAATACGATGATTGCTGCGGTTAAAGCGAATGGTCGTACTATTATTGAAAATGCAGCCCGTGAACCTGAGATTATTGATGTAGCTACTCTCTTGAATAATATGGGTGCCCATATCCGTGGGGCAGGAACTAATATCATCATTATTGATGGTGTTGAAAGATTACATGGAACCCGTCATCAGGTGATTCCAGATCGTATTGAAGCTGGAACATATATTTCTTTAGCTGCTGCAGTTGGTAAAGGAATTCGTATCAATAATGTTCTTTACGAACACCTAGAAGGATTTATTGCTAAGCTGGAAGAAATGGGAGTGAGAATGACTGTATCTGAAGACAGCATTTTTGTCGAAGAGCAGTCTAATTTGAAAGCAATCAATATTAAGACAGCTCCTTACCCAGGCTTTGCAACTGATTTGCAACAACCGCTTACCCCTCTTTTACTAAGAGCGAATGGTCGTGGTACAATTGTCGATACGATTTACGAAAAACGTGTAAATCATGTTTTTGAACTAGCAAAGATGGATGCGGATATTTCGACAACAAATGGTCATATTTTGTACACGGGTGGACGTAATTTGCGTGGAGCCAGTGTTAAAGCGACCGACTTAAGAGCTGGTGCAGCTTTGGTTATTGCTGGTTTGATGGCCGAGGGACAAACTGAAATTACCAATATCGAGTTTATCTTACGTGGTTATTCTGATATTATCGAAAAATTACGTAATCTAGGAGCGGATATTACACTTGTTGAGGATTAAACCGTAGAGGTGTTTATGAATATTTGGACCAAATTAGCAATGTTTTCTTTTTTTGAAACGGATCGCTTGTATTTGCGTCCTTTCTTTTTTAGTGATAGTCAAGACTTCCATGAGATAGCCTCAAATCCTGAAAATTTACAATTTATTTTCCCAACTCAGGCAAGTCTGGAAGAGAGTCAATATGCGTTGGCCAATTACTTTATGAAGTCCCCTTTGGGAGTATGGGCAATTTGTGACCAGAAAAATCAACAAATGATTGGTTCTATTAAATTTGAGAAGTTAGATGAAATCAAAAAAGAAGCTGAGCTTGGCTATTTTTTGAGAAAAGATGCTTGGTCTCAAGGATTTATGACAGAGGTTGTTAGAAAAATTTGTCAGCTTTCTTTTGAGGAATTTGACTTAAAACAATTATCCATCATTACCCACCTTGAAAATGAAGCTAGTCAAAAGGTTGCTCTTAAATCTGGATTTAGTTTGTTTCGTCAGTTTAAGGGAAGTGATCGTTACACAAGAAAAATGCGGGATTATCTTGAATTTCGGTATGTAAAAGGAGAATTCAATGAGTAAGCATCAGGAAATTCTAAGCTATTTGGAAGAATTACCAGTAGGTAAAAGGGTCAGTGTTCGTAGTATTTCAAATCATCTGGGAGTCAGTGATGGAACTGCCTATCGGGCCATTAAAGAAGCTGAAAACCGTGGAATTGTGGAGACCCGTCCTAGAAGTGGAACAATCCGCGTCAAATCCCAGAAAGTTGCGATTGAAAGATTAACTTTTGCTGAAATTGCAGAAGTGACTTCTTCTGAGGTTCTGGCTGGGCAAGAAGGTTTAGATAGAGAATTTAGTAAGTTTTCAATTGGTGCCATGACTGAACAAAATATCCTGTCCTACCTTCACGATGGGGGGCTCTTGATTGTCGGAGACCGAACCCGTATTCAGTTGCTAGCCTTGGAAAATGAAAATGCCGTTCTGGTTACAGGGGGATTTCAGGTTCATGATGATGTACTTAAACTGGCCAATCAAAAAGGGATTCCTGTTCTGAGAAGCAAGCATGATACTTTCACTGTCGCGACCATGATCAATAAAGCCTTGTCAAATGTCCAAATCAAAACGGATATTTTAACTGTTGAGAAGCTTTATCATCCAAGTCATGAGTATGGTTTTCTGAGAGAGACAGACACTGTTAAAGATTATTTGGACTTAGTTCGTAAGAATCGAAGCAGTCGTTTTCCAGTTATTAACCAACATCAGGTTGTCGTTGGAGTTGTAACTATGAGAGATGCGGGCGATAAGTCACCAAGTACCACAATTGACAAGGTTATGTCGCGTAGTCTATTTTTAGTTGGATTATCGACAAATATTGCCAATGTTAGTCAACGGATGATTGCTGAAGACTTTGAAATGGTACCAGTTGTTCGGAATAATCAAACCTTGCTTGGAGTTGTGACACGACGAGATGTCATGGAGAAGATGAGCCGTTCCCAAGTTTCGGCTCTACCGACTTTTTCTGAGCAGATTGGACAAAAACTTTCTTATCACCATGATGAAGTAGTGATTACAGTGGAACCCTTTATGCTTGAGAAAAACGGTGTTTTAGCTAACGGTGTATTGGCGGAGATACTGACTCACATGACCCAAGATTTGGTTGTGAATAGTGGCCGCAATCTCATTATCGAGCAAATGCTGATCTACTTTTTGCAGGCTGTTCAGATAGATGATATACTGCGCATTCAAGCACGGATTATTCATCATACGAGACGATCAGCTATTATTGACTACGATATTTATCATGGTCACCAGATTGTTTCAAAAGCAAATGTAACCGTTAAAATTAATTAGAAACTAGGAGAAAAAATGATAACATTAAAATCAGCTCGTGAAATCGAAGCTATGGATAAGGCCGGTGATTTTCTAGCAAGTATTCATATCGGCTTACGTGATTTGATTAAGCCTGGCGTAGATATGTGGGAAGTTGAAGAGTATGTCCGCCGTCGTTGTAAGGAAGAAAATTTCCTTCCGCTTCAGATTGGGGTTGACGGTGCAATGATGGACTATCCTTATGCTACCTGTTGCTCTCTTAACGATGAAGTAGCTCACGCTTTCCCTCGTCACTATATCTTGAAAGATGGTGATTTGCTCAAAGTTGATATGGTTTTGGGAGGCCCAATTGCTAAATCTGATTTGAATGTCTCAAAATTAAACTTCAACAATGTTGAGCAAATGAAAAAATACACTCAGAGCTATTCTGGTGGTCTGGCAGACTCTTGTTGGGCTTATGCTGTAGGTACACCGTCCGAAGAAGTCAAAAATTTGATGGATGTAACCAAAGAAGCTATGTACAAGGGGATTGAGCAAGCTGTTGTTGGAAACCGTATCGGTGATATTGGAGCGGCTATTCAAGAATATGCTGAAAGTCGTGGTTACGGTGTAGTGCGTGATTTGGTTGGTCATGGTGTTGGCCCAACTATGCACGAAGAACCAATGGTTCCTAACTATGGTATTGCAGGTCGAGGACTCCGTCTTCGTGAAGGAATGGTCTTGACTATTGAACCAATGATCAATACAGGTGACTGGGAAATTGATACAGATATGAAGACCGGCTGGGCGCATAAGACCATTGACGGTGGACTATCTTGTCAATATGAACACCAATTTGTCATTACGAAAGATGGTCCTGTTATCTTGACTAGTCAAGGTGAAGAAGGAACTTATTAATAAAAAGTGAAAAGACTACTGGAAGTTTATTTTGATAAAAAATCCAGTAGATCTTTTTATAATAAAACGTATTGTATCAAGCTTTTAATGCCTGGTATAATGCGTTTTTCTGATTTTAAGATTTTCTTCAACTTTGTTTGTAACGACATTATAACAGAGGATCTAGGATTCAGGGCTCTCCTCCTATATACTATTAGTAAAGCAAAACTAGGGGAGAATATTTTAGTGTCGCAATCTATTGTTTCTGTAGAGGTTCCACAATATTGTCGTTTTGATTCTAAAAAGAGCAATGAAATTCTGTTTAACGTTCGTATTGCCAATCTTAAATTTACCTTTTTCATATTGAAGTATTGAGCTAGTTTATGAAAAAATTGAATGAAAGAGTTGAGTGTTTTAGAAACCTACAGTGTAGTATTCTAGTTTCAATCCACTATATTTTGCTACTCCCCGTAAAGTTTCTATTTTCCCTGAATTCTGATATAATAGAAATATTGACTTCAAGAGTAAGGAAGAGAAGATGAACGCATTATTGAATGGAATGAATGACCGTCAGGCTGAGGCGGTGCAAACGACAGAAGGTCCCTTGTTGATTATGGCGGGGGCTGGCTCTGGAAAGACCCGAGTTTTGACCCACCGTATTGCTTATCTGATTGATGAAAAGCTGATCAATCCGTGGAATATCTTGGCCATTACCTTTACTAATAAGGCTGCGCGTGAGATGAAAGAGCGTGCTTATAACCTTAATCCAGCCACTCAGGACTGTCTGATTGCGACCTTCCACTCCATGTGTGTGCGTATTTTGCGTCGCGATGCGGATCATATTGGCTACAACCGCAATTTTACTATTGTAGATCCAGGGGAGCAGCGAACTCTCATGAAACGCATTCTCAAGCAGTTGAACTTGGATCCTAAAAAATGGAATGAACGAACTATTTTGGGGACCATTTCCAATGCTAAGAATGATTTGATTGATGATGTTGCCTATACTGCTCAAGCTGGCGATATGTATACGCAAATCGTGTCCCAGTGTTACACTGCTTATCAAAAAGAGCTTCGTCAGTCGGAGTCGGTTGACTTTGATGATTTGATTATGCTGACCCTGCGTCTCTTTGATCAAAATCCTGATGTTTTGACTTACTATCAACAGAAATTCCAATACATCCACGTTGATGAGTACCAAGATACCAACCATGCCCAGTACCAACTAGTCAAACTCTTAGCGTCTCGCTTTAAAAATATCTGTGTGGTTGGGGATGCGGATCAGTCTATCTACGGCTGGCGTGGTGCTGATATGCAGAACATCTTGGATTTTGAAAAGGATTATCCTCAAGCCAAGGTAGTTTTGTTGGAGGAGAATTATCGTTCCACCAAAACCATTCTCCAAGCGGCCAACGAGGTCATTAAAAACAATAAAAACCGTCGTCCTAAGAATCTCTGGACTCAAAATGCTGATGGGGAGCAAATCGTTTACTATCGTGCCAATGATGAACTAGATGAGGCTGTATTTGTAGCCAAAACCATCGATGAACTTGGTCGGAGTCAAAACTTCCTTCACAAGGATTTTGCAGTTCTCTATCGGACTAATGCGCAGTCCCGTACTATTGAGGAAGCCCTGCTCAAGTCCAATATTCCTTATACCATGGTCGGAGGAACCAAGTTCTACAGCCGTAAGGAAATCCGAGATATTATCGCTTACCTCAACCTCATTGCTAATTTGAGTGATAATATTAGTTTTGAGCGTATTATCAACGAACCGAAACGTGGAATTGGTCCAGGTACAGTTGAGAAAATCCGTGACTTTGCCAATATGCAAGACATGTCTATGCTAGATGCTTCAGCCAATATTATGTTGTCTGGTATCAAGGGTAAAGCAGCCCAGTCAATTTGGGATTTTGCAAATATGATTTTGGATTTGCGGGATCAACTGGACCAGTTAAGCATTACTGAGTTGGTTGAGGCAGTTCTAGAAAAAACAGGGTACGTTGATATCCTTAATGCTCAAGCAACCTTAGAAAGCAAGGCTCGAGTTGAAAATATCGAAGAGTTTCTTTCTGTGACGAAAAACTTTGATGACACCTCTGATGGGTCAGAAGAGGAAACTGGTCTGGACAAGCTGAGTCGTTTCTTAAATGATTTAGCCTTGATTGCGGATACAGATTCAGGTAGTCAGGAGACATCAGAAGTGACCCTGATGACCCTGCATGCTGCCAAAGGTCTCGAGTTTCCAGTTGTCTTTTTGATTGGGATGGAAGAAAATGTCTTCCCACTTAGTCGTGCAGCTGAAGATCAAGATGAATTGGAAGAAGAGCGCCGTCTAGCCTATGTAGGTATCACGCGTGCAGAGAAAATCCTCTATCTGACAAATGCCAACTCGCGCCTGCTTTTTGGTCGTACCAACTACAACCGTCCCACTCGTTTTATTAACGAAATCAGCTCGGACTTACTTGAGTATCAAGGTCTGGCTCGTCCAGCAAATACAAGCTTTAAGGCATCATATAGCAGTGGTGGTCTTGCCTTCGGTCATGGTATGAGTTTGGCTCAGGCTCTTCAAGACCGTAAACGCAGTGCAGCACCAAAAACTATCCAGTCAAGCGGTCTTCCATTTGGTCAATTTACAGCTGGAGCAAAATCAGCTTCTAGCGAGACGAATTGGTCCATTGGTGACATTGCCCTCCACAAGAAATGGGGAGAGGGAACTGTTCTGGAAGTTTCAGGTAGTGGTGCTACGCAGGAATTGAAAATCAATTTCCCAGAAGTAGGTTTGAAAAAACTTTTAGCTAGTGTAGCCCCAATTGAGAAAAAAATCTAATTTTTCATCCTTCTCACGAATAATAAAGTGAGGAGGATTTTTATGTACAGTATTTCATTCCAAGAAGATTCATTATTACCAAGAGAAAGACTGGCTCAAGAAGGAGTGGAAGCGCTCAGTAACCAAGAGTTGCTAGCTATTTTACTCAGAACAGGAACACGTCAGGCTAGCGTTTTTGAAATTGCCCAGAAAGTTTTGAACAACCTTTCAAGGCTAACGGATTTGAAAAAAATGACCCTGCAGGAATTGCAGAGTCTGTCTGGTATCGGCCGTGTTAAGGCCATAGAGTTACAAGCTATGATTGAACTGGGGCATCGTATTCACAAACACGAAACCCTTGAGATGGAAAGTATTCTCAGCAGTCAAAAGTTAGCCAAGAAGATGCAACAGGAGTTGGGACATAAAAAACAAGAGCACTTGGTGGCGCTCTATCTCAATACTCAAAATCAAATCATCCATCAACAGACCATTTTTATCGGTTCTGCAACTCGTAGTATCGCTGAACCGCGAGAGATTCTTCACTATGCAATCAAGCATATGGCGACTTCACTTATCTTGGTCCACAATCATCCTTCAGGAGCGGTAGCACCTAGTCGAAATGATGATCATGTTACTAAACTTGTCAAAGAAGCCTGCGACCTGATGGGGATTGTTCTCTTGGACCATTTGATTGTCTCTCACTCCAGTTACTTTAGTTATCGTGAAAAGACGGATTTAATCTAAAGTTCATTAACGACATAGTCAAAGAGGTTTTTATCTTTTGTACGATTTTCAAATAGAAACTCTGGATGCCATTGGACACCGAGAAAGGCAACATCATCCGTACTCATGACAGCCTCAATGATACCATCTTTAGGATCATGAGCTGCAATCTTTAAGTTAGGTGCTAAATCCTTAATACTCTGATGGTGGAAGGAGTTGATATGGGAGATTTCTCCATAGATTTCTCGAAGAATAGTATCAGGTTCTGTTACCAAGCGTTGAGTTGTGTATTCGGCAGAACAATCCTGCCAGTGGTCTTCGATATCTTGGTACAGAGTTCCGCCCATGGCAACGTTAAAAAGCTGAGTCCCACGACAGACAGAAAAAACTGGCTTTTTCTGTTTAATAGCTTCCTTGATGAGGGCCAGTTCGAAGATATCTCTTTGAAGGTGGTAGTCATCGCTATCAATAGTTTTTGGTTCACCATAGAATTTTGGATCAACATTTTGCCCACCTGTCAAGATGAGCTTGTCAATCAAATTGATATAGTGGCTAGCCATTTCTTGATCACCAATCGGTAGGATGATGGGAATCCCTCCAGCGTCTTTAACGCCTTCAACAAAGCCTTTTGCTGCGTAGCTCATCATGATGTCATCATCTGGATGAGTTTTTTCGTTTCCTGTAATCCCTATAACTGGTTTTTTCATAAAATGATTTTCGCTTTCTAATCCTCTTTTCGCATGAAGTAGAGGAGAGTTTGGAGTTCACTTGTCAAATCGACATACTGAACGACCACGTCTTTTGGTAAATGCAGATGGACTGGTGAAAAACTGAGAATTCCTTTCACGCCAGCATCTACCAAGAGATTGGCAACCTCTTGTGACTTGACGCTGGGAACTGTCAGGATAGCAGTCTTCACATCAGCATCCTTGATTTTATCCTTGATTTGAGAAATTCCGTAAATGGGAATTCCATCAGGAGTTTGGCTACCGACTTCAGGATGGTCATCTAGGTCAAAGGCCATGATAATCTTCATCTTGTTACGCTCATGAAAGCGGTAGTGGAGAAGGGCATGGCCCATATTTCCAATACCAACCAGCATGACATTGGTGATGGAGTTATCATTAAGCAAATCGGCAAAAAACGTCATCAGTTTTTTGACATCATAGCCAAAACCACGACGACCTAGTTCACCAAAATAGGAAAAATCACGACGTACGGTCGCTGAATCAATACCGATAGCCTCTGCAATTTGCTTAGAGTTGGCACGTTCAATCTTTTCTGCATGAAATCTCTTAAAAATTCGATAGTAGAGAGAGAGTCTTTTTGCTGTAGCTTTTGGAATAGCAGACTGTTTATCTTTCACAAAATCACAACCTTTCTATTCTTCTATTTTATAGAAACATTGTGAAAAAATCAACAAAAACAAGAAAAAACTAAGAAAAATCTTAGTTTTGATGTAAAAAATCTGCATGTGATAGAAAACGGTAGAGGTCTCCGACCAGACCCTGATAAACTTCCTGGCCCTTAAAAGTCAAAGAAGTCACATAAAGTGTATCTGGTAGAGTCACACATCCTGACAAAGCTAGCATGAGAGCCTCATAATCTTCATACTTGAGTGTACGCTCTACATGATAGCTGTCCTTATAGGTCAGTTCAAACATTTTGGCTCTATCTTTCCGATTTTGTAAAGACACCACGTTCTACTAAGCTATCCATGAGGAAATAGAATTTTTCCTGATGAATGTGGTGATCTTCTGATTTGAAAATATCAACTAGACGAAGGCCAAACTTGTCAGTGATATTGATTTTAGCACCTGTAAGTTCCTTGTTAATGATGATTTTGAGTTGGAAGCCTTCACCGCTGTTTGGCACTTTTTCAAGTAGGCGAGTCAATTCATAGTTACCAACCTTAGTCTCAAAAAAGGTGTTGTCCTTAAGGGTGAATTTTTTAACAGAAGGGCTAAGAGTGTAGTCGTAACGACAATTTTTTAACAGAATGGTTTTTTCAAATGCCATATGGCTAACCTCCGATAATTTCTTTTAAGGTTTTTGCGAGGGTATGTAGGTCTTCAACAGTATTTTCTGACGACAAACTGATGCGAACGGATTCTTTCAAGCGTTCTGAATTTGCCCCGTACATGGCTTCGAGAACATGGCTGGATTGTACAATGCCCGCAGTACAGGCTGAACCAGTAGAGATAGAAATTCCAGCCAAATCTAGACGAAGGAGTAAGAGGTCATTTTTCTGGCCAGGAAATCCAATATTGAGAACATAAGGAAGATGATGTTGTCCTCTATTCAGGTAATACTGAATTCCCTCTAGCTCTGCCAGAAAGGCAGTCTCTAGATTTTGTACATGTTGAAAATGTTCTTCTTGTTTTTCGAGGTCTTCTTTTAGGGCTGCAACCATACCCACGATGGCAGCTAGATTTTCAGTCCCTGCACGTTTTTTCTGTTCTTGGTCTCCGCCATGTAGATAAGAATCAAAGTCCATGCTAGATGCGTAGAGAAAGCCGATTCCCTTAGGGCCATGGAACTTGTGGGCAGAAGCAGTGAGAAAATCAATGCCCAATTCTTCTGGATGTATAGGGATTTTACCAATAACCTGAACTGCATCAACATGATAGGCAGCAGGGTGTTGCTTGAGTATTTGGCCAATTTCAGCAATGGGAAGTAGGTTTCCTGTCTCATTATTAGCAAACATGGTAGAAACCAAAATCGTATCGTCACGTAAGGCCTCTTGAATTTGCTGGGCAGTGATTTCCTGATTTTCTGGCTGGATAATGGTTGCTTCAAACCCAAAGTGCTGAACCAAGTAATCAATGGTTTCAAGGACAGCATGGTGCTCAATGGCAGTTGTGATGATATGTTTTCCTTGTTCTTGGTGACGAAGGCAGTAGCCAATGATAGCAGTATTGTTGCCTTCAGTCCCACCAGAAGTGAAAAAGATATGTTGAGGTTTTGTCCCCAGTAACTGAGCTAGTTCCTGACGGGCTTCTCGCAAGAGTTTGCCAGCTTGACGACCATGTCCATGAATACTAGAAGGATTGCCATGGGTTTCTTGTAAAACCTTGGTCATAGCTGAAATAGCAACTGCTGACATAGGAGTCGTTGCAGCATTGTCCAAATAAATCAAAGAATCACCTTATTTCTTTTTGTTGTAAGCAAAGAGTGGGCTGACTGGTTTTCTTTCGTGGATACGTACGATAGCGTCACCAATTAACTCACTAGCAGTGATGTAGCATACGTTTTTAGGAGTTTTTTCTTTTGTTGCTACTGAATCAGTCACAAGAATTTCTTTAATCTTAGTATTGTCAAGAAGTTCAGCAGCTCCTTCAACGAAGAGACCGTGGCTAGAAACAGCATAAATTTCTGTAGCTCCTTCACGTTCAACGATTTTAGCAGCTTCAGAGAAGGTACGTCCTGTATTAAGAATATCATCAATCAAGATGGCTTGTTTACCTTCAACATCACCGATAATATAACCTTCGTTGCGAGTTGCATCATCCTGAGGGTAGTCGATAATGGCGATAGGAGCATCAAGATATTCAGCCAGGCTACGAGCACGTTTTACACCTGAATTTTTAGGGCTAACGACAACAACATCTGAACCGAGTAGTCCCTTATCGCAGTAATGTTTTGCAAATAGGGGAACAGTGAAAAGATTATCCACTGGAATATCAAAGAAACCTTGGACCTGAACGGCATGCAAATCAAGAGTCAGGATACGATCAACCCCAGCCTTAACCAGCATATTGGCAACTAGTTTTGCTGTAAGTGGCTCACGAGGACAAGCAATGCGGTCTTGACGTGCATAGCCAAAATATGGAAGGACAACGTTGATACTGTGGGCACTTGCGCGCACACAAGCGTCGACCATGATTAACAATTCCATTAGGTGGTTGTTGACAGGGAAACTTGTTGATTGGATGATGTAAACATCATAACCACGGACACTTTCTTCAATATTCACTTGGATTTCTCCGTCTGAAAATTGACGTGATGATAGTTTTCCAAGTGGGACACCAACAGCTTCAGCAATTTTCTGTGCAATCTCTTGGTTAGAGTTGAGTGCGAAAAGTTTCATGTTTTTTCTATCTGACATTATAGACCGTCCTCTGTAAACTTTATAAATCCTAGTGATATTTGCCTTACATATATGAACTGGGATTCGTGTATTTTTATCTTTTCTATTTTACCAAAAAATGGAGATTATTTCAGCTATTTTTCATACTTTTGACAAATCGAACCAATTTTGAAGTAGCTTTTTGATAGGAAATCTGATTTTTCTCTAAAAATTGTTGGAAATCCTGTTTGCCTTGCTCGTGATTTTCCACTTCAAGCTCCAATTCGTAATCCGTCATATCAAAGTATTGACTTTCATCCAGAGCCATGAGACCAATAGATGTTTGCATTTCATAGCGAAGTGTTGTTAGACAACCAAGTACCTGCCAGTTCTTGCTTTGGATGCCATGTTTCGCCAATTCATCCAGTACTAGCCCTTGAGGAAGTTCTTCCTTAGACAGATAGTTTTCAGCATCTTTTAGTTGCAATTTTTGGTTGTATTCCATGTTTCCAACACTCTGCGGGACTTTGAGTGTCAACTCAGCCCAGTCTTCAAAGGTTCGAATGCGCATAGCGACTTTCTTTTCTCGCAGTTCAAAATCAGGCGTGTCGATGTAGTAATTTTTTTGAAGAACAGGAGTGACACCTGTGAACTGGTCTTTTAGACGGTTATATTCATCTTTTTTCAAGAGTGTTTTCAATTCAATTTCTAAATGTTTCATTTTTCTTACCTTTTCTTTATCGTTGAAAGCGGATTTATGGTATAATAAGCATTGTATTTATTGTATATGAATCTGGAGAAAAAATCAAAGATATTTTTGACGGATAATATGAGAACAAGGGAGAATATATGACCTTAGAATGGGAAGAATTTCTAGATCCTTACATTCAAGCTGTTGGTGAGTTAAAGATTAAACTTCGTGGTATTCGCAAGCAATATCGTAAGCAAAATAAGCATTCTCCGATTGAGTTTGTGACGGGTCGGGTCAAGCCAATTGAGAGCATCAAAGAAAAAATGGCTCGTCGTGGCATTACTTATGCGACCTTAGAGCACGATTTGCAGGATATTGCTGGCTTACGTGTGATGGTTCAGTTTGTAGATGACGTCAAGGAAGTAGTGGAGATTTTGCATAAGCGTCAGGATATGCGAATCATACAGGAGCGAGATTACATTACTCATCGAAAGGCTTCAGGCTACCGTTCCTATCATGTGGTAGTAGAATATACGGTTGATACCATCAATGGAGCCAAGACCATTTTGGCAGAAATTCAAATTCGTACCTTGGCCATGAATTTCTGGGCAACGATAGAACATTCTCTCAACTACAAGTACCAAGGGGATTTCCCAGATGAGATTAAGAAGCGACTGGAAATTACAGCTAGAATCGCCCATCAGTTGGATGAAGAAATGGGTGAAATTCGTGATGATATCCAGGAAGCCCAGGCTCTTTTTGATCCCTTGAGTAGAAAATTAAATGACGGTGTAGGAAACAGTGACGATACAGATGAAGAATACAGGTAAACGAATTGATCTGATAGCCAATAGAAAACCGCAGAGTCAAAGGGTTTTGTATGAATTGCGAGATCGTTTGAAGAGAAATCAGTTTATACTCAATGATAGCAGTCCGGACATTGTCATTTCCATTGGTGGAGATGGCATGCTCTTGTCGGCCTTTCATAAGTACGAAGACCAACTTGATAAGGTACGCTTTATCGGTCTTCATACAGGACATCTGGGCTTTTATACCGATTATCGTGATTTTGAGTTGGATAAGTTAATGACCAATTTGCAGCTAGATACCGGAGCAAGGGTTTCTTACCCTGTTCTAAATGTGAAGGTTTTTCTTGGAAATGGAGAGGTCAAGATTTTTCGTGCCCTCAATGAAGCCAGCATCCGCAGGTCTGATCGAACCATGGTGGCAGATATTGTCATCAATGGTGTTCCCTTTGAACGTTTTCGCGGAGATGGCTTAACAGTTTCGACACCGACTGGTAGCACTGCCTATAACAAGTCTCTTGGTGGTGCTGTTTTACACCCTACCATTGAAGCTTTGCAATTAACGGAAATTGCCAGCCTTAATAATCGTGTCTATCGAACTCTGGGCTCTTCCATTATTGTGCCTAAGAAGGATAAGATTGAACTCATTCCAACAAGAAATGATTACCACACCATTTCGGTTGACAATAGTGTCTATTCTTTTCGTAGTATCGAGCGAATCGAGTATCAAATTGATCATCATAAGATTCACTTTGTCGCGACTCCTAGCCATACCAGCTTCTGGAACCGCGTTAAAGATGCCTTTATCGGCGAGGTGGACGAATGAGGTTTGAATTTATCGCAGATGAGCATGTCAAGGTTAAGACCTTCTTAAAAAAGCACGAGGTTTCTAAGGGACTTTTGGCCAAGATTAAGTTTCGAGGTGGAGCTATTCTAGTCAATGACCAACCGCAAAATGCAACTTATCTATTGGACATTGGAGACCGCGTTACCATTGATATTCCTGCTGAGGAAGGTTTTGAAACTCTGGAAGCTATCGAGCGCCCACTGGATATTCTCTATGAGGATGACCATTTTCTAGTCTTGAATAAATCCTATGGAGTTGCTTCTATTCCTAGTGTTAACCACTCCAATACCATTGCCAATTTTATCAAGGGTTACTACGTCAAGCAAAATTATGAAAATCAGCAGGTTCACATTGTAACCAGGCTTGATAGAGATACTTCTGGCTTGATGCTCTTTGCCAAGCACGGCTATGCCCATGCACGATTAGACAAGCAGTTGCAGAAGAAGTCCATTGAAAAACGCTACTTTGCTCTGGTTAAAGGAGATGGATATTTAGAGCCTGAAGGAGAAATTATTGCTCCGATTGCGCGTGATGAAGACTCTATTATCACTAGAAGAGTAGCTAAAGGTGGGAAGTACGCCCATACTTCCTACAAGATTGTCGCTTCTTATGGAAATATCCACTTGGTCGACATTCGCCTGCATACTGGACGTACCCACCAAATCCGAGTCCATTTTTCTCATATTGGTTTCCCTTTGTTGGGCGATGATTTGTACGGAGGTAGTCTGGACGACGGCATTCAACGTCAGGCCCTGCATTGCCATTACCTATCCTTTTATCATCCATTTTTAGAGCAAGACTTGCAGGTATCAAGTCTCTTGCCGGATGATTTCAGTAACCTTATTAAACAGTTATCAACTAATACTCAATAAAATATATTAGAGTATAATTTATTATTTTAAAGGAGAAAACTCATGGAAGTTTTTGAAAGTCTAAGAGCCAACCTAGTTGGTAAAAATGTCCGCATCGTTCTACCTGAAGGAAAAGAACCTCGTATTCTTCAAGCTACGAAACGCTTGGTAAAAGAAACAGATGTTATTCCAGTCTTGCTTGGTAAACCAGAAAAAATTAAAATTTACCTTGAAATTGAAGGGATTCACGAGGGTTATGAAGTCATCGATCCTGACCACTACGCTAAGTTTGACGAAATGGTTGCTGCGCTCGTTGAACGTCGAAACGGTAAGATATCAGAAGAAGAAGCTACTAGACTCTTACGTGAAGACGTTAACTACTTTGGTGTAATGCTAGTATATATGGGCTTGGTTGACGGTATGGTTTCAGGTGCACTTCACTCAACTGCTGCAACAGTTCGTCCAGCCCTTCAAATCATTAAAACTCGTCCTAATGTTACTCGTACTTCAGGTGCCTTCCTAATGACTCGTGGTTCAGAACGTTACCTATTTGGTGACTGTGCTATCAATATCAATCCTGATGCAGATGCCTTGGCTGAAATTGCGATTAATTCAGCAATCACTGCGAAAATGTTTGGTATAGAACCAAAAATTGCTATGTTGAGCTATTCAAGTAAAGGTTCTGGTTTTGGTGATAACGTTGATAAGGTAGTAGCAGCTACACAACGTGCGCACGAACTACGCCCAGATCTTGAAATAGATGGGGAATTGCAATTTGACGCTGCCTTCCACCCTGAAACGGCAGCTTTAAAAGCTCCAGGAAGTAAAGTTGCTGGACAAGCAACTGTATTTATTTTCCCAAGTATCGAAGCTGGAAATATCGGTTACAAGATTGCAGAACGTCTCGGTGGTTTCTCAGCTGTGGGACCTGTTTTACAAGGTTTGAATAAGCCAGTTAATGACCTTTCACGTGGATGTAGTGCAGAAGATGTTTACAATTTGACTCTCATCACAGCAGCTCAAGCTGTTCATCAATAAGATTTAGTCCTCTTTCCCTTGGGAAGAGGCTTTTTATACTCAATGAAAATCAAAGAGCAAACTAGGAAACTAGCCGCAGGTTGCTCAAAGCACTGCTTTGAGGTTGCAGATAAGACTGACGAAGTCAGGAACCATACCTACGACAAGCCGACGCTGATATGGTTTGAATTTGATTTTTGAAGAGTATTAAATGAGTATGAAAAGAGAATTTTTTCATTAGAAAACGCATAATATTGAGTGTTTTGACACCTGCTATTATGCGTTTTTTATAATTTTTGCACCTTTCTTAGCCTTTGTTATCGACAAGTATTGTTCTAGCTCCTTGTTTTTAGAATGGCAATTTCCCAGCGAAAGCACCCAGTTTTTTCTTGGTAGTTTCATCGATTTGTTCAAGAGCAGAGTTGATGGCTTGAACGGTCATATCAGAAAGAGTTTCAAGGTCCTCTGGGTCAATGATAGCTGGATTGAAATCAATGCTGACAACTTTCTTATCTCCAGTTAAGGTCGCTTGGACAAGGTCTTGAGCAGATTTGCCAACAAATTGCATAGCTGCAAGTTCAGCTTGACTTTGTTCCATTTGTTTTTGAAGTTTTTGTGCTTGGCGCATCATGTTTTGCATGTTCATCATAAGATTTCTAAAGTTCCTTTCATCTCAAGGGGATAATCCTTGTTGTTAACAAGTGCCTGATTTTCTATCCTAATTGTTCTTAGTAGCATAGCCATCAAGCCCAAGTATTGATTTTATTATATCATTTTTTTAAGACATAGTCTTTTATTGGTAAGAGTTATTTATGTCAAGGAGTAATTAGAAATAAATTAAAATAATGATTTTTGCTAAGAGGGGCTCTATTCTAGTTTCATGGAAATGATTTTACTAAAGGTTCGTATGCTTTGTTTACCAATATGTTACCTCTATCTATTTTTGGAAAAATAGTTGTTTATTATTTTTATGCTAATAGTAAAATCTAAATGGTAGCCTACGATTTTTTAGAAAGAAAATGGTACAATATTCTAAGAGAAAATACAATGGGAGGGAAAATGAGGTTATTACCTATAAGAAAAATATCACGTCAGTCTAAAAGGTTAGCACTTTTTTTGACGTTTTGTGCTGGATATGTGGATGCTTACACTTTTATTGTTCGTGGGAATACCCTTGTAGCTGGACAAACTGGAAATGTTGTCTTTCTTTCGGTAGAGCTAATACAGAATAATGTTTCGGATGTTAGGGATAAGCTTTTAACCTTAATAGCGTTTATGCTGGGAGTTTTTTTACTAACCATTTATAAGGAAAAATTGAGAATTGTAAAAAAGCCAATTCTGTCACTGATTCCTTTGGCAATCCTATCAATCATTATTGGTTTTGTTCCGCAGACTGTAGATAATATCTATCTAGTGCCGCCCTTGGCCTTCTGTATGGGACTGGTGACAACTGCTTTTGGAGAAGTATCGGGTATTGCCTACAATAACGCTTTTATGACAGGGAATATCAAACGAACCATGCTAGCTTTTGGGGATTATTTCCGAACCAAGCACACACCTTTTTTGCGTGAAGGGTTCATATTTGTTAGCCTGCTTAGTAGTTTTGTCCTTGGTGTTGTCTTTTCAGCTTATTTGACGATTTTCTATCATGAAAAGACCATTCTTGGTGTTCCTATTATGATGAGCATTTTTTATCTCAGTATGCTTTTTGCCTCGTGGCGGAAAAAAGTAAAAGAAAAGTAAAAGAAAAAGCTTCATTTTAGGTGTTATTACTTGTAAGAAAATAGGAGATATGCTATACTTAGAGAGTTGACTATGCACGTTCCTGTGCAACCGCACGAACATCGTTGCTTGATTATTCAAGTTTAAGTGGTTCGTCCCACGATGCTAGGCGAGTCTTCACAAAAAATCGGGGAAACCCATAAAAATCATAGGAGGTGCATAATGAGCACATACGCAATTATCAAAACTGGCGGAAAACAAGTTAAAGTTGAAGTTGGTCAAGCAGTTTACGTTGAAAAATTGAACGTTGAAGCTGGTCAAGAAGTTACTTTTAACGAAGTTGTTCTTGTTGGTGGTGAAAACACTGTTGTCGGAACTCCACTTGTTGCTGGAGCTACTGTAGTTGGAACTGTTGAAAAACAAGGAAAACAAAAGAAAGTTGTTACTTACAAGTACAAACCTAAAAAAGGTAGCCACCGTAAACAAGGTCACCGTCAACCATATACAAAAGTTGTCATCAACGCAATTAACGCTTAATTTTAAGGAGAACACATGATACAGGCAGTCTTTGAGAGAGCCGAAGATGGCGAGCTGAGGAGTGCGGAAATTACTGGACACGCCGAGAGTGGCGAATACGGCTTAGATGTCGTGTGTGCATCGGTTTCTACGCTTGCCATTAACTTTATCAATTCCATTGAGAAATTTGCAGGCTATGAACCAATCCTAGAATTAAACGAAGATGAAGGTGGCTATCTGATGGTTGAGATTCCAAAAGACCTGCCTTCACACCAGAGAGAAATGACCCAGTTATTCTTTGAATCATTTTTCTTAGGTATGGCAAACTTATCGGAGAACTCTTCTGAGTTCGTCCAAACCAGAGTTATCACAGAAAACTAACACGGAGGAAAACATTATGTTAAAAATGACTCTTAACAACTTGCAACTTTTCGCCCACAAAAAAGGTGGAGGTTCTACATCAAACGGACGTGATTCACAAGCAAAACGTCTTGGAGCTAAAGCAGCTGACGGACAAACTGTAACAGGTGGATCAATCCTTTACCGTCAACGTGGTACACACATCTACCCAGGTGTAAACGTTGGACGTGGTGGAGACGATACTTTGTTCGCTAAAGTTGAAGGCGTAGTACGCTTTGAACGTAAAGGACGCGATAAAAAACAAGTTTCTGTTTACCCAATCGCTAAATAAAAAGGTTCAGTGAACCTTTTTATCCTGAGCCTTGAAATGTAAAGGCGAGGAAGCTAGAAGTAGCATTAAATAAGGCTTTCCGAGTTTTTCGGAGAGCCTGTTTTTTTGTTTTGGTACCCATACTTTTTAATATGTATAGTGGATTGAATCTGGAATAGAACACTGCTAAAAATTGATTTGAGTTTCCTACTCGATTTCTTCAGATTTTATTTCAATTGACTATAAGAACTGGTATCTGGTTTCAAATATTGGCTTGTCGTCCCTTAACTTGTCTGAATGGCTTGAGCCGTTCCTTCTGATAAGGGAAAATGATATTCTTTAACTGAAACTGTCTGAGAATCCAAGCTAACAGACGGAGAGAAAAATAGCTCCAATCTGAAGCACACTGGATGGGAGTTGTTGAAAATCAGTCATCTAGTTTTTCTTTACTGCTTTGGCTTTTTTCTTTGTCATCAGGGAAAGTGACTTGCTTCAAATCAGGGAGTTTAGGAAACTCTTCAAATATCTTGCACAAGTTGTCTCGTTTTGTAAATTTTACAGCCATAGGTGTACCTCGATTCTAAATTCTACCTTTTCGGCACCAATTAGTAATTTAAAGTTCTCAGGAGTTAGTTGCATTGCTTTTTCATACATAAGCATAGTATGACACTTTATGGTTACCGAACAAGTCTAATCACTCCTTTCAAACTTTTGAAGATGGCCTACAAGTTTTTGAGAAGAATATTGCAAAGTTCATAGTTAAGCAACGATAGAGTGAAGTGCTTTTTGAAAACAGCTACACTTCAGGTGAAAAAAACGACATTTCAGATTTTCTGTTCCAGAAATAGCTATCGCTATGATATAATTATTTTATGATTATTACTATTCCTATAAAAAACCAAAAAGATATTGGCACACCATCTGATTCAGTCGTTGTTCTCGGCTATTTTGATGGCATACATAAGGGGCATCAAGAATTATTTCGTGTTGCCAACAAAGCTGCGAGAAAGGATTTATTGCCTATCGTCGTTATGACCTTTAATGAATCTCCAAAGATCGCTTTAGAGCCTTATCATCCAGATTTGTTTTTGCATATTTTGAACCCTGCTGAACGTGAAAGAAAATTAAAGCGCGAAGGTGTAGAAGAATTATATCTCCTTGATTTTAGTAGTCAATTCGCTAGTCTCACGGCAGAAGAATTTTTTGCAACTTATATCAAGGCTATGAATGCCAAAATTATTGTTGCAGGTTTTGATTATACATTTGGTTCTGACAAAAAAACAGCAGAAGATTTAAAGGATTACTTTGATGGAGAAGTTATCATTGTTCCACCTATAGAAGATGAGAAAGGAAAGATTAGTTCAACTCGTATCCGTCAAGCTATTTTAGATGGAAATGTGAAAGAAGCAGGAGAACTTTTGGGGGCACCGCTTCCATCCAGAGGTATGGTGGTTCATGGTAATGCTCGTGGTCGTACGATTGGTTATCCAACAGCTAATTTGGTGCTTTTAGACCGTACTTATATGCCAGCAGATGGCGTTTATGTCGTTGATGTTGAGATTCAAAGACAGAAGTATCGTGCTATGGCTAGTGTCGGGAAAAACGTGACCTTTGATGGAGAAGAAGCACGTTTTGAAGTCAATATTTTTGATTTTAATCAAGATATTTATGGGGAAACCGTCATGGTTTATTGGCTTGATCGTATTCGAGATATGACCAAATTTGATTCTGTTGATCAATTAGTGGATCAGTTAAAGGCTGATGAAGAAGTAGCTCGAAATTGGTCTTAAGAGCTTGAGTAAACAAAAAAGAGGTTGTTTGTAACCCAAAAGATAGATGATTTAGTCTAACTTTTGAGGTCACGACATTACCTCTTTTTATTCTTTTTCAAAGGTAAATCCTTCTCCAAGGATTTCGTGGGCTTCTGTAATAGTGATAAAGGCTTGAGGATCGATTCGATGAATCATTTCCTTCATTTTCACAATCTCATTTCTACCGACAATACAGTAGATAATCTTCAAATCTTTTTGACTATAGTAGCCTTGACCTGAGATGAAAGTAACGCCTCTTCCTAGGTCATCATTAATCGCTTTAGCAAGTTGGTCAGGACGTTTTGTGATAATCATAAAGCCTTTACCAGCATAGCCTCCTTCGCCAATCAAATCAATGACACGAGAAACGATAAAATCAAATAAGAGTGTGTAGGAAACCAATCTCAAATCCTTGAAGATAAGGAGAATGAGCATGAGAATACAAAAATCTAAGATAAAGAGCAGTTTTCCCATTGATATATGAGTGTATTTATTGAGAATACGAGCTAGAATATCAGTTCCGCCAGTTGTACCTCCAGCATTAAAGATAATTCCAAGACCAATTCCCAATAGAATCCCAGCTATAAGAGCAGTGATTAGTAAATCACCTTGAAGATCAATATGAAGTGGAATACGCTCAAAAAAGGCTAACCAGGCGGATAAGGCTAAGGTTCCTAGCAAACTAGAATAGAGGGATTTTGCTCCAAATATTTTCCAAGCTAGGATGAAAAGGGGAATGTTAATCAGCAAGTTCATGAGCGAAACAGGGATTTTAAAAAGATAAAAGGTGATAAGGGTAATACCTGTTGCCCCTCCTTCAAAGAGATGATGAGGAACTACAAAATAAGTTAGACCAAAAGCATAAATAGCAGCACCTAGTAAAATGGTTAAAATGGGGTAAATTTTTTTAATCATAGGACACCTCTTTTCTTATAAGTTGATTATATCAAATTTTTACGGAAAATTTGAGTGACTCCATTAGGATTTTTAATCTTTTTTTGATATAATTAAAAGTAAGAAAACCAATCTGAATCCTAAAATAGAAAGATTGATACTATGACAAAAATTAAGATTGTAACCGATTCATCTGTTACTATTGAACCAGAACTAGTAAAGCAATTAGATATTACGGTAGTGCCACTATCTGTAATGATTGATAATGTTGTTTATTCTGATGCTGATTTGAAAGAAGAAGGTAAATTTCTTCACTTGATGCAAGAAGCTAAGAATCTTCCGAAAACAAGTCAGCCGCCTGTAGGTGTCTTTGCTGAAGTTTTTGAAGACCTGTGCAAGGATGGTAGCCAGATTCTTGCTATTCATATGTCTCATGCTCTTTCGGGGACTGTAGAAGCAGCACGCCAAGGTGCTAGTTTATCTACTGCAGATGTGACTGTTGTTGATAGTTCCTTCACTGACCAAGCCTTGAAATTCCAAGTTGTTGAGGCTGCGAGATTAGCTCAAGAAGGCAAAGACATGGAGACAATTTTAGCTCATGTAGAAGAGGTTAAAAACCATACGGAGCTCTATATTGGCGTTTCTACTCTAGAAAATCTAGTAAAAGGTGGACGAATTGGCCGTGTAACTGGATTGTTAAGCTCCCTTCTCAATATCCGTGTTGTCATGCAAATGAAAGACCATGAATTGCAGCCAATGGTTAAAGGTCGTGGAGCTAAAACTTTTAAAAAATGGTTAGATGAGTTGATAACATCGCTTTCTGAACGTTCTGTAGCAGAGATTGGAATTTCATATTCTGGTAGTGCTGATTGGGCAAAAGAGATGAAAGAAAGCTTACAAGCTTATGTTGAACAGCCAATTTCTGTTTTGGAAACGGGTTCCATTATTCAAACTCACACGGGTGAGAACGCTTGGGCTATTTTGGTACGTTACCACTCCTAAAAAAATAAAGAAAATGGGAAGAAATAGCGTTTTTAACTTGACCTAAAAGGGATTTTAGGATATGATTATATTTGTTAATTAGAAATTATTTGGAGGAATCGTTAACATGGCAAACAAACAAGATTTGATCGCTAAAGTAGCAGAAGCTACAGAATTGACTAAGAAAGACTCAGCAGCAGCAGTTGAAGCTGTATTTGCAGCAGTAGCTGACTATCTTGCAGCTGGTGAAAAAGTTCAATTGATCGGTTTTGGTAACTTTGAAGTTCGTGAGCGTGCAGAACGTAAAGGTCGCAACCCACAAACTGGTAAAGAAATGACAATTGCAGCTTCTAAAGTTCCAGCATTCAAAGCTGGTAAAGCTCTTAAAGACGCTGTTAAATAATTGGTGTTCAAAAAGCCTATTGTATCAAGCTTTCTAGCTTGGTCAGTAGGCTTTTTAATTATGAAATCTAGTAATAAATAGAGTTAAAAAGTTGAATGCTCCGAAAATATTGTATATATAGTAGTTGAATCTAAAATAGTACGAAACAATTTCTAAAACATTTATAGAAATTAATTTTACTTCCTCAATCGATTTGTTCTCATCTTATTTCAATCTGCTATACGTACGTATATAATGAAAAGAATTAAATAATAGACTTGTGCGATAACTATTTGAAGCAAGATTGGCTGGTTAGAAAATCCAACAAGATAGCGAAGGAATCTAACATAAAATATACATAATTTATTTTATGTTATAAACCCTTCGCTAAAATACTTACCATTATCTTGAATGCCTTAGGGAAACATGCTATACTACTTGTATGATTATTTTACAAGCTAATAAAATTGAACGTTCTTTTGCAGGAGAGGTTCTTTTCGATAATATTAACCTGCAGGTTGATGAACGAGACCGGATTGCTCTTGTTGGGAAAAATGGAGCAGGTAAGTCTACTCTTTTGAAGATTTTGGTTGGAGAAGAGGAGCCAACTAGTGGAGAAATCAATAAGAAAAAAGATATTTCTCTATCTTACCTAGCCCAAGATAGCCGTTTTGAATCTGAAAACACTATCTACGATGAAATGCTTCATGTCTTTGATGATTTGCGTCGGACTGAGAAACAACTGCGTCAGATGGAGTTGGAGATGGGAGAAAAGTCTGGTGCTGATTTGGATAAACTGATGTCAGATTACGACCGCTTATCTGAGAATTTTCGCCAAGCAGGTGGCTTTACCTATGAAGCTGATATACGAGCGATTTTAAATGGATTCAAGTTTGACGAATCTATGTGGCAGATGAAAATTGCTGAGCTTTCTGGTGGTCAAAACACCCGTCTGGCTCTAGCCAAAATGCTACTTGAAAAGCCCAATCTTTTGGTATTGGACGAACCAACCAACCACTTGGATATTGAAACCATTGCCTGGCTAGAGAATTACTTGGTAAACTATAGCGGTGCCCTCATTATTGTCAGCCACGACCGTTATTTCTTAGACAAGGTTGCGACAATTACGCTAGATTTGACCAAGCATTCCTTGGATCGCTATGTGGGGAATTACTCTCGTTTTGTTGAGTTGAAGGAGCAAAAACTAGCTACTGAGGCAAAAAACTATGAAAAGCAACAGAAGGAAATTGCTGCTCTGGAAGATTTTGTCAATCGCAATTTAGTCCGTGCTTCGACGACCAAACGTGCCCAATCTCGCCGCAAACAACTGGAAAAAATGGAACGTTTGGACAAGCCTGAAGCGGGTAAGAAATCAGCCAATATGACCTTCCAGTCTGAAAAAACGTCGGGCAATGTTGTTTTGACTGTTGAAAATGCGGCTATTGGCTATGATGGGGAAGTCCTGTCACAACCGATTAACCTAGACCTTCGTAAGATGAATGCTGTTGCCATCGTTGGTCCCAATGGTATTGGCAAGTCAACCTTTATCAAATCTATCGTGGATCAGATTCCGTTTATCAAGGGTGAAAAACGCTTTGGCGCTAATGTTGAGGTTGGTTACTATGATCAGACTCAAAGCAAGCTGACACCAAGTAATACTGTACTGGATGAACTTTGGAATGATTTCAAATTGACACCGGAAGTTGAAATCCGTAACCGCCTAGGTGCTTTCCTTTTTTCTGGAGATGATGTCAAAAAATCAGTCGGCATGCTGTCTGGTGGCGAAAAAGCTCGCTTACTTTTAGCTAAACTGTCTATGGAGAACAACAACTTCTTGATTCTGGATGAGCCAACTAACCACTTGGATATTGATAGCAAGGAAGTGCTAGAAAATGTCTTGATTGACTTTGATGGAACTCTTCTATTCGTCAGCCACGACCGTTACTTTATCAATCGTGTGGCAACTCATGTACTGGAATTGTCAGAGAATGGATCAACTCTCTATCTTGGAGATTACGATTACTATGTTGAGAAGAAATCAGAAGTAGAAATGATTCAAACTGAGGAAGCTTCAACCAGCAATCAAGCAACAGAAGCAAGCCCAGTTAATGACTATCAAGCTCAGAAAGAAAGTCAAAAAGAAGTTCGTAAGCTCATGCGACAAATAGAAAGTCTAGAAGCTGAAATTGAAGAGTTAGAAAGTCAAAGTCAAGCCATTTCTGAACAAATGTTGGAAACAAACGATGCCGACAAACTGATGGAATTGCAGGCAGAGCTGGACAAAATCAGCCATCGTCAGGAAGAAGCCATGCTTGAGTGGGAAGAATTATCAGAGCAGGTGTAAAGATGGAACGTCTTGGAAAAGTACTTCGTGAATTTCGGACAAGTGGAAATTATTCTTTAAAGGAGGCTGCAGGCGAGTCCTGCTCTACCTCTCAGTTATCTCGCTTTGAGCTTGGGGAGTCTGACCTAGCAGTCTCACGTTTCTTTGAGATTTTGGATAACATTCATGTCACAATCGAAAATTTCATGGACAAGGCTAGGGATTTTCAAAATCATGAACATGTTGCTATGATGGCGCAGATTATTCCGCTTTACTACTCAAATGATATTGCAGGTTTTCAAAAGCTTCAAAGGGAACAACTTGAAAAGGCTAAGAGTTCGATCAATCCCCTTTATTTTGAGCTGAACTGGATTTTGCTACAAGGTTTGATTTGTCAAAGAGATTCGAGTTATGATATGAAGCAAGATGATTTGGATAAGGTAGCAGATTATCTCTTTAAAACGGAAGAATGGACCATGTATGAGTTGATTCTTTTCGGAAACCTCTATAGTTTCTACGATGTGGACTATGTAACTCGGATTGGTAGAGAAGTTATGGAGAGGGAGGAATTTTACCTAGAGATTGGTCGCCATAAGAGATTAGTATTGATTTTGGCCCTCAATTGTTACCAGCATTGTTTAGAGCATCTTTCTTTTGACAATGCAAGCTATTTTGAGACTTATACAGAGAAGATTATTGGTAAAGGTATTAAGCTTTATGAGCGTAATATTTTCCATTATCTAAATGGTTTTGCCTTATATCAAAAAGGACAGTGTAAAGAAGGTTGTAAGCAGATGCAAGAGGCCATGCATATTTTTGATGTGCTAGATCTCCCAGAGCAAGTAGCCTACTATCAGGAACATTACGAAAAATTTGTCAAAGATTAATTTTCCCAAATAAGGGAAAAAATAAAAAGCACCTTTCAGTTTTGATACAATAGTTTCAAAATTTGAGAGGAGTTTTTATATGAATCGCTATGCCGTACAGTTGATTAGCCGTGGAGCTGTTAACAAGATAGGAAATATGCTCTATGATTATGGAAATAGTGTCTGGTTGGCTTCCATGGGGACTATCGGGCAGACTGTTTTAGGAATGTATCAGATTTCTGAACTCGTCACATCTATTCTCGTAAATCCCTTTGGTGGAGTCATTTCAGACCGTTTTTCTCGTCGCAAAATTTTGATGACGACAGACCTTATTTGTGGGATTCTTTGTCTGGCTATTTCTTTTATAAGGAATGACAGCTGGATGATTGGAGCTTTGATTGTTGCTAACATTGTGCAGGCTATTGCTTTTGCCTTTTCTCGTACAGCCAATAAAGCTATTATAACTGAAGTGGTGGAGAAAGATGAGATTGTGATCTATAACTCTCGCTTAGAGCTGGTTTTGCAGGTTGTAGGTGTTAGCTCTCCTGTTCTTTCCTTCCTTGTTTTACAGTTTGCAAGTCTCCATATGACGCTACTGCTAGACTCGCTGACTTTTTTCATTGCTTTTGTTCTAGTGGCTTTCCTTCCGAAAGAGGAAGCAAAAGTTCAAGAGAAAAAGGCTTTTACTGGGAGAGATATTTTTGTAGATATCAAGGATGGGTTACACTATATCTGGCATCAGCAAGAAATTTTTTTCCTTTTGCTGGTAGCTTCCAGCGTCAATTTCTTTTTTGCAGCTTTTGAATTTCTCCTCCCCTTTTCGAATCAGCTTTACGGGTCAGAAGGAGCCTATGCAAGTATTTTAACTATGGGGGCTATTGGTTCCATCATTGGGGCTCTTCTAGCTAGTAAAATTAAAGCTAATGTTTATAATCTTTTGATTTTACTGGCTTTGACAGGTGTCGGAGTTTTTATGATGGGATTACCACTGCCAACTTTTCTTTCCTTTTCTGGAAATTTAGTTTGTGAATTGTTTATGACGATTTTTAATATTCACTTTTTTACTCAAGTACAAACCAAGGTTGAGAGCGAATTTCTTGGGAGAGTACTAAGTACGATTTTTACCTTAGCTATTCTATTTATGCCTATTGCAAAAGGATTTATGACAGTCTTGCCAAGTGTACATCTCTCTTCTTTCCTGATAATTGGAAGTGGTGTTATCATCTTGTCTTGTATATCGTTTATTTATGTTCGAACTCATTTTGAAAAATTGATATAAGGCTGCTTGAGTTTCAAAAATAATTTCAAACTAAGTATTTTTTCCGCCCTTCTCGTTTGTGAGGAGGGCTTAGTTTATGGTAAAATGGTCTTATGAATAAAAGAATGAATGAGTTAGTCGCCTTGCTCAATCGCTATGCGACTGAGTACTATACCAGCGATAATCCATCGGTTTCAGACAGTGAGTATGACCGTCTTTACCGAGAGTTGGTTGAGTTAGAAACTGCCTATCCAGATCAAGTATTAGCAGACAGTCCGACCCATCGTGTTGGTGGTAAGGTTTTAGATGGTTTTGAAAAATACAGTCATCAGTATCCTCTTTATAGTTTGCAGGATGCTTTTTCACGTGAGGAGCTTGAAGCTTTTGATGCGCGTGTTCGTAAGGAAGTGGCTCATCCAACCTATATTTGTGAGCTGAAAATCGATGGCTTATCTATCTCGCTGACGTATGAAAAGGGGATTTTAGTTGCAGGTGCAACACGTGGAGACGGTTCTGTTGGGGAGAACATCACAGAAAATCTTAAGCGTGTTAAAGACATTCCTTTAACTTTGCCAGAAGAACTAGATATCACAGTTCGTGGGGAATGTTATATGCCACGCGCTTCTTTTGACCAGGTTAATCAAGCTCGCCAAGAAAATGGAGAGCCTGAATTTGCCAATCCCCGTAATGCGGCGGCAGGCACACTACGTCAGCTGGATACAGCAGTAGTTGCCAAGCGCAATCTTGCAACGTTTCTCTATCAAGAAGCCAGCCCGTCAACTCGTGACAGCCAAGAAAAGGTTTTGAAGCACCTAGAACAACTTGGTTTTGTAGTCAATTCTAAACGAATTCTGGCTGAAAGCATGGATGAGATTTGGAATTTTATCCAAGAAGTAGGAGAGGAACGGGAAAATCTGCCTTATGATATTGATGGAGTTGTAATCAAGGTCAATGACCTAGCAAGCCAAGAAGAACTCGGTTTTACCGTCAAGGCTCCAAAGTGGGCAGTAGCCTACAAGTTTCCTGCTGAAGAAAAAGAAGCTCAACTCTTATCAGTTGATTGGACAGTTGGTCGTACCGGTGTTGTAACCCCAACTGCAAATCTGACACCTGTTCAGCTTGCTGGTACAACTGTTAGCCGTGCGACCCTGCACAATGTGGATTATATTGCTGAAAAAGATATTCGCAAAGACGACACGGTCATCGTCTATAAGGCCGGGGACATCATCCCTGCCGTTTTACGTGTGGTAGAGTCCAAACGGGTTTCTGAAGAGAAACTAGATATTCCTACAAACTGTCCAAGTTGTAACTCTGACTTGTTGCACTTTGAAGATGAAGTGGCTCTCCGTTGTATCAATCCGCGTTGCCCTGCTCAAATCATGGAAGGTTTGATCCACTTTGCCTCTCGAGATGCCATGAATATTACAGGCCTTGGACCATCAGTAGTTGAGAAATTATTTGCTGCAGATCTAGTCAAGGATGTGGCAGATATTTACCGTTTGAAAGAAGAAGATTTTCTCCTTTTAGAGGGGGTCAAGGAAAAGTCCGCTTCTAAACTATATCAGGCTATCCAAGCATCTAAGGAAAATTCAGCCGAGAAACTCTTGTTTGGTTTGGGAATTCGTCATGTCGGCAGTAAGGCCAGTCAGCTTTTACTTCAACATTTTCTCTCAATCGAAAATCTGGCTCAGGCAGATCCAGAGGAAGTGGCTAGTATTGAAAGCCTGGGTGGTGTGATTGCCAAGAGTCTTCAGACTTACTTTGCTACAGAAGGCTCTGAAATTCTTCTCAGAGAATTAAAAGAAGCTGGGGTCAATCTGGACTATAAAGGTCAGACAGTAGTAGCGGATGCAGCCTTGTCAGGTTTGACCGTGGTATTGACTGGAAAATTGGAACGTCTCAAGCGCTCAGAAGCCAAAAGTAAACTCGAAAGTCTGGGTGCCAAGGTAACAGGCAGTGTGTCTAAAAAGACCGACCTCGTCGTGGCAGGAGCAGATGCTGGAAGTAAACTTCAAAAGGCACAAGAACTTGGTATTGAGGTTAGAGACGAGGCATGGCTAGAAAGTTTGTAATGATCTTTTAAAAATAGAGTTTAGATAGAATGACAATATTTGTTAATCGGGACAAAATCGGTCAAGAATTTATTAGTGAAACAGAAATAAAATAAAAAGGAAAAATAAAAATGTATACCTACCCTATGCGCATTCATTACCATCGCAAGAATGGTGAATATGACACTTGCTCTTTTGTAAAAAGCCAGGATCAACGAATTGATTTACTAACTTACCAAGAAGATTATTTTGGTGCCTTATTTAGCTTTGAACACCCAAGTGTTCATCCCTTAGAAAGCTTGAATTTTGTGGTTCATACCGGCCAAATCAGTAAAGAATATGCTATCCGTTTTAATCACTATCCCCTCTTAACAGAGGTCTGGATTTTGGAAGGCGATGATCGGATTTATTACTCTGAAAATCCTGCTATTGCCAGTCCTTTCTATAAAAATCAAAATCCTTTTGCCTTTGATAAGGCCATTAACAGCGCTAGTTTTGACCATCATTGGGGTTACCAAGGGGAATTGGGTTGCCATGTAGAGGACAATCAGGCTCATTTTTCCCTCTGGTCACCAACAGCGACAGCAGTACAGGTTGTGGTTTATGAATCAGCTACTAATGATGCACCTGTTTGGAAGACTTTTGATATGGAGAGAGGCAATCGCTACTCTTATAACCATAAGGACAATACTATTGGTGTCTGGAGTTTGGATGTTGAGGAAGATTTGACTGGTAAGGCTTATCAGTATCAAGTCCAATTCCCTCATCACGAAACACTGACACGTGATCCTTATACAATAGCGACCAGCCCTGATGGCAAACGTTCTGCTATTCTGAGCCATGCAGAAAAACAAGTCGAAAATTTCGAGGTCAAGCATGGTTCTGATGCTGCTTGGCGTTTGGAAAATCCATGTAAGGCAGTTATTTGTGAAATGCATATTCGTGATTTGACCCAATCACCGACCTCAGGTGTGGATGAACATCTTCGAGGAACGTTCTTGGGTGCTGCTCAGACTGGAACGGTTAACCAGTACGGTCAGTCAACTGCTTTTGATCATATCAAGAAGTTGGGCTACAATTATGTTCAGTTGCAACCAATTGCAGACCGTCACAAAGAATACGATGAGGACGGGAATGTAACCTACAACTGGGGTTATGATCCACAAAACTATAACGCACCAGAAACTAGTTTTTCAACTAATCCAGATGATCCAGCTCAGGTCATTCGTGATTTGAAGACCATGGTTCAAGCTTACCACGATGCGGGTATTGGTGTCATTATGGATGTGGTCTATAACCATACCTTTTCAGTTGTTGATGCACCTTTCCAAACAACTGTCCCTGATTACTATTATCGTATGAATCCAGACGGTACCTTCCAGAATGGAACGGGTGTTGGAAATGAAACAGCCAGTGAACACGAAATGTTTCGCAAGTATATGATTGATTCTCTTCTATACTGGGTGCAGGAATACAATATTGACGGATTCCGTTTTGACTTGATGGGGATTCATGATGTCAAGACCATGCAGATGATTCGTCAGAGTTTGGATGAAATTGACCCTAACATTATCCTCTATGGAGAAGGTTGGGATATGGGAACAGGTCTTGCCCCTTATGATAAGGCTAAGAAAGACAACGCCTACGAAATGCCAAACATTGGTTTCTTTAATGACAATCAGCGTGATGCTGTCAAAGGTGGAGAAGTTTACGGTGCAATTAAATCAGGTTTTGTCAGTGGTGCTGCGACAGAGCCAATTCTAGCTAAAGCAATCCTAGGAAGTCGTGAATTAGGAACCTATACACATCCAAATCAGGTGCTTAACTATGTAGAAGCCCATGACAATTACAATCTTCACGATTTATTGGCAACTCTTCATCCAGACCAAAGTTCAGAACAAATCATGCGCAAGGTTGAGACAGCCACAGCCATGAATCTGCTCATGCAAGGAATGGCCTTTATGGAAATCGGTCAAGAATTTGGTCGTACCAAACTGGTTGCGACTGGTGAGAATGGTGAGTTGACCCATGATGATAGAGAGCGTGCGATGAATAGCTATAATGCTCCTGACAGTGTGAACCAAGTCAACTGGGATTTGATCAATGAGCGTCAAGATAGTATTGAGTTTATCCGTCAAGTCATCCGATTGAAGACAAAAACTGGTGCCTTTTCTTACTCTAGCTATGATGAAATTTACCATCATGTCTTTGTGCATTCTGCGATTGAACATAGCGGCTGCCTTATCTATGAAGTTCATGGGAAAGAACACCTCTTGGTTGTTGTGAATGCTAAATCCGAACCCTATCAGTTTGAGAATGCAGGAAATTTAGCCATGTTGGTAACCAATAGTCGTTCAAAAGAAGATAATGTTTTAGATGATATTAGTCTAGCCGTCTTGAGTGTTTTATAAAGACCATCTATCTCGCTATTCTAACACATTATTGGAAGTGAACGAATAGAAAGAGCTTAGCTAACAACTCACTTGTATAGAAAAGTTGATAAATATTTTCATCAAATGTGTAAAATCAGGAAATTGTTTTCCTGGTTTTATTTTTTTGCTATAAAACAATAATAATCATAGAAAAAATCCGAACTTTTTGGTATTATAGTAGAGAAAAGAAAGGCGTTTTCACATTTTTTTGAAAAAATATTGCTTTACAAGTGGACACATCAGTGAATTTGTTGAAGATTTTCAAAATAATTTTAAAGAAGTATAGTAATTTACTTGAATCTTCTCTAAAAAGGTAGTATAATAAAAACATAGAAAACGCTTACAGAAAAGAGGGGGTATTATGGATAAAAGAGAAGCTTTGCGCACCTTTATGACAGGAGAGAATTTTCACCTTCAGCATTATCTAGGAGCACATAAGGAAGAGCTAAATGGAGAGTATGGTTATACTTTCCGTGTTTGGGCACCTAATGCTCAGGCTGTCCACTTGGTGGGGGATTTTACCAACTGGATTGAGGGTCAGATTCCAATGGTAAGAAATGACTTTGGGGTCTGGGAAGTCTTTACCAATATGGCTCAAGAAGGGCATATTTACAAATATCATGTCACACGTCAAAATGGTCATCAACTGATGAAGATTGACCCTTTTGCTGTCAGATATGAGGCGCGTCCAGGAACAGGGGCAATCGTAACAGAGCTTCCTGAGAAGAAATGGAGGGATGGACTTTGGCTGGCACGAAGAAAACGTTGGGGCTTTGCTGAACGTCCTGTCAATATCTATGAAGTTCACGCTGGCTCATGGAAAAGAAATCCTGATGGTAGTCCTTATAGTTTTGCCCAGCTCAAGGATGAACTCATTCCTTATCTCGTTGAAATGAACTATACTCATATTGAGTTTATGCCCTTGATGTCCCACCCTTTGGGGTTGAGTTGGGGTTATCAGCTTATGGGTTACTTCGCTTTAGAGCATGCTTATGGTAGACCAGAGGAGTTTCAAGATTTTGTCGAGGAGTGTCATATCCATAATATTGGGGTTATCGTAGACTGGGTACCAGGTCACTTTACCATCAATGATGATGCCTTAGCCTATTATGATGGGACACCGACTTTTGAGTACCAAGACCATAATAAGGCTCATAACTATGGTTGGGGCGCTCTCAATTTTGACCTTGGAAAAAATGAAGTCCAGTCCTTCTTGATTTCTTGTATTAAGCATTGGATCGATGTCTATCATTTGGATGGTATTCGTGTGGATGCTGTTAGCAACATGCTCTATTTGGACTATGATGATGCTCCATGGACACCTAACAAAGATGGGGGAAATCTCAACTATGAAGGTTATTATTTCCTTCAACGCTTGAATGACATTATTAAGTTAGAATATCCAGATGTGATGATGATTGCAGAAGAAAGTTCGTCTGCAACCAAGATTACGGGAATGAAAGAGCTTGGTGGTCTAGGATTTGACTACAAATGGAATATGGGCTGGATGAATGATATCCTCCGTTTCTACGAAGAAGACCCAATTTACCGTAAGTATGACTTTAATTTGGTGACTTTCAGCTTTATGTATGTTTTCAATGAAAACTATCTCTTACCATTCTCGCACGATGAAGTGGTTCATGGCAAGAAGAGTATGATGCATAAGATGTGGGGAGATCGTTACAATCAATTTGCAGGTTTGCGCAATCTCTACACTTACCAAATTTGTCACCCTGGTAAGAAATTGCTCTTCATGGGTAGCGAATATGGTCAATTCCTAGAATGGAAATCTGAGGAACAGTTGGAATGGTCTAACCTAGAAGACCCAATTAATGCTAAGATGAAGTATTTCACTTCTCAGCTAAACCAGTTTTACAAAGACAACCGCTGTCTGTGGGAAATTGATACCAGCTATGATGGTATTGAAATCATTGATGCGGATAATCGAGACCAGAGTGTTCTTTCCTTCATCCGTAAGGGTAAGAAGGGCGACATGCTAGTCTGCGTCTTTAATATGGCACCTGTTGAACGAAAAGATTTTACAATTGGACTGCCTATTGCAGGGATTTATGAAGAAGTCTGGAATACTGAGTTAGAAGAGTGGGGAGGCGTTTGGAAAGAACATAATCAAACTGTTCAAACGCAAGAAGGACTATGGAAAGATTATGAGCAGACCTTGACCTTTACCCTACCGGCTATGGGAGCAAGTGTTTGGAAAATCAAACGCCGCTTGAAATCTGCAAAAACCGTCACAAATAAAAACCAAAAAGGAGTAGAAAATGAAGAATGAAATGTTAGCTTTGATTCTTGCTGGTGGGCAAGGAACTCGTCTCGGAAAACTCACTCAAAACCTTGCAAAACCAGCTGTGCAATTTGGTGGGCGCTACCGTATCATTGACTTTGCTCTTTCAAACTGTGCCAACTCAGGGATTCACAATGTTGGAGTCATTACACAGTACCAACCTCTTGCTCTCAATAACCATATTGGGAATGGTTCAAGCTGGGGACTAGACGGTATCAATTCTGGTGTCTCTATTCTTCAACCGTATTCTGCAAGTGAAGGAAATCGTTGGTTCGAAGGGACTAGTCACGCTATTTACCAAAATATTGACTATATCGACAGTGTCAATCCTGAGTATGTCTTGATTCTGTCTGGGGACCACATCTATAAAATGGACTATGATGATATGCTCCAGTCACACAAGGATAATAATGCTAGTTTGACAGTAGCAGTTCTTGATGTTCCTCTAAAAGAAGCTAGCCGTTTTGGTATTATGAACACAGATGCCAATAACCGCATTGTTGAATTTGAAGAAAAGCCAGCACAACCAAAATCTACAAAGGCTTCTATGGGTATTTACATCTTTGATTGGCAACGTCTGCGCAATATGCTTGTTGCTGCTGAAAAGAGCAATGTAGATATGTCAGATTTTGGTAAAAATGTCATTCCAAATTACCTTGAGTCAGGTGAAAGTGTCTATGCATATGAGTTTAATGGCTACTGGAAAGATGTTGGTACCATTGAGTCACTTTGGGAAGCAAATATGGAGTACATTTCTCCAGAGAATGCCTTGGACAGCCGTAACCGTCAATGGAAGATTTACTCAAGAAACTTAATTTCACCACCAAACTTCCTTGGGGCAAATGCTCATGTGGAAGATTCCTTGGTTGTTGATGGCTGTTTTGTAGATGGAACTGTTAAACATTCTATCCTTTCAACAGGTGCGCAAGTTCGCGAAGGGGCAGAAGTAGTAGATTCAGTTATCATGAGTGGTGCAATTGTTGGTCAGGGAGCTAAAATTAAACGTGCCATTATTGGTGAAGGTGCAGTTATTTCTGACGGTGTCGAAATTGATGGAACAGAAGAAGTACAAGTTGTAGGATATAATGAAGTAGTGGGGGTAGCAACAGATGAAGATTGATAAATATTCTGCCATTTTAGGAAATACAGTTGGTTTTCATGATATGTCAACACTGACGGATCACCGTCCAGTAGCTAGTTTGCCATTTGGTGGTAAATATCGCTTGATTGACTTCCCACTTTCCAGTCTTGCTAATGCAGGTGTCCGTAGTATCTTTGGTATTTTCCAACAAGATAATATCAGTTCTGTCTTTGACCATATCCGCTCAGGACGTGAGTGGGGCTTATCAACCCTTCTCAGTCACTATTATCTAGGTATTTACAATACCCGTGTAGAAAGTAGCACAGTTGGAAAAGAATACTACCAACAGCTGCTCACCTATTTAAAACGCTCTGGGTCAAACCAAACAGTTGCCCTCAACTGCGATGTTCTGATTAACATTGATTTGAACCAAGTTTTCCATCTACATAGTACAACAAAGGGACCTATCACTGTAGTTTATAAAAAACTAGCTAAGAAAGACATTTCAGAAGTAAACGCAATCTTGGAAGTAGATGAAACAGACCATGTTCGTTCTCATAAACTATTTGATAGCAAGTTACCAGATCAAATCTATAACATGTCCACAGATATCTTTGTCGTCGATACACCTTGGTTGATTGAACGCTTGGAAGAAGAAGCTAAGAAAGAACATCCAGAGAAATTGCGTTATGTTTTACGTGATTTAGCTGCCAAAGAAGGAGCTTTTGCCTACGAGTACACAGGTTATCTGGCAAATATTCATTCTGTAGAGTCTTATTACAAAGCTAACAAAGATATGCTTGAATCACAAAAATTCTACTCTCTCTTCTCACCAAATCAAAAGATTTATACAAAGGTCAAAAACGAAGAGCCAACTTATTATGCTAATACATCTAAGGTAAGCACTTCTCAGTTTGCATCTGGTAGTATTATTGAAGGTCAAGTGGCTAATTCTGTTTTATCACGTAATATTCATGTCCATAAGGATAGCTTGGTTAAAGATAGCATCTTATTCCCTCGTGTTGTTATTGGAGAAGGGGCTCAGGTGGAATATGCTATCTTGGATAAGGGTGTTGAAGTTGCGGATAGCGTTGTGATTCGAGGAACTGCAGAACATCCAGTCGTTGTTAAGAAAGGTGCTAAAGTAACAGAGGATATTCATTCATGAAAATTTTATTTGTAGCAGCTGAGGGTGCGCCCTTTTCAAAAACAGGTGGTTTGGGAGACGTCATTGGCGCTCTTCCTAAATCACTGGTAAAAGCGGGACATGAAGTTGCAGTGATTTTACCCTACTATGACATGGTAGAGGCTAAATTTGGAAATCAGATTGAAGATATTCTTCATTTTGAGGTGAGTGTTGGTTGGCGCAGACAGTACTGTGGAATTAAGAAAATAGTACTAAATGGTGTGACCTTCTACTTTATTGACAACCAATATTATTTCTTCCGTGGTCATGTTTACGGCGATTTTGATGACGGAGAACGCTTTGCCTTTTTCCAACTGGCTGCCATTGAGGCTATGGAAAGAATTGACTTTATTCCTGACCTTCTCCATGTTCATGACTACCATACAGCTATGATTCCTTTCTTGTTAAAGGAAAAATACCGTTGGATTCAAGCCTATGAGGGCATTAAAACTGTTTTAACCATTCATAATTTGGAATTCCAAGGACAATTTTCAGAAGGAATGTTATGGGATTTGTTTGGAGTCGGCTTTGAACGTTACGCTGATGGCACCCTTCGCTGGAATAACTGTTTAAACTGGATGAAGGCAGGTATTCTCTATGCGGATCGTGTTTCAACCGTTTCGCCTAGCTATGCTCATGAAATTATGACTAGTCAGTTTGGATGTAACTTGGATCAGATTCTTCGAATGGAGTCTGGTAAGGTCTCTGGTATCGTAAATGGGATTGATGCTGACCTTTATAATCCTCAGACGGATGCTCTTTTAGACTATCATTTCAATCAGGAAGATTTGTCTGGGAAGGTCCAAAACAAGGCAAAATTGCAAGAGAGAGTTGGCTTGCCAGTTAGATCTGACGTTCCTCTGGTGGGAATTGTTTCTCGTTTGACACGTCAAAAAGGTTTTGATGTGGTGGTGGAAAGTCTGCACCATATCTTGCAAAATGATGTTCAGATTGTTCTTTTGGGAACTGGTGATCCAGCCTTTGAAGGAGCTTTCTCATGGTTTGCTCAAATATATCCAGACAAGCTATCAGCAAATATCACTTTTGATGTCAAACTAGCTCAAGAAATCTACGCTGCTTGTGACCTCTTCCTCATGCCGAGTCGTTTTGAACCATGTGGCTTGTCTCAAATGATGGCTATGCGTTACGGAACCTTGCCATTGGTTCATGAAGTTGGTGGTTTACGAGATACCGTTAAAGCCTTTAATCCAATCGAAGGAAGCGGTACTGGCTTTAGCTTTGACAATCTATCTCCTTACTGGTTAAATTGGACTTTCCAAACAGCTTTGGACTTGTATAGAAACCATCCTGATGTTTGGAGAAATCTACAAAAACAAGCTATGGAGTGTGATTTCTCGTGGGATACAGCCTGCAGGTCATACCTTGAGTTGTACCATAGTTTAGTTAATTAATAGATAAAATCGTATGATGACTTCATACGATTTTTGGGCTGTTTAGAGAGGAGAACTGATGTCTCAAGTAAAAGGTTTGTGTGTTATGGATGTTGATGGAACCTTACTCCTAGAAGAAGTAATTGATCTTTTGGGAAGAGAGGCAGGTCGTGAGGAGGAAATTTCGCTGATTACAAGTCGGGCAATGAGAGGAGAGTTAGACTTTGAAAGCAGTTTAAGAAAAAGAGTTTCCTTGTTGGAAGGACTTCCTGTTTCTGTATTTGATAAAGTCTTCAACTCAATTCATCTATCGCCAAATGCCCAAGAATTCATCTCTATTCTTCAAAAGAATGGCATCTTGGTTGGTCTGGTGTCTGGTGGATTTACTCCAATAGTTGAGAGGCTTGCAAAATTCCTTGGTATTGCCTATTTCTCTGCCAATCAACTTGAAGTCAAAGATGGTCTTTTAACTGGAAAATTGATTGGACAAATTATAAGTCCTGAGGTCAAAAAAGAGACTCTGGAAAAATGGAGAGAGGAACTAAAACTTCCTCAAGAAAGAACTGTTGCAATCGGTGACGGGGCTAATGACTTATTAATGTTGAAGTCAGCAGGACTGGGAATTGCTTTTTGTGCCAAAAAAGTACTGAAACAAGAAATACCAAACCATGTTGACAAGAGGGATTTTTTAGAAGTTCTTCCCTTGATTGACTGTTTAGAATGAGGGAAAATATGAAGATTGTAATTGCACCAGATTCGTTTAAGGAAAGCTTAACTGCTGAAGAGGTAGCTGAAGCAATAAAAAGAGGCTTCCAACAATCAATAGCAGATGTAGAATGTCTTCTCTGCCCTATTGGTGATGGGGGAGAAGGTACTGTAGATGCTATCCGACATTCTCTTGACCTTGAAGAAAAATGGATCCAAGTGACAGGCCCTTTTGGACAAAAAGAAGCCATGCGCTATTTTCAAAAAGGGGAACTGGCACTATTTGAAGTAGCTGATTTGGTTGGCCTTGGAAAAATTCCGATAGAGAAACGAAATCCACTTCAAATCCAAACTTGTGGTATTGGAGAGTTGATTCGCCATCTCATTGCTCAAGGGATTAAAGATATCTATATTGGCGTTGGTGGCACGGCCAGTAATGATGGAGGAATTGGGATCGCTGCTGGTTTAGGTTATCGATTTTATGATAGGGATGGAAATGTCTTGCCCACTTGCGGTCAGTCCTTATTAAACTTAGCTTCTATGTCAACAGAAAATCGCTGTGAACTTCCTGAAGATGTGCAAATTCGTATTTTAGCAGATGTCGTGAGTCCCTTATGTGGTCCTCAAGGTGCGACCTACATTTTTGGAAAACAAAAAGGCCTTGATCCTACTATGTTTGAAGTCGTAGATCAGGCAATCCAAGATTTTTATGAAAAAGCCTCACCTGTAACATTGGAAATTAAAGGAGTAGGAGCTGGTGGAGGCATTGCTGGCGGTTTGTGTGCCTTTGCTCAGGCAAATATCGTGTCTGGAATTGATACCTGCTTGAACTTAATTAACTTTGATAAGAAAGTTTCACATGCTGACTTGGTAGTTGTAGGAGAAGGAAGGCTAGATCGTCAAAGTTTAGCAGGTAAAGCGCCTATAGGTGTTGCAAAAAGAACCCCTGTCGGAGTTCCTGTCATTGCTATTTGTGGTAGTCTTGCTGACGATTTACCTCCTTTACCATTTGAAAATATCCAAGCTACCTTTTCTATTTTGGAGAAATGTGAACCTTTAGAAGATAGTTTGAAAAATGCCAGTCTCTATCTGGAGCACACGGCTGCCAATATTGGGCGTTTATTAAGTCTGAGTAAGATTTAGCCGAACCATTTCTTCCATAAGGATGTTTTGGCAGGTTCTTCCTTTTTACCTTCCCAAAGTTTTGCAAAAGCAAGTCGAAGGTCCTTTTCTTCTACTTGTACTGGTGCATTGCTATGGATAATCAGGCCAAAAGGAGAAGAAGTATGCTCTTCAGATACAATGGTAGCTTGACTATCAGTTTCTTTTGCTTCCTTCAAGTAGAAAACTTGCTTGTCAAATTCGATAGTTGGTGAAATCTTCACAAATAGTGGCTCTGCTTTTTCCTGAAGGTTTTCTAAAATAGATAAAAAGCCTTTTTCTAGCTGAGGGCTATTTGCTGTGTCAATATCTGCATATCCAAGAACTCTTTCCTCAAAAGTACCAAGATAGCGTCTTTGCTCATCCGGATTTAGTTTTGGCTCACCATGAGCTTTTTCAAGTAATTGTTTTGATAAATCTGTCATGAAAATAGTATATCATAAAAGTTAGAATAAAACAGACAAAAGAAAGCGATTACTTTATAAAGTTAAGGAAAATTTGCACAAAGATAACGTTTTTTCTTGAAAAAGGAGGGTTTTTAAGGTATTATAGAGGTGTAAAAAATTTAACTCATAAGGAGAGTAAAAAATGTCAATTATTACTGATGTTTACGCTCGCGAAGTCCTAGACTCACGCGGTAACCCAACACTTGAAGTAGAAGTTTACACTGAATCAGGTGCTTTCGGACGTGGTATGGTTCCATCAGGAGCTTCTACTGGTGAACACGAAGCAGTTGAACTTCGCGACGGTGACAAATCTCGTTACGGTGGTCTTGGTACACAAAAAGCTGTTGACAACGTAAACAACATCATTGCTGAAGCTATCATTGGCTACGATGTACGTGATCAACAAGCTATCGACCGTGCTATGATCGCTCTTGACGGTACTCCTAACAAAGGTAAATTGGGTGCAAACGCAATCCTTGGTGTGTCTATCGCTGTAGCTCGTGCTGCCGCTGACTACCTTGAAATCCCACTTTACAGCTACCTTGGTGGATTCAATACTAAAGTTCTTCCAACTCCAATGATGAACATCATCAACGGTGGTTCTCACTCTGACGCTCCAATCGCTTTCCAAGAATTTATGATCGTACCTGCTGGTGCGCCATCATTCAAAGAAGCTCTTCGTTGGGGTGCTGAAATCTTCCATGCACTTAAGAAAATCCTTAAATCTCGTGGTTTGGAAACAGCCGTAGGTGACGAAGGTGGATTTGCTCCTCGTTTTGAAGGAACTGAAGACGGTGTTGAAACTATCCTTGCTGCTATCGAAGCTGCTGGATATGTTCCTGGTAAAGACGTATTTATCGGATTTGACTGTGCTTCATCAGAATTTTACGATAAAGAACGTAAAGTTTACGACTACACTAAATTCGAAGGTGAAGGAGCAGCTGTACGTACTGCTACAGAACAAATCGACTACCTTGAAGAATTGGTAAACAAATACCCAATCATCACTATCGAAGATGGTATGGATGAAAATGACTGGGACGGTTGGAAAGCTCTTACTGAACGTCTTGGTGGTAAAGTTCAATTGGTTGGTGACGACTTTTTCGTAACAAACACTTCTTACCTTGAAAAAGGTATTGCAGAAGGTGCTGCTAACTCAATCCTTATCAAAGTTAACCAAATCGGTACTCTTACTGAAACATTCGACGCTATCGAAATGGCGAAAGAAGCTGGTTACACTGCCGTTGTATCACACCGTTCAGGTGAAACTGAAGATTCAACAATCGCTGACATCGCAGTTGCAACTAACGCAGGACAAATCAAGACTGGTTCACTTTCACGTACAGACCGTATCGCTAAATACAACCAATTGCTTCGCATCGAAGACCAACTTGGTGAAGTAGCTGAATACCGTGGATTGAAATCATTCTACAACCTTAAGAAATAATCGTTGATTTAACAACGTTTCTAGCCCCTCGGATTTTATCCGAAGGGCTATTTTTGTATTTAGGGGGCAAAAAAGGGGCAAAACTTTTTAAAAAATCTTTTTCATAACTTTATCCAGTACATTGATTGCTTCATCTTTCATGTTCTTTGTGACGTGGGTATAGATGGAAGTGGTGACCTCAGAATCAGAATGGCCAACCCTGTCCATGATTGTTTTTAGAGGAATTTTATTTTCAGCTAAAATGCTAATAGTTGTATGTCTGAAGATGTGAGGTGATAGATGTTTAGGAATTGGTTTTTTAAGGCGTTCATTTGCTCGCTGGAGAGACTTGCTTAGGATGGAGCTATGAACGGGCTTTCCCGTATTTGTAACAAAGATGCGGTCGCTTTTATGCCAATTCTTATCGGTTGTTTCGCTTAGACGATTTAATTCAATCATTTTATCAAGTATTTCAATCTCTCTTTTTGTGAGGTGTGTCGTCCTGAAGCTGGCAAAAGTCTTAGTTCCATCATCGTCTGGAATGTATCGATTAAATGTAGTATGAATATCTAATGTCTTACTATCTTTGTGATATTTGTCTAGAGTCAGACCAGCCAACTCACCGACACGACAACCGTTCAGAATCATGAACTCACATGCCAAGGCGTATCGTAATGTAATATCTTTTCGATAGAGTTCTTTTAAAATAGCCTTGTATTCTTTTGGTTCTAGGTATTTATCTTTTGCGTTTTTCATCTGCTCTAAGCTTTGTTTCTTTCTAGGCAATTTCGCTTTTCTAGCAGGATTATTTTCGATAAAACCTTGGTCGATAGCATAGTCAAAGAAGACGTTTAGAATTGATTTGACACGGTATTTTTGGGTATATGTCCATTCTTCAGTATCAATCAATCTTTGAACCAGCCGCACATCCATATTTTCCAATTTAGTACCTAGTTCAACTTTATCGGATATTCGGTTGTAGGTAGCTAACATAGTCTTATACGTACTCAATTTAATTTGCTTCTGGTGAAATTCCCACCATTCGTCAAAGACTGTGTGAAAGAGAGCAGAAGCAGTAGTCAATTTTTGCAGTAAGGATTCTATCTTTTCGTCCAGTTGTTTCTGAGCTTCTTTCTTAGCCCTGCTTGATCCAGAGTCAAGGGTTACAGACACCCTTTTCCATTTCTCGGTATAAGGGTCTTTGTATCGCTCAAAAAATTTGTATTTTCCGTTAGGAAGTTCTTCCATCCACATTGATTTTCACCTCATTTCTTGATAAAATAGGTATAGTAAAGCAGGCTTTTTAATGCCGTTTACTATACAGGATATCCTCACACTCAAAGATGGCCGTCGGAGAGCGTGGGGATTTTTTTGGTTTTGAAAAGGGAAGCAACAGTTAAGTTACTTCCCCTGGCACGCTAAGGTGCAAAGTCTAAAATTATGAGGGCATGCCTCTAAGTAACTTAATTATAGTTCAATTTATAAATACTGTCAACAATCTACTCAAACCCTTTGAAACTCTCTAAAATCTTATCTTTTGAGTCTGTAGCGTTAAGCACTAAGACAACATAATTTCCGTAGATATAAGCAGGGTGCCCGATTAACTCTTTTTCTTTCTTAGCTTCTTTAAACATTGGGTTTTTATCGTAATATTCGTAAACCTCTACAGCAGTATCATCTTCTAAGATGAACCCTTTCCCTGATTCGGCTTGAATAAGGCTAGCTTCTTTTGAGATTTCTTCTTTGATTGTGAAGCCATTGCTTTCTAGCGCTTTTTTAAAATCGTCTAAGCTAGTAGCCTTTTTAGAAGCAGGTTTGTCATTTGCTTTAGTTTGCTCGGTTTTTGGTTGTTCTGCGCTATCTTTGGTAGCCGATTGATTGTTAGAGCAGGCTGCTAGAACAGTAGCAGTAAGCAAGATTGCTGATGTGGTCAGTAGTTTTTTCATGGGTATTCTCCTTTATTTCCGGTTTACGCAACTATTTCCAAAATGGAAACAGTTGGTTTTAATTTATACTCTTGGTTCATTACGGTGCCAATCATTAGGAAAACCTAAAGACTGGTTGATTACATTGATGTCTATAGAAGGCAGCTTTTTCTCTAGTTTGATAACTTTCTTTCTAAGAGTATTCCATAAAATGTTGAATTCTGCTTTACTAATAAAGCATTGAAGGCTAATAATTGTTGAATATACAGTTTTTCTACTGTCATCTCCCATCAAGATCTCTTCGTTATGAATCGTTTCCCAAAACGTACTATTAGAACGGCATCTGAAGTTTAATAAGCGATTATTGTGAGCGCATTTGTTTCGTACCTCGTTAATATTTTTTAGAAAAGATATCAAGGTTTCTGGTGGGAAAACATCGTTAAAGTCAGGTATGTTTGTGCTTATAAAACTTACTAAATCCCGTGCGATTTCATTTTGGAGTGAGTTCGGCAGGTTTTCAATAATCGTGCGTAAATCTCCAAACTCTAGATAATCAGTTAGTACCCAGATTGGGACATCTGAATGAGTATGTGCGTAGTGGTGAATGGAATTTCCTCTGTATCGCTTGTTTGTGTTTATGATTTTGGATAGTTTTGATACAATAAATCCCACGTCTAATATTTTATTATCTGCATAAGAATTGGTGTTTAAATAAGCGTATTTTTGACTGGGGTAGGCTTCGGCGAATCTGTGAGCAGTGATTGACTTGATATGGTGTTCAGCTTCAAGAATAGCTTGCAAAATGGCTCGTTTTACATCTTTGTCAAATGTATAGAGACTTGAAACTTCGTCAAATGTGACGCCGTCAATATAAGTGTCAGTACCAGGGTGTTGAAAAAACTTACTGTATCCATTGATAATATTGTAGTAATTGTTACTTAGTAGGTACTTAGCTGCTTTAGACTCATCTGTAATGGATAACCCTCTGATTTTTAGTGTTGCGATTTGTTCCTCGATTGTTTTAAATGGCTTCAAAAAAAACTCCCCCATTCTAATTTAGAATGAAGGAGTTTTCCCGTATCGGTCCCCGTAGAGATCCCGACGCTTTCTCTCTAATGAATTCATTCTAAATGATTTTTTTTAAAAAGTCAACTGTTTTTTTAATATTTTTAAAAAAATAATTTTTTTATTCCCCTCTATACACTCCGATAACTGCATAAATCTTGATGTGCGTGTCTTCGGCTGGTGGGAAGTCTAGGGTGATGTCTTCGTACTTGTCATTGAGTGATACGAGGCGTAGTCGTCCGTTTTCGGTGTATATCTTTTTGAAGTAAGAACGGTCTCCGTATGCGATAACTGCTAAATCTCCGTTGTAGGTAGTTAGTCCTTTGTCTACTAAATAGAGAATGTCTCCGTCTTGATAGTCAGGTTGCATGGAGTCTCCGCTGACCTTAGTCGCAATATCGTGACGTGGTGGTTGCTGGTCAACCTCTATAGTCTCTCTGTCTGTATCGTCGTAGCCAAATCCATAGTTAAATCCACAAGCTGCAGCCGTCTCAGATACAACCTCAACTTGGTACAAGCTGATAACTTCCGATACTTCGTTTATCTTCGTTTCTTCTTCGTTTTGCTCTGTGTACATCTCGCCGTTTGCTTTTTGTCTCTCCAGAAGCTCCTCAGACGTCCGTAGGACGATTTTTTTATTATCTGGGGTTAATTGTACTACCTTGTCCGTTATCTGCTGTATGAGCAAATCTGGGGACGCTGTGGGGGTGTCTCCTTTACTAATAGATGGAAAGAAGTCATCAATACTTACACCCAAAATATCGCATAGAGAAAATAGCATATCTTGATTAGCTTTACGTTCCCCCTTTTCATATCTACTAATGGTTTGTTTTGTTGTATTTAGCTTTTGAGCAAGTTCATCTTGAGTAAAACCAGCTGATTTTCTGAATAGCTTTATCTGATTTCCTATGTATTTTTTTAAGTCCATATTTTTTACTCCTGTGATGTTATATGTAGATTATATAAAAAAGTCACCGAAAACGCAACTTTTTTTATTTTTTCATTAAAAAAGTGTTGACTTGTCACCAAAATGGTGATATAATTAAATCATGGTTGAGGTAATCAACCAAATAAAAAAGGAGGTGCAGCCAATGAGGCGACAGGAACAAAGACCTAAAAAAAGAGAATTCGGCTTAAAAATCCAAATTCTCTGGTTCAAATTCGAACTTCACTACTCAATAGAGTGGTAGAAGTTTACAAGGGGCTGACCTAAAGCCCCTCCCCTTTAAAGGGGTACTGTCATTGTATCATATAGGCTGTATCTCCTGCAAGAAAAAGGAGAAAAATATGGATTGGAAAAAATTCTTGTTTGGTAACTTTGATTACGAAAAGATAAATCAAGACAATCATGCAAAAACTTCCTTGGAAATTCGAGGTGGACTTATTCCGAGTATATTGTTCTGGTCTGGTATTATCGTACTAATTTTATATTTAATTTTCAGATAGGGAGGTGGTTATGATTTGCAAATACTTTTGTATGAATTACGTAAATCCAAAGGATTGACGCAAAAAAAATTGGCAGATAAACTTGGGATATCCGAAACGGCATATCGTCAGAAAGAAAAGGGGCAACGTCCTTTTACTCAAGATGAAATGTTTTTCTTGCATAGTTTTTTTAATAAACCATTGCAAGAAATTTTTTTACCAAGATAGTCACCAAAATGGAAACATCAAAAAGGTCAAACTTTTTTCAAAATCGATAGAATAATTCTATCAAAACTGTTGACAAGTACCAACAGTTTTGAAAAGACCTATTAGTAGAAAGGAAAAAGTCAATGTATGGAGCGAAAATGAGGGAGCTGAGAACGGCTCAAAAGCTGGGCTTGCGTGAGCTTGCTAAGCGAACCTTGATAGACTACACGACCTTGTCACGGATCGAGAACGACCTGAAGGCAGTGACGCTGTCGCAGGCGGTGGTCATCGCCAAGGCGCTAGGGTGTAGGGTAGAAGATATGTTGTAGGAGGAAGGAAGCATGAAAATTGATGGAATTACAACGATAGACTCAGAAATTTTTTTCGGGGAGTGCGATATTCAAGAAGTTCCTGAAGAAATAAAAAAGCTTTTCCCAGAACAGAATCTTATAAAAGTTTCTGAAAAAGGAAAAAGCTATATTTTAAACTCAGACTATATCGTATTACTTTTTACGAGTCTGTGAAAGCGCCGATCCAGCGATAGACTTTGTTCGAGCAGAAGAACGCCCGTCACGAAGAGCTTTGCTTGCCTTGGTGGCGACTTTAGTAGAGGTCTGCTTAGTATTTTTTACCATAAGCAATTCTCCTTTCTTAATTATTTGACTTGCGATTTTCATAAGGAGTTTGAAAGGTCTTATCAAATCGTTTTAGTCAGGATATATTATAACTCAAACATTTTTGTTTGTCAACATATTGTATAAGAAAGGAACTGATGTGCTTGAAAAACACAACATATGGTATTTTTGATGTGGGATAAAATTAAAAAACAATTAAAAATAAAAGGCTGGTCGATGTATCGTTTAGCTAAGGAATCGGATGTCCATCCATCCAATTTTTCTAACCTAAAGGCTGGAAGATTGAAAGAGATGTCATGGACGAACATGTGCAAAATCGCTGACGCACTGGAAGTCAGCTTGGATGAATTTAGAGAGGAGAGGGAATGAATGAAATATCTTTATCAAACAACCTCAATCAGATTGAACTAGAAATCAATCATCACAAACAAATTGCAGGGCAGTCAATTTGGGAAATCGGCAGACGACTCAATCATGTTAAGGAGCATAATTTGACTCATGGTCAGTTTATGGAGTGGCTGAAAAAAGTTGATTTGAATTGGTCGGAAGCAAACCGCATGATGAAGGTTGCTAAAGAATTACCAAATTACCCAACGTTGAGTAATTTGGGTAGTACAGCCCTTTATCTCATTGCAACCCTACCAGAAGAAGAGAAACAAGCTCAAATTAACAGGATTGAGCAAGGTGATAACCCAACAGTCAGAGAGTTGCAAGATTTGAAATTAAAATTTTCTGCAGCTAAAAGAAAAATAATGGAACTACAAAAGGGGCAAGAACCAACTAAGGAAATCGTGAAAGAAGTTCCTGTTATGCCAGCAGACTACCAAGAAGCTCTCCAGAATCGTCAAAAACTAGAAGAGCGTGCCAAGTCTGCAGAGGAAAGGAATACTTTTCTTGAAGCTCAATTAAAAGACCTCTACGCTCAACGCGCAGAAGTGGATGAAAAATCGAACAAGTACGATGAATTGACAAAAGCCATCCAGCAATCCAAAGGGCAGTTGGACGACTACCAGAAAAAAATCGCTTCCTACAAGAATATCCTTAGCCTTATCCAGAAAGGGAATGATTTTCTTGCCAATATGGGCGGTCTCATCTACGCAGATGAAGAAAAAGTCCTGCATACGGACGGTGTTGCTGGTCAGGAGTTCGACAGTTTCGTCAATCGAGGCATCCGATTCTTTACGGATTTACAAGCAATCAGAAATAAAGACAATCAAATCTTAGAGGGAGAAATCTTATGACGCATGAAGTAGTTGCAATTCAACCAAGCGAATTAACCCAAGAAGATATTTTAATTCAGGTTCTACAAACTCAAAAAGAATTAAAGCAAAATCAGGAAGTGTTAGCAGGGGATGTTGATTATTTAAAAAATGAGCAACCTGTTAATCCGTCAATTTGTTTAGAGCTTGAAAATTTACGAAGAGTGAAAGTTATCATGGCTCTTGGTGGTAAGGATAGTCAAGCTTATAAAGATCGTTCTTTTGCTGGCAAGGTATTTCGTCAGGCTGCTAAAGACTTTAAAGAATTCTTTAGGATTCCACGGTATGACCTGCTGAAGAAAAAAGACGAAGAGAGGGCTTTTGATTACTGGAAATCATGGGAACCATCACATAATACCAAGATGGAAATCAAGACCATAAATGGGTAAATGCTAAGCAATTTAGAGAAGGAGATAGTAAAGATGCAACCAGGTAAAGGGAGACCAGCAAAAAAGAGTAGCCGTGGAGTTCGCACGGTCGCAATCTCAGATGAACTATTTGAGGATTTATATGAGCTAGCTCAAGGAAGCGGAATACCAATCAGTCAAGCGGCGGATTATATCTTTAAAAACGGACTGAAAAACGTCCGCATAGAGACGGAAACAGTCACCAGAAAACGCTTGGTATTTGAGGATTAGGAAGGAGAAATCATGTTAGATTTTAAGAACTTGGAAGCTCAGCTCATCTTTCAAAAATCCAGTTAATGATTACACTTCTGTCAGCAATGATTTTCTCAAAGATTCGAACCTAGAGCCTGCTTCTATCGGTATCTTGATGGTCGTCCTCAGCAATAAAGAGAACTGGCTGGTCTATCCAGAAGAAATCGCAAAGCGCTTAGGAGTGAGTCGGGATATGGTAGATAGGCATTTCAAAAAGATAGAGAAGGCAGGTTATCTCAGAACTTTTAAAAAAAGTCTCGGCAGAGGGCGAGGAGTTCAGACTTTCAGATTCTTCTCAGATACAAAAATAACTGATTTTCAATTTGAGATGATGCAACAGAGTTTAGAGGAGGCTTTAGAAAAGTTATCCACAGGTTAGCAGTTACATTTCCTTATTTTACAAATCTGTATTTTACAAATCTGTATTTTACAAATCAGTAAAATAAGGCACTAATAAGTATTAAATAACAACAAGTATTAAATAACAATAAATATTAAAAGACAACAAGTCCTACTCCTCTAAATAAATAAAAGAGAGGGTAGAAAAAATAAATACAAAGGAGAAGGAAATGAGACCGAGACGATATCCGTATAGTGGGGAAATAAAAAAGCCTATCAATTTTCAGATAGACTTAGAAAAATTCAAGCATCTTAGCTGTGAAACCATTCATGATACTTCTCAAGTAACTCAATAGGAGGAAGGAATAAAATGATTCACCATTATATAACTCACTATGCCAGCAATGGGAAAGATTACGCCGAAGCATGGATTCAAATCAATATTTTTGGAATGTGCTTTTGTGTATGGAAAAAGCGTACAACCATTGAACGATTGTACGCAAACGAAGATTAGACTTTTTTCCAGCCGTTACCTTTAGCAGATGTCGGAGGGAGCCGATCACCTTTTCCGATAGTTGCGGTATGACCATTAGTAACTTTTCCGCCACGAGGTCCTACCTCTACATAGCGACCAGGTTCCTGATTATCTGTTCCAGGTTTTATCAGAAATATCAAAACCGAGCGTATTTCTTTTAAGAACATGTGCAAAATCGCTGATGCACTGGAAGTCAGCATAGATGAATTAAGATAAAACAAAAAAGCACCTAACGAAGTCAGGCGCATACTAAAACAATTTAAACCATTATATCACAAAAATGCTTGCCCGCATAGTTGAGAGGATGTAGAAAATGGAAGGTATAACGTTACAATTACGATTGGACGGCGAAAGTGCTGAATTGTTCACGAATCAATTACTGGCCTTTGCTGAAAAGCAAGTCAAAGAGCAGTTAGAGAATGATCGCATGCCAATCAATCAACAGGCTTTGATGAAGAAGTTCGGCTTTACTCATGCCTATGTTAAGAAGTTAGAACGCAAAGGATTAAGATTTCGTAAGCAAGGAAAAGATATTATGTATGATGTCAATGATGTTTATGAAATTTTGGAGTTAGAGAAAGAAGTACGAAAATTAAGAGCGTAAGGAGATAAAAATGTTTGAACCACCGATTTTAGACCAGCTGATGGGTGTTGGAGCCTTGCTGCTTGGATTTGCAGGGCTTTGCCGTCATATCAAATTGCAGGAAAAACGCAAGGAAGAAGAGAGACAAAAAGAGCAAGAATTTGTGTCTAAGATTATCCAAGGCTACAATCACGCATTCGAACGTGGTAGAGAGGACAAATGGCAAGAGATTCGCAAGAATATTCGCCGTGAGTTCAAAGGCTTCACATATGACAACGAACCGCCTCAAGGATTGCGACCTGAGCCATTAGCTTTACCAGAACCACGAAGAGCACGCTATGCAAAGTATTTGGGGTAGAGCAAAGGAGACGCTAATGACTAGAATTGAACTTGAAAACCGTGTGTGGCTTTTGGCCAATCATGAAGAAAAAAACGAATTACTGGATCTTGGGCTAACGTCCAAGGCCGGATATGTGAAACGAGTTCTGGAACTTGGAAAGGTGTATGCTCATGTTTGATTATGACAGAGATATGATTCAACCGCCTGAAGAACATGAAGAGCTTGACCCAAGCCAGTACATCTATGTTGGATGTGGGCAGTATCGATACGTGGGTGATGAAATATGATCCAGGAGCTACACGAAGAAATCGACAACTGGCGAGCTGAATATATGCATCTTGGCCGAGAGCTCGGAGAAATCATCAACGACCAACAGGATATTATTTTGAGATTACAAAACGAAAATAGACACTTAAAACGTGAAAATTGGAATTTGAAGAAGACGAAAGGAAGAAGAAAATGACAAACGAACTAACACAAACAAAAGGCGCATATCTAACAGACTTGCAAAAACTAGACGGAGCAACATTGCGAAATTTTGTTGACCCAAAACATCAAGCAAGCCCACAAGAATTACAAACTTTACTGGCTATCGTGAAAAATCGGAATTTAAACCCATTCACAAAAGAAGTTTACTTTATCAAGTACGGAAACAATCCTGCACAGATTGTTGTCTCAAAGGACGCTTTTATGAAGCGTGCGGAACAAAATCAAAATTATGACGGTTTTGAAAGTGGAATTATCTACGAAGATGCAAGTGGAGAGTTAAAAAATAAAAAAGGCGTCATCTTACCTAAAAATTGTACTCTAATCGGTGGTTGGTGTGAGGTTTATCGTAAAGATAGAACTAGACCAGTATATCGTGAAGTTGAGTTGTCAGCGTATAACACTGGGAAGAACTGGTGGCAAAAAGCGCCAGGGCAGATGATTGAGAAAGTTGCAATTGTTGCAGCAGTCCGTGATTCGTTCTCAGAAGATGTGGGCGGACTTTATACAAGTGAGGAAATGGAACAAGCAGCTCCTATCGATGTAACTCCTCAAGAATCTCAAGAAGAAGTGAGAACGAGGAAAATGGCTCAGATTGAAGAGATGAAGCGAGATCAGGAGAAACATCAAACATCAGCTTATCCAGAAGATGAAATTCCTGATTTTGAAGACGAACCACTACAAGGTGAACTCTTAGAAGAAATGGAGTACTAACATGCAAGAATTACAGGTTATTGATGATAAGAAAATCAATAAAATCTATGAGATGATCACAACGGATGAACTTACTAGAGAGTCTTTTGAAAAAGACCTCATAGAGGCTACTGAGAAGTACAAGGACTATATTCCTACAGCTGGAACTCTCAAAGACGACAAGGCAAAGCGGGCTGAATTTAACAAGTTAATTGAGTCTAAAAATCGTATCCGTATTGACACTAAAAACTTGCTATCAGAGACGGCTAATACATGGGATAGTTATGCAAAGTCAATTATTGAACCATTTGCAACCGTAGTTAGTGAATTTGATAAAGGTATCAAGGAAATTGAAGAACATCAAAGACAACTAAAAATAGATACGGTTAAGAGTTATCTAGCCAACAAATCAGCTGAGTACATGCTGGATCCTCGTCTCTTTGACGAGAAGGCCCTTGAGTATGTCAAGGCTGGCGATTTCATGGCTGACGGCGTGACGCTTAAAAAAGCCACTATGAAGTCACTTGATGACATGGTCACATTTGAGTTTCAGAAACAAGAAGAATACAAGAAAACCATCTCAGCAATCTCAGGACAATGTGCCGAGTACGGAATGACAGACCAGCCATATATTCGAATGCTGAAAGATATGACTTTGGTTGAAGTGCTGGAGCAAATCAAAGCAGACTATGCTTTTGAAAAGCAAAAGGAAGAAGTTAGATTGGCTCAAGAGCGAGCTGAACGAGAACGTGAGGAAGTTTTAGCTCAGCAACAAGAGCAAGCGCCAAAATCAACGGAGACCGCAAAATTTGACCCAGAGACGGGCGAAATCTTAGACGGTGGGCAATTATCCCAAAACCGACAAGAAGCCGTCATAGGGGCTGAAAACGGCTTGGAACGATATACCCAAAAAATGACCTTGGAAGTGTATTTCACTGACACGGAAGAAAAAGACTATTTCAAGAATAGCCTTGCGGATTTGGGATTTGAATACAAGAAAAACTACACTGTCCAAGGTTATCAACGAATTGAGCCGTTGACGCAGGCGGAATTGGATGAACTGATTAAATAAAACAACGTGCCGTGAACCACGAAAAAAGCGAACTAGAAAATGCGTCAGTGACACTTATGAGACTTTGGACGAATGACGCAAAGAATTTCACTCATGCTTGCCTTGCTCACAATTTGGCAGGCGTGGGATTTTGGTAGAAAGTATGACTGAAGTAGTAAAAGTAGATGTGCAATGTCCGTTTTGTGGAATATGCTATACACGATTCGCAAAACTAAAACCTTGTTCAATTAACTGTCGTGGATGCAGTATGTCACTTCATTTGAAATGGACAGGTAACACACCAACAAGTACGAATAAAGCAGGTTTCGGGCGGTTAGCGTATGATCCGTATAACAACAACGAGGAGATTATGGAACTGAATGAGGTGTTCGGATGAACAGACTAAAGAAATTAAGGAAAGGCAAAAAACTAACTCAAGTAGAATTTTCTAAAGAAATCAAAATACCATATAGAACCATACAACGTTGGGAAAATGGAGAAACTTCAATTAGGAGCAAAAATGCTAAAATGCTGGCTGAATATTTTGGAGTAAGCGTAGGTTATCTACTGGGATATGAACCAGAAGGTATGCTAAAGCGGTCAATCTACGATGAAGTCTATTCAGCATTACTTAGAGTGAAATCTGAAAATCCTAATCACGATGACCGTGTGGCAATTCGTGAGGTATGTATGGAACTAATCGAAGCGACGCTTGAGGGGTATTGATGAAAGAACGATTGATTTTGAAGTTTGAGTTGAACAGGAAGCAGATGATTAACGCAAATGATAGACCGCACTTTCATCAAAAGGCTAAAATCACTAAGTTCTTAAGGCAGTTGGCTGCATACGAGGGCAACAATGTACTGAGAGATTACTTTGGTTTGCCTTACAGCGAGGATAAGCCTTGCAAGGTTAAGGTTCGGATATATCCTCCGACAAATCGGAAGTATGATCCACCGAATTGGGCACCCACAAGCAAGGCTTTGTTCGATGGATTGACGGACGCAAAGATTTGGACAGATGACAATTACAATGTGATAGTATCGACTGAGTTCATGCACGGTGGTAAGTCTGGAAATAAGAATTACAGGATTGAACTGGAGATTTACGAATATCACGAGATATTGCAGAGGATAGTTGATGGGATTTGATAAGCAAGAATTGATAAAAGGTTATCTACGCACAATCGAGCAAAACGAAGAAAAGATAGTCGAGTATTCGAAGCCGTGTGATGCACGAAAGAGACGGATTAGAGCGCTGGAACGGGATTCGTTGAGAAAGAGAATAAAGAATTGAGACGGAAAGTGGAGGAGTTGGACGATGATGGAAGATTTAAAGAAAAAAGTTAATGAAGTATACGGCTGGTCGGTAGAAGACGGGAAGCCCAAGCCTCCCAAGCAAGATTTACCACAAGCAGTGAAAGACCGGGCGGACTATTTCTGGGAAATGACAGAAGATGGCATGACGTTTATGGGAGCGATGGAATGTATCTTCGCTGATGAAAAGCCTACAGACTATGATTTGGGAGCTACTAAGGGTTGGTTGCCAAAATCTAACGAGTTTGATGATTGGATTGGCTATTCGCCAAGTATGGCTCAGGTAGTTATTGCAGTTTATTTGATTTATGGAGGAAACTAAGATGAATAAGCAGGAATTGATTAAAAAATTTGAAGAAATCGGGATTCATGGTTTGAATATGTTTGGAACTGTAGTCGAAGGCATTCCGACCGAAACTGCAATTACATTAATCAAACAACTAGACGAACCAGAAAAAGTCAAAGTTCCGCAGTGTGTTCATAAATATATTCAAGAAGCCAAAGAATATAATTGGGACTTGCAAGATTTAATGAAGTCTATAGATGGTGAAGATAGTGAGGAACTTCAAAGATGGTTTTATCACGAATGTAATCAAGAAACACTTGCCCGTGCATGGCTTCTAGGCTACGAGGTCGAGAAAGAGAAACGGTATTATGTAAGATTTAAATGGATTGAAGAAGCATATAGTTACTTAACCTTGATTAAGCACCTTCACGCTTGGACGTTAAAAAATATAACACTAGATAAAAAATTTCGTTCAGAACACACTCGCAAACAACTAGAAGACGCAGACTTCGGCTGGGTGTTCGATTGCCCAGGCGTGGAAGTCGAGGAGGTGGAGTGATGGGAGATATACGAATACTAGATGCGTGCTGTGGGTCTAGGATGTTCTGGTTTGATAAACAAGAGCCACACACAACATACATGGATAGACGTGAAGAAGAATTTGAAATTCACAAAAAGAAAATCAATGTTAAGCCAGACATTGTTGCAGATTTTCGAGATATGCCATTTGATGATGAAACATTTAACCTTGTTGTATTTGATCCGCCACACCTTTTATGGGCTGGCCAGAAATCGTTTATGCGTGCGCAATATGGTCAGCTAGACTTGTTGACTTGGAGATTAGACTTGCAACAAGGTTTTGAAGAATGTTTTAGGGTCTTGAAAATAGGTGGAACACTTATTTTTAAATGGTCCGATGCCCAGGTAAACGTTAAGGAAATTTTGGAATTAGTTCCGCATCAACCACTTTTCGGCCAACAACGTGGGACGACGCATTGGATGACGTTTATGAAATTTGAGGAGGCAACAGATTGAAACGATTCATAGCAATCTGGATTCTGCTATCTGCTGGATTAAACATCTGGCAGATGGACAGGATTCGAGATTTAGAAGAGAAGAAGCCAATGGTTATCTACAAGGCAGATAATGCAGGCGTTGAGATATTCGGCCGTGTCGTCGAGAAAGGACGGCATGGGAAGTTGTACACGATTACGATTCGTGACTATGGGGTGTTCGTAGTTACGAAAGAACAGTTTGAAAAAATCAAAGTAGGGGATGAGGTAAGAATATGAACTATAAAGTAACAGTCGATGGTAAGGAAATCGAATACGGTGCATTAGTTGAGAAATCACGTTTTTCAGAAAAAGAATGGTCTGCTATTTATGCGGAAATTGTGAAACAAAATCAGCCAGAAGTTTTTGAAAGCAAGAAAGCAGATACTGACTACATCAATGTATTTGGTGCTCTAATTGCTCTTGAAGAGCGATATGAAACATTGCTTGAGCTATTACCTCAAGATCAGTTCTCTAAGGCTGGCACACATCCAAAATGGGTAGCTGATGCAGTGGCAGAGAACACGTTGAACAAAGAGGATACGATGCTAGATGTGTCGGATTTGATTGGACGATGTGGAACTCTTGAAGAATTGAAAAATGAGCTGACAGAGTATTTTGATTTGGAAGAATTGCAGGGGTTACTATGAACACAATAGACAAAGTCAAACAATGGTTTATTGACCGTGATCTTGAAAACGGTGGACGGCTGGACAAGCAGTCTTTGAAGCTTAGCGAAGAGTTCGGTGAGTTGTGCGCAGGCTATCTCAAGAAGAATGAGAAACTGACCAAGGACAGCATCGGAGATTGCGCAGTCGTGATTGTCGGTCTTGCCTTGCTGATTAAGGTAGATGTGCAGGAAGTTTTTGAGGGATTTACAGAAGAATTTAAACAAGATACTTCTGATTACCTAAAAGACCTAAATGGATGTATCAGCTGTTTTCAAATGTGCTATGACTGGGAAGGAAAACCAACGTGTAAGAACTTACTATCATCTTCAGTCAATTGGTTGAAAATAATCAGTAAATCGCTAGGTTATAGCTTCGAAGAATGTTTTGAACTGGCTTACCAAGAAATCAAAGACAGAAAAGGTCGTTGGATTGATGGCTCGTTTGTGAAAGAGGAGGATTTGGGATGATACCGAAGTTTAGAGCGTGGGATAGCGCAAAAAAGAAATTCGTAGAACATTTTTTTATCACAGATAACGGCTTGATTTGCAACATGGAAAAACCAACATCGGACTGCAAACTTCTTATTCCTATCGAAAAATCAGAATTGATCCTCATGCAATCAACAGGACTCAAAGATAAGAATGGTAAGGAGGTCTTTGTCGGAGATATTATCAAATGTACAAGAGGATGCCTGCACGAAGTCTATATAGAAAAAGAATATGGCGGTACGTATTTTGGAGGAATGCCAGCTGTATACCTAAAAGACTTGGGAGAAGGATATGCGTGGACTGAGCATGAAGAAATCATCGGCAACATCTACGAAAACAGAGAACTTTTGGAGGATAAGGAATGAGACCAAAAAGATACCCGTTCAGTGGTGCTAAAAAAGAGAGTGAAGCTAAGAAGATATCGTTAATGCTTAAGAAAGTCGATGAATCAGACTTGAAAGGAAGTGTTTGGGCGGAGCCTCTACCTCTCTATAGAAAAACAAGAGTCCATGTAGAGATAGAGGGTTATGGAAAGAAAATCATAACCGAATTTAAAACAGATGACATGAATTTTTTCAGAAAAACTTCATTCTTTAAGAGGGCATTATTCAAAAGAGCTGAAATGATGTCTCAGTTTGATTTTAGAGAAACAACAATCGAAGAATGGAACCGAATAATCTTAGAACTTTTGGAGGCTATCAAATGGACCCAGAAATAATTGACAGCATAAACAAACCAAATCATTACATCGGGACTCATGGTCTCGAAGTAAAGGATGTTACAGCTAATTTCATCAAAGGCAAGACTGAAATGGAAGCGCACCGCTGGTGCAGTGCAGTTGAGTATTTACTTCGCTACAAAGAGAAGAACGGTCTTGAAGACCTGAAGAAAGCCCGTAAGAACCTTGACTGGTTGATTGAGGAGATGGAACATGAGTGAATACGCATTGTACGAAGGCGACACATTCATTACTATGGGGACACTTGCGGAGATCAGCAAAGAAACAGGAATTGCTGAACGGATGTTAAAGTATTATACTTTCGCATCAACACAGAGAAAAAATCCGAATGGTAGAGCAGTCGTAAAGATTGAGGTGGATGATGAATGAAAAATTAAATCCAAAGCAAGCAAGTAGATTTGCATTCTTACTAAAATTAAAGCGTAAAGAGCAGAAACTTAGCAAAGATAAGTTGGCGTCTAAACTAGGTTATAGTCGCTATCTAATCACTCAGTGGGAGGAAGAAGGGAGTGCACCAGATGTCTACAATGTTGAAGATGTCTGCACATACTTTGGATTTCCTACTGACATCATACTCGGTAGCAGGACATGAAAAAAAGAGCCAGTACACGACTGACCCTCTTTATGAATTATTCCTTGAAACTATTATATCATAAAGGAGCGATGTTGTGAGGTTATTAAAAAAGGTTGACGTGCAATTCACCAAGAAAAATGTCTATGATGTTCTAGAGAGTTATCGCTCGTATGTCCGAATGGCAGGCGCTGAGTATTTGCCTAAAATCACAACGACCTACTCATTTGAACCAAAGACATTTACTGGTAAGAACACAGTTACTGAGAATATGGTTATCGACCATGTGGATGCAGAGGCAGAAGTCCTGGAGATTGAGAGAGCAGTCAACTGCATTATGGATCCATATGTTCGGCAGGTTATCGCAAAGAAGTACATGGATATGAAAATCCAATTATCAGACAAGGCTATCTATATGGACTTAGGATATTCTGAGAGTGAGTTCTACCGCATGCTTAGTAGAGGTGCGTTGGAATTTGCGGAAGCTTATCGAAAAGGTAAGCTGATTGTTTATCGTAAAATTTTGGGAGATATTTGCAAGTAAATTGCTAGGAAATGGCTTATTTTACATGATAAAATAGTATTGTCAATAATTAGAAATAGAGGTCTCAGAATTTGGTAGATGGTTACCTGAAATCAGGGTGTCGTAAAGGCGTTGAGGGTTCGAGTCCCTTTCTCTATTTCGTTCATTGACGTCTCCTTTATATTTTTCATTTTATTTCTGAGGCTTCGGCCTCTTAGACAGTAAGGACAGGTTAGCAGGTTGTTTGGGTCTCCTTAATTTTTTTACCAAACGTGCGTTTTACTGCTAGACCAGTTGGTTCGATTCCAGCTACTGTCATTT
>NZ_VMMU01000007.1:0-70161 GCF_013277385.1 Streptococcus sp. 544
GTTACTTTGAGAAGTTACCGTTACCTATCATATCCCAACTTCAACAATGAACGAACTTGACTTTACCTGTCAAATAGATTACAATAAAGGTACGAAGTTTAGTGTAGTTTGATAGTCAATCCTCTGGTTGTCAGACGCATTTTTTTATTCAATTTTCAATGATCTCAGACAAGGTCTTGAAAAAGGTTATTATTTCCAAAACAATACAACCATTGATTGTGCTTGTCAAGAGATTATTTGAAACAATTTAAATTATTTTTGAGGAAAAAAGGAATGGGATTCTTGGAATGTTTAAAGGAATCACGTAAACAAGCTAGATTAATATAAATTGATGTCGCTGAAAAACTAGGAATTTTGCAACAAGTCTATGATTCTTGGGAATGTAGCATTAAAAAAACCAACTCAGGAAAATCTTGTCAAAATCGCTTAGATTTTAAATGTAACAGTTGATTATTTAGTTGGTAATTCTGATGAAGAAATTCTGAATAATAAGTTAGAGGATATTGAAATTCTTTTCCGTAAAAATTCAGAAGGCTTAACTGATGCAGAAAAGTCTGTTTTTAGACAGGAGTTAATCGCATTTATAGAGGAACGGAAAAAACAGTTTGGGAAGTTGTAGATATATGGATACTAGTACTAATTTTGTAATATGTTTTGATACAAATATATATGATAATACAAAATATAATTTTGATGGTCAGTTTTATAAGACATTTAAGGAGTTAAAAAAGGAAAAATTTCCAAATTTAGAAATTTATATCAACTCAATTATTTACAGAGAGGTTATGGCTCATCTGGAAGAGAAGGGGCAAGAAAATAACGAGGTGATTGAAAGGTTTAAAAAAGATGTTTGGAATTTAGAGATTTTTGATGAATTACAAAGAGTATTAAATGATATAGACTTTTTAAGGGAAGCTAGTATTAAAGAAGCTAAAGATAAATTCAATAATTTTCTTTCTCTCTTTTCTGTGGATATTAATAGTCTGAAAGGTAAACTGATTCATGCTGATAATCAAAATTTTGATTTAGGTGAGGTTCTAGATGATTATTTTAATCATAGACCTCCGTTTGAAAATAAAAATAATAAAAAGAACGAATTTCCGGATGCGTTAATTATCCAAAATATCAGTCAACGATTTAAAAATCATGATAATTTTATTGTGGTTAGCTCTGATAACGGATTTCGTAAAGCTGTGGAGCAAAAAATTCCTAAAGCAACTATGTTTGCAAATTATAGTGAGTGTGCTAACTATCTTAACAAGCATCATGAAAACTATGACAAGGTCTGTATGACTATTGAAAAATTGGAATCAGTTATTGAAAAGGAAATTAATCAATTTCTTTCTGATTTAACCTATGATTTCGTCCCAACTTATCATGCTGAGAATTTTGGGATAAAAGTTGATGTTACTAACTATGATCGAAAGGGTCATAGTGAGTTATCCGAATTGGATGAAATGATGATTCAAAAATTCGAACTGAATGATTCTCCTTTAGTTCGTATTTTGAATATAGAGGATAACGGTAATACTACTGCTGAAATAGCTTATGAAGCAATATTTTCAATTTTAGGAAGTGAAGATTCTTCTTATGATTTGATTAATGAGACTCACAAGGTAAAGTATATTGTGGATATTATTGTTAACATTGATACGGATGAGATTTTAGATGTTAGTCCTCAAGAGATCTTTTTAAACAAAGACAGTTTAATAGGTAGAATTATAACAAGGGATTATTTTGAACTTGAGTACGACTAATATAGTCCTATTCTTTATCCCAAGAGTGAAAGTTATGAAGTGATTCATGTTCCTGTGAGAACGTGTTTCCTTTTCCAAAAATGTATGATTTTTCAAGTTGTACCTTGGAAAAAGGTTTAGATGGGATACATATTATGAGCTAGAAAAGTATGAAGTCTGTGATATATGTGTTTGAAATTTCCATATAGATATAAAAATTAACGTACACATGGATTCTACAATTGAGGAGGCAAATATTTATTGTTCTGGAGGTAAAATGGATTTAATATTTGACTTTGTCTGAAAGAATACCATTGCCAAATAAAATTATTGGAAGAGTATCAATATGATGGGAGAAAGATAGGCTGGATAATGTTTGTTTTAAGTATGTTGTGAAAATAGCAGAGATTTCGGTATTAAGATGGAATCTCTAATTAGTGAGAAGTAGGATATATATTAAAATGAACCAAAAATAGTACATAATGTAGTATAGTCTTCTTATGGCATATTCAATAGATTTTCGTAAAAAAGTTCTCTCTTATTGTGAGCGAACAGGTAGTATAACAGAAGCATCACACGTTTTCCAAATCTCACGTAATACCATTTATGGCTGGTTAAAGCTAAAAGAGAAAACAGGAGAGCTAAACCATTAAGTAAAAGGAACAAAACCAAGAAAAGTTGATAGAGATAGACTCAAAAACTATCTTATTGACAATCCAGACGCTTATTTGACTGAAATAGCTTCTGAATTTGGCTGTCATCCAACTACTATCCACTATGCTCTCAAAGCTATGGGCTACACTCGAAAAAAAAGAACCACACCTACTATGAACAAGATCCAGAAAAAGTAGCTTTATTTCTTAAGAATTTTAATAGTTTAAAGCACCTAGCACCTGTTTATATTGATGAAACAGGATTCGATACTTATTTTTATCGAGAGTATGGTCGCTCATTAAAAGGTCAGTTAATAAGAGATAAAGTATCTGGAAGAAGATATCAGAGGATTTCTTTGGTTGCAGGGCTAACAAATGGTGAGTTAATCGCTCCAATGACTTACCAAGAAACAATGACGAGCGACTTTTTTGAAGCTTGGTTTCAGAAGTTTCTCTTACCAACATTAAATACACCATCAGTTATTATTATGGATAATGCAAGATTCCATAGAATGGGGAAGCTAGAGATTTTATGTGAAGAGTTTGGGCATAAACTTTTACCTCTTCCTCCCTACTCACCTGAGTACAATACTATTGAGAAAACATGGGCTCATATCAAAAAGCACCTCAAAAAGGTATTACCAACTTGCAGTACTTTTTACGAGGTGCTTTTGTCTTGTTTTTACTTCAATTGACTATATAGTAGTAATAGAGGATGTTATGAATAAAGTGAAAAAATTGTTAAAATTTGTTACAAAAGGGCAAAATTTTTCTGGGGCAAGTGTGGCTATTATCTTGTATACATTGATAGTTGCTATGTTTTTTAAGGGAAACATAATACTTATATTATTTGCGTTACTTTTATGGCTGGTTTTGGCTGCTTGGATTATCGTATTTATTATATATAGCATATGCTCATTGTATAAGAAAGAACGATTTGTACTATATCTTCAAATGTTACTCACATTTTTGATTGTCTCCCCTTTGTTGTTAATCGTTTTTTTAAGGGAGACCCCATCAATAGATTCAGTGAAAACATTTTATGCTATAGGTGTTAGCATTGGAGCTAACTATGTAATTGATAGTGCTTTTAAGCGGGCAGAAATAGGACTTACATCTCTTCAGAAAGACTCACTAACAAAAAAAGCTACTCTTACTAAAATATTGTTTAATACTGTATACATTTCAGAGTATTCATCATTTATTTTAGTAAATTTCTTTGAAGATAAAAAGAACGACATTAAACCAGAATTACTAAATACTATTTTAAAGCCCTTTTCTGAGTGGGATAGTTGGGTGAAGGTACTTATTTTAACAATAATAATATTCATTATACTTATATCAGTAACATTTGACATAGAAAGAGCAGTTAAAGAAGAAGTTTTACAAGAAACTCCTAATGAATTGACTAAAGTCAAACAGAAATTATCAGAGGAAATAGAACAAATAAATCAATTACAAGGTTCACTGAAAAAGGATGGCCTCACAGAAAGAGTAAAGGAAATTCAAGATAGTTTGGAGAATGAAAAAAGGGAAGTAGATAGACTATTTGATCTATTGAATAAGGATAATATTCTAGCAGAGTTGGAAAAAATTAAGTATCAAAAGCAAGATGAACGTAAAAAATTGGACAAAGATGTAGAGTAAGAATAAATTTCCAGTCTTGGTCTGATAAAAATCCTAAAAACCAGTGGAATTCCGTGTCAGGGTAAGTTCCACTGGTTTTACTAATGCTTGATTTCAGCGCTTTTGTAGCCAAAATGAATCGAAAAAAAGAGCGCACAAAATTCCCTCATCTTAATAATTTTATATCACATTTATTTTGACTTAATCATAACACTATGTTACAATTAATTATATAGAGGAAGTTCTTCTATTTAAAAAGTGTTACCTAGAGTATACTTAGGCATTTACGTAAAAAAATACCCGAAAATTTTTTTACTAGTCTTATTATAGGGTTTTTGGTGAAGACCTCGCCGGGGAAAACCATAAATACGTAAGAGGAGAAATTTTCTCCTCTTTTTTGAAAGGATTAAATATATTTATGCCTCAGAAACTATTAGATGCCATAAATGAATATAAAAAATTAAGATTTACAGGTTATTTTTTTGCTTTAATCTACTCCAAAAAAGGAAAAATAATTTATGATACAAATTTTTTAATACGATTTGAAAAGGAAAATTTTCGGCATCTTATTTTAGGGACTAAACATCTTCAAAATGATCACCTTATTGAAGCAAACTCAAAAAAATTATTTGATGATTTTTCTAAATTAACAAAAAGCAATTATACAAAAAATAAAAATTTCAACTTAATAGTCAACGACCCAAATTATAACTCTATTATAGATAGATTAGAAAACATAAAAAATCTTGATTTATTACTCAAAAATAAGGATATACAAGTTTTTCAAAAATCACAAAGTCCTAATGTTTTACCAACAAGTATCACATTTGATTTTCTTTTGAAATTAAATCGATATAATGATACCATAGATACTCCTTTTCTGTTTATAGAAAGAACAAGCGATAACAGTGTTATCTGTAATCCTGTTAGTACCTTTAGATCAGACAAACGATATGAACAAAATCATAAATTGAAACAAGTACTAACTTTAGATACTACAAAACAAATATATAAAAACTAAGTCATCTAGTAAAAATATGACTTAGTTTTTATATGTTTTTTAAAAGCTTCCAGTTAATTGAATTTATGACTATATAGGTCACAAATATAGAATTTCATTAGACTTCCTGCGAAACAAAACCGGATTGCTAAAAATCTTCTTAGCAACCAAATCATTGGTCGGGCTAATGCCCGGATGACGTAAGGTCATATTTCTTCTCCTTTCATTATAGCACATTTTTTAATCTAGGTTTGCTAGATTCTATGCTTCTATCTATTTATTCGGAAAAAGTATGAAAAATATTGGGTATGGCTCTTTCCAATGGTATTTTTTGGTGCTTTCCTTTATAATGGGTGTATGGATAAGAAAAAATTATTATTGATTGATGGGTCTTCTGTTGCTTTTCGGGCGTTTTTTGCGCTCTATCAGCAGTTGGACCGTTTTAAGAATGCGGCTGGCTTGCATACCAATGCGATTTATGGCTTTCAGTTGATGTTGAGCCATTTATTGGAGCGGGTTGAGCCTAGTCATATTTTGGTGGCTTTTGATGCGGGGAAGACGACCTTCCGGACAGAGATGTATGCGGACTATAAGGGTGGTCGGGCTAAGACTCCGGATGAGTTTCGTGAGCAATTTCCCTTTATTCGTGAGTTGCTGGATCATATGGGGATTCGTCACTATGAGTTGGCTCAGTATGAGGCGGATGACATCATTGGGACACTGGATAAACTAGCAGAGCAGGATGGTTTTGATATTACCATTGTCAGTGGGGACAAGGACTTGATTCAGCTGACGGATGAGCATACGGTGGTTGAGATTTCCAAGAAAGGTGTGGCTGAGTTTGAGGCCTTTACGCCAGATTATCTCATGGAAAAGATGGGCATTACACCGACGCAGTTTATCGATCTCAAGGCGCTTATGGGAGATAAGTCGGATAATATCCCTGGGGTGACCAAAATCGGTGAAAAGACGGGTATCAAGCTCTTGCTGGAGCATGGTTCGCTTGAGGGAATTTATGAAAATATTGATGGGATGAAGGCTTCTAAGATGAAGGACAATCTCATCAATGATAAGGAACAGGCTTTTTTGTCTAAAACACTAGCGACCATTGATACCAAGGCACCGATTGAGATTGATTTGGAGGATTTGGTCTATAGTGGTCCAGATGTGGAAAATCTTGGGAAATTCTACGATGAAATGGGTTTCAAACAGCTCAAGCAGGCTTTAAATGTGTCGTCAGCTAATGTGGCTGAGAGTTTGGACTTTACTATCGTTGACCAAGTCAGTCAAGATATGCTGAGTGAAGAGTCTATCTTCCATTTTGAACTCTTTGGTGAGAATTACCATACGGATGATTTGGTTGGTTTTGCCTGGTCTTGTGGGGATAAGCTCTATGCCACAGACAAACTTGAACTTTTGCAAGAGCCGATTTTCAAGAACTTTTTAGAAAAAACACCTCTGAGAGTTTATGACTTTAAGAAGGCTAAAGTTCTTTTGCATCGTTTGGGTGTGGATTTGCAGGCACCTGCTTTTGACAGTCGCTTGGCTAAATACCTCCTTTCGACTGTGGAGGACAATGAAATTGCGACTATTGCTAGTCTTTATGGTCAGACTTATTTGGTTGATGATGAGACTTTCTATGGTAAGGGAGCCAAGAAGGCCATTCCTGAACGTGAGAAATTCTTGGAACACTTGGCACGTAAACTTGCCGTTTTGGTCGAAACAGAGCCTGTTTTACTTGAAAAACTCAGCGAAAATGGGCAATTAGAGCTTCTTTATGATATAGAGCAGCCTCTGGCTTTTGTCCTTGCTAAGATGGAAATTGCTGGGATTACGGTCAAGAAAGAGACCTTACTTGAGATGCAGGCTGAAAATGAGCTTGTCATTGAAAAACTGACTCAGGAGATTTATGAACTGGCTGGTGAGGAGTTTAATATCAACTCGCCTAAGCAATTGGGTGTACTTCTCTTTGAAAAATTGGGACTTCCTCTAGAGTACACTAAGAAAACTAAGACTGGATACTCGACAGCGGTGGATGTCTTGGAGCGCCTGGCTCCTATTGCTCCGATTGTTAAGAAAATCCTAGACTACCGTCAGATTGCCAAGATTCAGTCTACTTATGTAATTGGCTTGCAGGACTGGATTTTGGCTGATGGCAAGATTCATACTCGTTATGTGCAGGATTTGACCCAGACTGGGCGTCTGTCTAGTGTGGATCCAAACTTGCAAAATATCCCTGTGCGTTTGGAGCAGGGCCGTCTCATTCGCAAGGCTTTTGTGCCAGAGTGGGATGATAGTGTTCTTCTGAGTTCTGATTATTCACAGATTGAATTGCGTGTTTTGGCGCATATTTCTAAGGATGAGCACTTGATTAAGGCCTTCCAAGAAGGAGCGGACATCCATACTTCGACAGCCATGAGGGTCTTTGGCATTGAACGTCCTGAGGATGTGACTGCAAACGATCGTCGCAATGCCAAGGCTGTCAACTTTGGAGTGGTTTATGGAATTTCAGACTTTGGTTTGTCTAATAATCTGGGCATCAGCCGTAAGGAAGCCAAAGCCTACATTGATACCTACTTTGAACGCTTCCCAGGCATCAAAAACTACATGGATGAAGTGGTGCGTGAGGCGCGTGATAAGGGCTATGTGGAGACCCTCTTCAAGCGTCGTCGTGAGTTGCCAGATATCAATTCGCGTAACTTTAACATTCGTGGTTTCGCAGAGAGGACGGCTATCAACTCACCTATCCAGGGTTCGGCAGCAGATATTCTCAAGATTGCTATGATTCAGCTGGATAAAGCCTTGGTTGCAGGTGGTTATCAAACTAAAATGCTTCTGCAAGTGCACGATGAAATCGTCCTTGAAGTGCCTAAATCTGAATTGGCAGAGATGAAAAAATTGGTCAAACAAACCATGGAAGAAGCCATTCAACTCAGTGTTCCCCTTATCGCAGATGAAAATGAGGGGGCAACCTGGTACGAGGCTAAATAAAAAGGGGGCTAGTCCTCCTTTTTTGTAGCAGAATTCTGCAAGCCTTTTCAAAATGTGCTATACTGATGAAAAAGGAGGATTTTTATGAGTCAAGAATTTATCAATCCAAGTGATGGTGTGATTCGTCAGTATCTAGCAACGAGTAAAACCCTTGCTGTGGTGGGCTTGTCAGACCGTGAGGAAACAACTAGCAATCGAGTGACCAAGGAAATGCAGGCTCGGGGTTATAAAATCATCCCAGTCAATCCCAAGGCGGCAGGTGGCGAAATCTTGGGTGAGAAGGCTTATGCCAGCCTAGCTGAGATTCCTTTTCCTGTAGATATTGTCAATGTTTACCGTCGCAGTGAGTTTTTGCCAGATGTGGCGCGTGATTTTCTCAAGGCTGATGGTAAGATTTTTTGGGCACAGCTGGGACTTGAAAATCTAGAAGCGGAAGAAATCTTGCGTGCTGGTGGATGCGATGACATTGTGATGAATCGCTGCATTAAGAGAGAACATACTCGCTTGATTGAGGAAGCATAAAAAAAGGTAGCTGGTAGGCTACCTTTTGTGTTATACTCAATGAAAATCAAAGAGCAAACTAGGAAACTAGCCGCAGGCTGCTCAAAACACAGTCTTGAGGTTGTGGATAGAACTGACGAAGTCAGCTCAAAACACAGTTTTGAGGTTGTAGATAAGACTGACGAAGTCAGTAACCATACCTACAGCAAGGCGACGTTGACGTGGTTTGAAGAGCTTTTCGAAGAGTATTAGAAAATACCGATAAGGGTCTGCATACCAAGACTGGTGAGGATGATGGCGATCCAGCAGATGGCTCCGAGAACAATGGATTTTCCACTGGATTTGACCATAGCTACCAGATTGGTTTTGAGACCGATAGCACTCATGGCCATGACAATAAGGAATTTAGAGAGTTCTTTGAGAGGGGTAAAGAAACTACTGGATACACCTAGAGAGGTGAGTAGTGTAGTGAGGAGAGAGGCAAGGATAAAGTAAAGGATAAAAAGTGGGAAGACTTTTTTCAGTTGTAGGCTTTGCTTGTTTTCTTGTTGGCGACTTTGCCAGTAGGATAGAAAGAGCGTGATGGGGATGATAGCTAGGGTGCGCGTGAGTTTAACAATGGTTGCAGACTCGAGGGTATTGCTTTGGTAAAGGCTGTCCCAAGCGCTGGCGGCAGCCGTTACAGAGGAAGTGTCGTTGACCGCAGTCCCTGCAAAGAGGGCGAAGCCTTCATTGGATAGATGAAGCCAGGTGCCGAGGGTTGGAAAGATGAGCGCAGCCAAGACATTGAAGAAAAAGATAACGGAAATGGATTGGGCTACTTCCTTTTCCTTGGCATGGATAACGGGCGCTGTCGCAGCAATGGCAGAGCCCCCACAGATAGAAGAACCTACTCCAATCAAGGTGGCCAGTTTTGTGTCCAGTGCAAAGAAGCGCTGGAAGAGATAGGCAACAATCAAGGCTATTGAGATGGTGGACAGAATGACAGGGAGTGAAGATTGCCCAACTGCGAAGACTTGCGAGATATTGAGACCAAAACCAAGCAAGATAACAGCATACTGGAGCAATTTCTTGGAACTAAAGGTCAATCCAGCATCCAGTTGTTTATATGACGAGAGAAAGGGATGTAGGAGCATGCCCATAAAAATCGCAAAAACGGGTGCACCAATAACAGGAAAGAATCCTCCTAAGTACCAAGATACGATTGAAATGAGAAGGCAGGCCAAGATGCCTGCTCCATTTTTTGATAGAAATGACATAAAAACCTCCAAATAAAATCTTTTACCATTGTAGACATAAAAACAGGAAAAGTCAAATAGAAAGTGGAGCTAACAATTATTTGACAAGTAGTGCTAATTATGTAATAATAATCCTACAAGAACTGTAACGAAGTCTTGGCAAAAACAAAAATACCAGAGCTCCACCTCTGGTATTTCTTTTTGTCCAGTTACATTAAAACTAAACTCAGGTTATATTTTTTTGTCGCGCTTATCTAACCACTTTCTGACTATCCACTCAGAAATGACATTACCGGTAATAGTAATCAGTAATGGTGCTAGAATAACTGTAACGAAGATTAGCAAAAACTCAATACTCGTCGAAAATCTCATGATACGTTGTCATCTTCGGCTTACCTAACTTTAGTTATGCTTTCACCTTGATTCCTAGTCTCATGAGATTTTCATTGAGTATTCTAAAAACATAGTGTTGTGATGAATTTAAATTAACATACTTCAATTTGTTATGCTAGCGTTATTCTATAATGTATTTTTGCGGTCAGGGGGCTTTTGTAGTATAATAGAGATACGTTTTGACAGTAGGAGGTATCTATGGACTTAACTAAGCGCTTTAATAAACAGTTAGATAAGATTCAAGTTTCGTTGATTCGTCAGTTTGACCAGGCTATTTCGGAGATTCCTGGGGTCTTGCGTTTGACCTTGGGAGAACCTGATTTTACAACGCCAGATCATGTCAAGGAGGCGGCCAAGCGAGCGATTGACCAGAACCAATCCTACTATACAGGGATGAGTGGCTTGCTGACTCTACGTCAGGCGGCCAGTGATTTTGTTAAGGAAAAGTATCAACTGGACTATGCTCCTGAGAATGAAATCTTGGTTACAATTGGGGCGACAGAGGCTTTATCTGCTACTTTGACGGCTATTTTGGAAGAGGGAGACAAGGTGCTCTTGCCAGCTCCCGCTTATCCAGGCTATGAACCGATTGTCAATCTAGTTGGGGCAGAGGTTGTCGAGATTGATACGACTGAAAATAATTTTGTCTTGACTCCTGAAATGTTGGAGAAGGCCATTTTGGAGCAGGGTGATAAGCTCAAAGCGGTTATTCTCAACTATCCAGCCAACCCGACAGGAATTACCTATAGTCGGGAGCAGTTGGAGGCCTTGGCAGATGTTTTACGCAAGTATGAGATTTTCGTTGTCTGTGATGAGGTCTATTCAGAATTGACCTATACGGGCGAAGCTCATGTGTCTCTAGGAACCATGCTGAGAGATCAAGCTATTATTATCAATGGTTTGTCTAAATCGCATGCTATGACAGGTTGGCGTTTGGGTCTGATTTTCGCTCCTGCGGCCTTCACAGCCCAGTTAATCAAGAGTCACCAGTACTTGGTCACTGCTGCAAATACCATGGCTCAACATGCTGCGGTAGAAGCCTTGACGGCTGGTAAAAACGATGCGGAACCTATGAAGAAGGAATACATCCAGCGTCGGGACTATATTATCGAGAAAATGACTGCTCTTGGTTTTGAGATTATCAAACCAGACGGTGCCTTCTATATCTTTGCTAAGATTCCAGAGGGTTACAATCAAGACTCCTTTGCTTTTCTGAAGGATTTTGCTCAGAAGAAGGCTGTTGCCTTTATCCCTGGTGCAGCCTTTGGGCGTTACGGGGAAGGTTATGTGCGCCTGTCTTATGCGGCTAGCATGGAGACTATCAAAGAAGCCATGAAACGACTTGAGGAGTACATGAGAGAAGAATGATTCAGTCTATCACGAGTCAAGGCTTGGTGCTCTACAATCGCAACTTTCGTGAGGATGATAAGCTAGTCAAAATCTTTACAGAGCAGGCTGGCAAACGCATGTTTTTTGTCAAACACGCTGGTCAGTCCAAACTGGCTCCTGTTATTCAGCCCTTAGTGCTGGCACGATTTCTCTTACGAATCAATGATGATGGGCTTAGCTACATTGAGGACTATCATGAGGTGATGACTTTTCCCAAGATTAATAGCGATCTCTTTGTCATGGCTTATGCGACCTACGTAGCAGCTCTTGCAGATGCGAGTTTGCAGGACAATCAGCAGGATGCTCCCTTGTTTGCTTTTTTGCAAAAGACTTTGGAGTTGATGGAAGCTGGCTTAGATTATCAGGTTTTGACCAATATTTTTGAAATCCAAATCTTGACTCGATTTGGGATTAGCCTCAATTTTAATGAGTGTGTCTTCTGCCATCGGGTTGGTCAGGCTTTTGACTTTTCTTTCAAATATGGAGCCTGCCTCTGCCCAGAGCATTATCATGAGGATGAGAGACGTTGCCATCTCAATCCCAATATCCCTTATCTGCTCAATCAATTTCAAGCCATTGATTTTGAGACTTTGGAGACCATTTCGCTCAAGCCTGAAATCAAGCAAGAGCTACGCCAATTTATGGATCAACTCTATGAAGAGTACGTTGGGATTCACCTAAAATCAAAGAAATTTATTGATTCCCTAGCAGACTGGGGACAATTACTAAAAGAGGAAAAGAAATGAAAAAAATCGCAGTAGATGCCATGGGGGGCGATTACGCACCTCAAGCCATCGTTGAGGGTGTCAATCAAGCTCTAGCTGACTTTTCAGATATCGAGGTTCAACTCTATGGAGATGAAGCTAAAATCAAGCAATATCTGACAGCGACAGAGCGCGTCAGCATAATCCATACGGATGAAAAGATTGATTCAGACGATGAACCTACGAGAGCTATTCGGAAGAAGAAAAATGCCAGTATGGTATTGGCGGCCAAGGCTGTCAAAGAAGGTGAAGCAGACGCTGTTCTCTCGGCTGGGAATACAGGTGCTTTACTAGCAGCAGGATTTTTCATCGTGGGTCGTATCAAGAATATCGATCGTCCTGGACTTATGTCGACCTTGCCGACTGTAGATGGGAAGGGTTTTGACATGCTGGACCTCGGTGCTAATGCAGAAAATACAGCCCAGCACCTCCATCAATATGCAGTTCTAGGTTCTTTCTATGCTAAAAATGTTCGTGGCATTGCGCAACCACGTGTTGGCTTGCTCAATAACGGAACAGAGAGTAGTAAGGGCGACCCGCTTCGTAAGGAAACTTATGAATTACTGGCGGCTGATGAAAGTTTGAACTTTATCGGAAACGTGGAAGCGCGTGATTTGATGAATGGCGTTGCAGATGTTGTTGTGGCAGATGGTTTCACGGGAAACGCTGTGCTCAAATCCATCGAAGGGACAGCTATGGGAATCATGGGCTTGCTCAAGACCGCTATTACAGGTGGTGGTCTTCGAGCGAAACTAGGTGCCCTCCTTCTCAAGGACAGCCTCAGAGGTTTGAAAAAACAGCTCAACTACTCAGATGTTGGTGGAGCGGTCTTGTTTGGTGTCAAGGCACCTGTTGTCAAGACTCATGGCTCAAGCGATGCCAAGGCTGTTTATAGTACAATTCGCCAGATTCGTACCATGCTAGAGACAGACGTAGTTGCCCAGACTGCGCGTGAATTTTCAGGAGAATAAAAGAGATGACAGAAAAAGAAATTTTTGACCGTATTGTGACTATTATCCAAGAGCGACAGGGAGAGGACTTTGTCGTGACAGAATCCTTGAGTCTGAAAGACGATTTGGATGCTGACTCAGTTGACTTGATGGAGTTTATCTTGACACTGGAAGATGAATTTAATATCGAAATCAGTGACGAGGAAATTGATCAACTGCAGAGCGTAGGAGATGTGGTTAAGATTATTCAAGGAAAATAAAGATAAGAAGTTCCAAGGCATTTGCTTTGGAATTTTTCTTTGGTTCAAGTGACCGTTTAGGAACAGATTTAGTCTTTCTAGGGACAGTAGAAATCTGAGGACAAATAAGGGATATAATGAAATCAGAAAAATCAATCTCCAAAAAGGAGAAAAAGAAAGGATTTTCACGATGAAAAAATATCTTTATTCTAGTTTGTTGGTTCTTGCAGGAGGCGTTCTCCTAGCAAATACTACGGTAGCCTATGCTGATTCTCCATCAGCAAGTGAGAAAGAAGCGATTGCTCAATTAGTTAATCAAGGCAAGATAAAAGCTGAAGAAGCTGATCAAGTAAAATTGATTGGTTTTGAAGATAAAGAAACTCAAGCAGAGGGCAATCAAGAGAAGAAAGCTTTCAATCAATATCGTGATCCGAAAGGAACATGGATGCAAACCAATGGTAAATGGTGGTTTAAATACGGTTCAGGTGGGTATGCTAAAAATTGGGAACAATTAGATGGCAAGTGGTACTATTTTGATGACCAAGGATGGATGAAAGAAAATACTTGGATTCAACCTGATGGTAATTATTACTACTTATCTGCTAGTGGTGCTATGGTCACTGGTTATCAACGTGTGAATGGTACACCATATTTCTTTAGAGAAAGTGGTGTATGGGTAGAAAATCGTGGGCAAGCTCTTGGTGAATACGCAAAGACATTTGTAGGAAAAATCCCATATGTTTGGGGTGGGGCAGATTTGAATAGTGGCGTAGATTGCTCAGGATTTACGATGGCTATTCATGCTAAGTTTGATATTAGTATTCCTAGAGTAACCTATGGTCAAGCGACAGGAGGAAGCTATGTAAGTAATGGCTCACAACTTCCTGGAGATTTAATATTGTACAATGGCGACCAAGGTTCAAATCAACATGTGGGTATTTATGTTGGTGGTGGCAAGGTAGTTCATGCTCCAGATAGAGGTCAAGATGTTTCTTATATGAATCAATACGGTATTACTCAAAATACAATTCGTAGATATTGGTAATATTGTCTAATTTTTCACAATATTATTGACTTTGACAATGAAAAGTATTAGAATATAGCTAAATAAAGAGGGGAAGCCCTCTTATAGCTGTTCGATAAAGGAGGAAATAGCTATGAAAAAATCTAAATTACTTACTCTTGGTTTGCTTGCAGGTGCTGGTCTGCTTTTGTCTATTAACCAAGCACAGGCTGCAGATACTTGGGTTAAAAATGGGTCTGACTGGAATCTTTCTCAAGATGGTAGCCTCGCTAAGGATAAATGGGTGCAAAATGCTGGTTATTGGTATCACTTCGACAGCACTGGTAACATGCAGACAGGCTGGCTAAAAGACGGCAATACTTGGTATTCACTAGCAGATAGTGGTGCTATGCGCACTGGCTGGTACAAGGAAGGCAACACATGGTACTCACTAGCTAATAGTGGTGCCATGCGTACAGGTTGGTACAAAGAAGGGTCTACATGGTACTATCTTCATTTTAGTGGTTCTATGATGACAGGTTGGGTGTTCATAGATGGTAAATGGTCTTACTTTGAAAAATCAGGTGCTATGGTTGCAGATAGAGCTGTTCCAGCCAGTGATGGGGAAAGTTATGTCATTGGTAAGGATGGCTATCTAGCAAATAGAAAAGATGCTGGATACAGTATTCATGATATTGTCAAACTTGGAGATGGGCAAGAATATTTGCTAAATGCTAAAGGTGACGATGTTATTATTGAAAAAAATGCTTGGTATATCAGACCAGAGTTCAAGAAGTTTTCTAATAAATATGGAGATGAGGTTGCAAATACTACCTTAGCTTTAGTGGATAATAAAGAAGAAGGACAAGAAATTGATCCTAAGGCAGTTGTACAGAACTTCCAAAACTTACCAAATCGCTACTACTTTGATGAAAATGGACATCGTGTGGTTAATATCCCAGCAATGACAACCTATTCAGAGATTAAAAAAGTTGGCAATGATGTCTATTTAGAAAATCCAGGTGCACGACTTCGTCTTGGAGCTACCCACTTTACAATCAATAACAATAAACTATACTATTTAGAAAATGAGCAAGGTAAGCTCAAAACAGGTTACTTTGTATTGATTGATGATGGTATGGCTACAACCCACTATCACATCCTAGCCTATGCGGATCAATCTGGTGAAATTCTTAAGATGAAACGCTTGCCATCAGGAGTTTCAGATTATCTGGATAAAGAAATCGATGGTTTATATGGTGAAAAAATTAAGATTGAATCTCCACACTCAAACGAATATTATAAAGTGGTTGTGGTTAAATAAAAATAACATCTTCACAACTAATCGTTAACGCTCTAACCAATATACCATTTTCAGGAGGCTTTAGATTTCTTGTATTTTAAAAGGAAACTAAAGCCTTTTGTAGATGGAGCAGGGGATAGAGTTATCTATAAAATAATGAAAAGGAGTCTGTCATGGAAATGAAAAACACATTTGTAGAATTGGAACAATTTGAAGAGTTAACCCCAGAGGTTTTGGAGGAAGTGAATGGTGGAGGGATTTTTGAAGATACTGTAAAATGGTGCAATAAATTATTTGGTACGGGTAGACACGTTGCTTAAATTCACAGTATTAGTTAGAGATTAGATTTATTTATGCTTATTTTAGAATTCTTATTTTCTGTGATATATCTACTGTTGGTAGTCGTTTCAACCATAGTTCCTACTATTTATTTGGGCGCTCAAATTTCCCCAGAATTTTATAAAAAACGTTATTGGATACTTATATTTTTAATTAGTTTATCTGCTCGTCAAACATTTGGAGAATTATTTCATATAGGAGTTCTTATCTACTTTTACTGTATTTTTTTATTAGTATTGCACAAGGGAAAAGGGGAATCTCTTTTTCTTTCTCTGTATCTTTTTCTCTTCTTTCAAAGTATTCGTTATTTATTTTTGACAATTTGGATTCGTGTATTATCTGGTGAGCATTGTTGTTTCGTAGATTCGTTTTCTACTTTATATATATCTATATTTGATTTATTATCAATCTTTCTATGTTGTAAAATTATGAAGCGTTGGTCTTTGGATTTGGATTTATTCTTTTCAGATACTTTTAAAACCCACTATCGTAAGAGCTTTTTCATTATCCTACCTCTGACTGGATTTAGGATATTCTCTTCGTTCATGACCAATAGAAATAGTTCTTTTTACGTTCGCTTTGACACGACCATTTCTCTCCTGATTTTCATTCTCTTTTTCTCCTGGCTCTTTTATATCAGACACTTAGAGCAGGTTTATCGTGATGAGCAGACCATTCAGAGACAGGAAGAAGAAAATCGTTCCTTGCAAGGGATGGTGGATAAGTTGGGTCATCTCTATGATGAGGTTCGAGGTTTCCGTCATGATTTTGCAGGGATTGTCGCTAGCATGGAGCCTGCCATAGCGAATCAAGATATGGCTGAGGTGTCTACCATTTATCAAGATGTCTTTTTAAAGACAAATGAAAAGCTGAGGAAGGCAGATTACACGGCCTTTAATCTTCATAATATCCATGATATAGCCATTCGCAATACCTTGGCAAAAGCTATGATTGTGGCAGATAATCAGGGAATTCATTTTAGTTTGGAGACGGTGGGGGTTGTCGAAGAGCTGGATTTGCCGATGTTGGAGGCTATCCGTATCCTCTCTATCCTCACGACAAATGCCTTAGAGGCAGCCAGTGAGGCGGAAAATCCGCAGATTCGGGTTGCTTTATTGGCAGGTGATAGGAGTGTCCGTTTTATCATTGAAAACACTCGTAAGAAAGAAGAACTGAATCCCATCATTCTCAGTCAAAAGGGTTACTCTACCAAGGGAAACCACAGTGGACTGGGTTTAGCGACCTTGGAGGATATGGTTTTTCATTATGATTTAAACTTAGATACCCAGCTAGGAGAGACGACTTTTAGACAAGATTTAGAATTACCATTTAAGGATGAGAAACGAGGGGGAGAGGAATGAGAATTTTAGTTTTGGAAGACGATAGAGTTCAGCAGGGACGGATAGAGCAGACTTTGCTAGATATCGGTCGCTCTCGCAATTTGAGATTGGAAATTGATATTGCCAAAAACTATGGGGAAGTTGAAAAGTATTCTCAGTATTTTGACCATTACCAGCTCTATTTATTAGATTTAGAGATTGATGGAGAGCGTGAACGGGGCTTTCAGGTTGCTCAACAGGTTCGGGAGCGAGATCCCTTTACAAGCATTGTCTTTGTGTCCACGCACTCGGAGGCCTTGCCTCTAGCTTTTCGCTATCACTTGTCTGCCTTGGATTTTATTTCCAAGGATCAGCCTGAGGAGGATTACCGTCATCAGCTGGAGCGCTGTCTGGACTATGTACTGGCAGTAGATAAGAGGGAAAATATGCGTCTCTTCACCTATAGTTTTGAGGGAAGACGGGGCTTTACTCTGCCCTACCATGAGATTTTAGCCTTTGAAACCTCAGTGGAATCTCATCGTATCAAGGTCTATTATGCCAATCATTCTATCAAGACCATTTATGGCAGTCTCAAGGATATTGCTGCCAAGGCTGAAAAAGATTACTTTGTCTATGCCAATCGCAATACGTTAGTCAGTTTACAGGCCATTGAAGAGATGACTGCCACAGAAGTGACCTTGTTAGAAGGCTTGCACTTCCCCGTATCGCGAACAGCCAGAAGAACACTTAAAAAACATCTTAATGTCTAGTATCTGTTAGATTTGAATGAGTTTATCAATAAGAATATCGGAAAATTTTCTGATATTCTTATTTTTTGACTTCTTTTTCGAATAGATAAGTAAGAGGAAAAGGAAGGAGTTTGCTTTATGTATCTACCAATCTTGTATCCGTGGTTCATTAAATTATTTTTTAAATAAAATTTAATTTAGTTGTACATTTTCGACTTCTTTTTCGAATAGATAAGTAAGAGGAAAAAGAAAGGAGTTTGCTTCATGTATCTACCAATTTTCTATTCATGGTTTACTAAATTATTTTTCAAATAAAATTTGATTTAGTTGTACATTTTCGAAATTTTTTTCGAATAGATAAGTAAGAGGAAAAGGAAAGGAGCCTAGTTCATGTTTATATCAATGTTCTACCAATGGTTCACTGAGTTATTTTTTAAATAAATTTAATTTAGTTGTACATTTTCGAATTATTTTTCGAATAGATAAGTAAGAGGAAAAAGGAAGGAGTCTGGTTTATGTATCTACCAATTTTTTATCCGTGGTTTACTAAATTATTTTTCAAATAAAATTTGATTTAGTTGTACATTTTCGAAATTTTTTTCGAATAGATAAGTAAGAGGGAAAAGAAAGGAGCCTGGTTTATGTATCTACCAATTTTTTATCCGTGGTTTGCTAAATTATTTTTCAAATAAAATTTGATTTAGTTGTTTATTTTCGAATTGTTTTTCGAATAGATAAGTGAGAGAAAAAAGAAAGGAGTCTGGTTTATGTATCTACCGATTTTCTATTCATGGTACATTAAATTATTTTTTAAATAAAATTTAATTTAGTTGTACATTTTCGAATTGTTTTTCGAATAGATAAGTAAGAGGAAAAAGAAAGGAGTCTAATTCATGTATCTACCAATTTTTTATCCGTGGTTTACTAAATTATTTTTCAAGTAAATTTAATTTAGTTGTACATTTTCGAAATTTTTTTCGAATAGATAAGTAAGAAGAAAAAGAAAGGAATAAAATAATGAAAGAACATTATTACGGATTTGTTGAGCTAACTTCGGAAGAATTGACCGATATTCAAGGTGGAGAAAGTTGGGTGAAGACCCTTGCAGATTGGTACATTGGATTTCGTAGAGGTTTTGGTTTTTAGGAGGATAAGAGATGAATGAAATGAATGATAAGTATACTATTGAAGTATTAAAGGAGAGCGACTTAGCTTTGCTGGTGGGTGGTAGCAAGGAAAGTTATCAACGGGGTTTAATTACAGGTCTATTGTTACGCGGTATATTTATTGGAACCCCATTTTTTAGAAGATAAGATTTAGAAAAAATAGAACAAGAGGAGAAAAAGATGACAAATTTTGACAAAATGGAACAGAACTTTGTAGCTCTTACAGAAGAAGAGTTGATGAATGTAGATGGGGGAATTGCTTGGGAGGTAGTCTCTTTGGGTATTGCGATTGGCTGGGGGATTTACCAAGCTGGTGAAGCTGCTGGTAAAACATTCTACTATATTACTCATCCATAGTATTTGATAAATATGAGCAAGAAAACATTTTGGATTATACTACTCGTTATTACAATTGTGGTGACTGCCGTTGGTTTAGGATTGTCTGCATATAATTATTATGTTTTTGATAGACCTTTTTTCAATAGTACTACTAAAGGACTGTTATCTGCATTTGTTATGAGTGTATTGATGATTATTATTGGTGTATTAAAAGAAAACTAATTTTTATTATTAAAATGGAGGATAAATATGTCAAATTTACAAACTATTGAACAAAATTATACTACGTTAAGTGATATTGAATTGCAAGAAGTTGATGGTGGAGGAGTGTTACTTTTGGTTGGTGGTGGTATTTTGGCTGTCGGACTATTAGCTTGGGGTGCGTATAATGGTTATCAGTCGGCATCACGAGGTGGATAAAAGGATGGTAGATTGTTTTTTAGTAAATAGGAGTCTACCATGAAACAATTCTTATTAGGATTTGCTGAGGGTTATTTTACCGTATCGCTCATAATCTACATCGCAACGTATTTGATGTTGAGAAATCCAATCAATACCCTATTTTATCCAGAAATTTACCTCGTTTTATTTGGGCTCTTTTATCTAGGATATAAGGCCAATAAAAAGCGAGTAGAGTGAGCAGTTAAGAATGACTTGTTAATCTGCACTAAAATGACTAGGCTAGAATCTAAGAATGCATCACATTGGAGTTTAATATGAAATTTGTTAAATCAATACTGAAAGTTTGGCCTGAAATTATGGTATTACTTAGTTCAATGTCTTATATCATCATCAGATTAGTATCTGATATGAATAAAGTATCTTTACCTACTTGGCTTGATAGTTTCAATATACCAACGATTGCATTATTTGTGATGGTCTTCATTCTTTTATACAGAAGTAAAGAAAAAAAGAATGGATAAATTTGAGGTAGTAGACAATCTATGGGTAAATAGGAGTCTTATAGTAACGAATCAAAAAAAGGAGTAACTATGAATCGTAATTTAGAACGGTGTTATCTATTCTGACTATGAATAGATCATACCATAGGTGGCTTAGAAATAGCAGGGACATTAGTAATTGAAGTAATAAATAGGATGTCATAAATGTTACTATCAATGATTTATTTGTCCCAAGCTTGCCTAGGGTGTCAGAAAAAAATCATTTTCCTTTCAATAGCATATTTTTAGTAGGTAGGACATTTGTTCTGCCTATTTTTGCTAAAAAGTTCAGTTGAGGTGTTTATTTAGAGTTTTACATATATTTTTGATAAAATAGGTATAGAAATTAGGAAAGTTGAAGAAAAGAAATGAAGAAGGTTTTAAGATATTTTTTAGTATTTGTTTTTCTATTTTTGATGAATATTTTCATCTTTAAGATACTAACAACTCTGGGATTTCAGCTGACAATGAGTGAAAAGAGTTATATTGTACCACCGCTGTTTTCGATTATCGTTTTGTACATGATTGACAAAAGAATTAGGAAGAAAAAGAAATAAATATATATTTTGGGTAGGACGCTTGTTCTGCCTATTTTTTTATCCTAAAAGTACATTTGGGAGGGAGATAGGCACATTTGGGAAGGAAGTCCAGTTTTTGTTTGGGGATTGGGGTAAGATAGTTGTTATCAGATGAGTTTATACTCTTCGAAAATCAAATTCAAACCACGTCAACGTCGCTTTGCAGTATATATGTGACTGACTTCGTCAGTCTTATCTACAACATCAAAACAGTGTTTTGAGCAGCCTGCGGCTAGTTTGCTCTTTGATTTTCATTGAGTAATAGGAAAAAGGAGATGAATATGAAATTTGGGAAACGTCACTATCGTCCGCAGGTGGATCAGATGGACTGCGGTGTAGCTTCATTAGCCATGGTTTTTGGCTACTATGGTAGTTACTATTCTTTGGCTCACTTGCGAGAATTAGCCAAGACGACCATGGATGGGACGACGGCTTTGGGCTTGGTCAAGGTGGCAGAGGAGATTGGCTTTGAGACGCGAGCCATTAAGGCGGATATGACGCTTTTTAACTTGCCAGATTTGACTTTTCCTTTTGTTGCCCATGTGCTTAAGGAAGGGAAATTGCTCCACTACTATGTGGTGACTGGGCAGGATAAGGATAGCATTCATATTGCCGATCCAGATCCTGGGGTGAAATTGACCAAACTGCCACGTGAGCGTTTTGCGGAAGAATGGACAGGAGTGACTCTGTTTATGGCACCTAGTCCAGACTACAAGCCTCATAAGGATCAAAAGAATGGTTTGCTCTCTTTTATCCCTATATTAGTGAAGCAGCGTGGCTTGATTGCCAACATCGTCCTAGCGACACTTTTGGTGACCCTGATTAACATTGTGGGTTCTTATTATCTGCAGTCTATCATTGATACCTATGTGCCAGATCAGATGCGTTCGACGCTGGGGATTATTTCTATTGGATTGGTTATCGTTTATATTCTCCAGCAGATCTTGTCTTATGCTCAGGAGTATCTCTTACTTGTTTTGGGGCAACGTTTGTCGATTGATGTGATTTTGTCCTACATCAAGCATGTTTTTCACCTGCCTATGTCCTTTTTTGCGACACGTCGGACAGGGGAAATCGTGTCTCGTTTTACAGATGCTAACAGTATCATCGATGCGCTGGCTTCGACCATTCTTTCGATTTTCCTAGATGTGTCAACGGTTGTCATTATCTCCCTTGTTTTATTTTCACAAAATACCAATCTCTTTTTCATGACCTTATTGGCACTTCCTATCTATACAGTGATTATCTTTGCCTTTATGAAGCCGTTTGAAAAGATGAATCGGGATACCATGGAAGCCAATGCGGTTCTGTCTTCTTCTATCATTGAGGACATCAACGGTATTGAGACTATCAAGTCTTTGACCAGTGAAAGTCAGCGTTACCAAAAGATTGACAAGGAATTTGTGGATTATCTGAAAAAATCCTTTACCTATAGTCGGGCAGAGAGTCAGCAAAAGGCTCTGAAAAAAGTTGCCCATCTCTTACTCAATGTCGGCATTCTCTGGATGGGAGCTGTTCTGGTCATGGATGGCAAGATGAGTTTGGGGCAGTTGATTACCTATAATACCTTGCTGGTTTACTTTACAAATCCTTTGGAAAATATCATCAATCTGCAAACCAAACTTCAGACAGCGCAGGTCGCCAATAACCGTCTAAATGAGGTTTATCTAGTAGCTTCGGAGTTTGAGGAGAAGAAAACAGTTGAGGATTTGAGCTTGATGAAGGGAGAGATGACTTTCAAGCAGGTTTCCTACAAGTATGGCTATGGTCGAGATGTCTTGTCGGATATCAATTTGACCATTTCCCAAGGGTCTAAGGTGGCTTTTGTGGGAATTTCAGGGTCAGGTAAGACGACCGTAGCTAAGATGATGGTTAATTTTTATGATCCAAGTCAGGGAGAGATTAGTCTGGGTGGTGTCAATCTCAATCAGATTGATAAAAAGGCCTTGCGCCAGTATATCAACTATCTGCCTCAACAGCCCTATGTCTTTAACGGAACGATTTTGGAGAATCTTCTCCTTGGAGCCAAGGATGGGACGACTCAAGAGGATATCTTACGGGCGGTCGAGTTGGCAGAGATTCGGGAGGACATTGAGCGCATGCCATTGAATTATCAGACAGAATTGACTTCGGATGGGGCAGGAATCTCAGGTGGTCAACGTCAGAGAATCGCTCTGGCGCGTGCTCTCTTGACAGATGCGCCGGTCTTGATTTTGGATGAGGCGACTAGCAGTTTGGATATTTTGACAGAGAAGCGGATCGTAGATAATCTCATGGCTTTAGACAAGACCTTGATTTTCATTGCTCACCGCTTGACCATTGCAGAGCGGACAGAGAAGGTTGTTGTCTTGGATCAGGGCAAGATTGTCGAAGAAGGAAAGCATGCTGATTTGCTTGTACAGGGTGGCTTTTATGCCCATTTGGTGAATAGCTAGAAAGAGGAGAGGATGAAACCAGAATTTTTAGAAAGTGCGGAGTTTTATAATCGTCGTTACCATAATTTTTCCAGTCGAGTGATTGTACCTATGTTCCTTCTGCTCGTGTTTTTGCTTGGCTTTGCAACATTTGCAGAGAAGGAGATGAGTTTGTCAACTAGAGCTACTGTTGAGCCTAGTCGAATCCTTGCAAATATCCAGTCAACTAGCAACAATCGTATTCTTGTCAATCATTTGGAAGAAAATAAGTTGGTCAAGAAGGGGGAGCTTCTTGTTCAATATCAGGAAGGGTCAGAGGGTGTCCAAGCGGAGGCCTATGCTAGTCAGTTGGACATGCTTAAGGATCAAAAAAAGCAATTGGAGTATTTGCAAAAAAGTCTGCAAGAAGGGGAGAACCACTTTCCAGAGGAGGATAAGTTTGGCTACCAAGCCACCTTTCGCGACTACCTCAGCCAAGCGGCTAGTCTTAGGGCTAGTACATCGCAACAAAATGAGACCATCGCGTCCCAGAATGCAGCAGCTAGCCAAACCCAAGCTGAAATCGGCAACCTCATCAGCCAAACAGAGGCTAAAATTCGCGATTACCAGACAGCTAAGTCAGCTATTGAAACAGGCACTTCCTTGGCCAGTCAGAATCTAGCCTACTCTCTCTACCAGTCCTACAAGTCTCAGGGGGAGGAAAATCCGCAAGCTAAGGCACAAGCAGTTGCGCAGGTTGAAGCACAGCTTTCTCAGTTAGAATCTAGTCTTGCTACTTACCGTGTTCAGTATGCAGGTTCAGGTACCCAGCAAGCCTATGCTTCAGGCTTAAGCAGTCAATTGGAGTCCCTTAAATCCCAACACTTAGCAAAGGTTGGTCAGGAATTGATCCTTCTAGACCAGAAAATCTTGGAAGCAGAGTCAGGTAAGAAGGTACAGGGAAATCTTTTAGACAAGGGGAAAATTACGGCGAGTGAGGATGGGGTGCTTCATCTTAATCCTGAGACCAGTGATTCTACCATGGTAGCAGAGGGGACTCTACTAGCCCAACTCTATCCGTCCTTGGAAAAAGAAGGGAAAGCTAAACTAACAGCTTATCTTAGTTCAAAAGATGTAGCAAGAATCAAGGTCGGTGATTCTGTTCGCTATACGACGACTCATGATGCCAATAATCAACTTTTCCTAGATTCTACTATTACAAGTATTGATGCGACAGCTACCAAGACTGAAAAAGGGAATTTCTTTAAAATCGAGGCGGAGACAGATCTGACTGTTGAGCAGGCTGAAAGACTTCGATATGGGGTGGAAGGCCGCCTACAGATGATTACGGGCAAGAAAAGTTACCTACGTTATTATTTGGATCAATTTTTGAACAAAGAGTAATGTTCGTGTTTTTAGAGTTAAATGATTTTAAAACTGTGAGAAAGATACTTCTTGCAGTTTTTTCTTTACGATTTTTGAGATGATCATTCTATTTATTCGGTTAAATTCTTGTAATTTTAAGTTTTTTATGGTAGAATGTGCTCAAGTAATACGAAAGGCGAACTTTTAAATGTCAAAACAATTGATCTATTCGGGAAAAGCTAAAGATATCTATACAACTGAGGATGAAAATCTTATTATTTCAACTTACAAGGACCAGGCGACTGCTTTCAATGGTGTCAAGAAGGAGCAGATTGCAGGTAAGGGAGTGTTGAATAATCAGATTTCATCTTTTATTTTTGAGAAATTAAATGCGGCTGGTGTGGCGACTCACTTTGTGGAGAAGCTTTCAGACACGGAACAACTCAATAAAAAGGTTGAGATTATTCCTCTCGAGGTTGTGCTTCGCAACTACACGGCTGGTTCCTTTTCAAAACGTTTTGGCGTAGACGAAGGTATAGCATTTGAGACTCCGATTGTCGAATTTTACTATAAAAATGATGATTTGGATGATCCCTTTATCAATGATGAGCATGTGAAATTCCTACAGATTGCGGATGACCAGCAGATTGCTTACTTGAAGGAAGAAACCCGTCGTATCAATGAACTCTTGAAAGGCTGGTTTGCTGAGATTGGGCTTAAGTTGATTGACTTTAAGCTAGAGTTCGGTTTTGACAAGGATGGCAAGATTATCTTAGCAGATGAATTTTCACCAGATAACTGCCGTTTGTGGGATGCGGATGGCAACCACATGGATAAGGATGTTTTCCGTAGGGGATTAGGAGAGCTAACAGACGTTTATGAAGTTGTCTGGGAGAAGTTGCAAGGTTTGAAATAATCTGTTTGCAACGGAAAACCTTCGTCTCTCAACTAAAAGGACTCAGGCTGAAAAGGTCCCCCAGACCTTTTCACTCCGTAGAGGATTGGGAGAACTAACAGACGTTTATGAGATTGTTTGGGAAAAGTTGCAGGAATTGAAATAACAACTTCAAGGCTGTTTGGGAACATTGCAAGAGCTGAAATAAAGGAATAAGGATTGATGGATAAACGTATTTTTGTTGAAAAAAAGGCTGATTTTCAGGTTAAGTCAGAGAGTTTGGTGAGAGAACTCCAGCATAACTTGGGACTGTCAACTTTGAAAAGTATTCGCATTGTGCAAGTTTATGATGTCTTTGATTTGGCAGAGGACTTGTTTGCACCTGCAGAGAAACACATCTTCTCTGAGCAGGTAACCGATCATGTTTTAGATGAAGTATCTGTGCAGGCGGATCTTGCCAACTATGCTTTCTTTGCGATTGAAAGCCTACCAGGGCAGTTTGACCAGCGTGCAGCATCTTCACAGGAAGCCTTGCTTTTACTAGGAAGTTCGAGTGATGTAACGGTTAATACAGCCCAACTTTACTTGGTGAATAAAGATATTGATGCGACTGAGTTGGAAGCGGTCAAGAACTATCTGCTCAACCCAGTTGATTCTCGTTTCAAGGACATCACGACAGGGATTGCCAAGCAGGAATTTTCTGAGTCGGACAAGACCATTCCTAAATTGACTTTCTTTGAAAACTATACAGCAGAAGACTTTGCTCGCTACAAGGCCGAGCAAGGGATGGCTATGGAAGTGGATGATTTGCTCTTTATCCAAGACTATTTCAAGTCAATCGGGCGCGTGCCAACTGAGACGGAACTCAAGGTTTTGGATACTTACTGGTCTGACCACTGCCGTCACACAACTTTCGAGACAGAGTTGAAACACATCGACTTTTCAGCTTCTAAATTCCAAAAGCAATTGCAGTCAACCTATGACAAGTATATTGCCATGCGTGAGGAGTTGGGGCGTTCTGAAAAACCTCAAACCTTGATGGATATGGCGACTATTTTTGGTCGTTATGAGCGTGCTAATGGACGTTTGGATGATATGGAAGTGTCAGATGAAATCAATGCTTGCTCTGTCGAAATTGAAGTGGATGTTGATGGTGTGAAAGAACCATGGCTCCTCATGTTTAAAAATGAAACTCACAACCACCCAACGGAAATTGAGCCATTTGGTGGGGCGGCTACTTGTATCGGTGGGGCCATTCGTGATCCATTGTCAGGTCGTTCCTACGTTTATCAAGCCATGCGTATTTCAGGTGCGGGTGATATTACAGCACCGATTTCGGAAACGCGTGCTGGGAAGTTGCCACAACAAGTCATTTCTAAAACAGCTGCCCATGGCTATTCTTCATATGGTAACCAGATTGGGCTTGCGACGACCTACGTTCGTGAGTATTTCCACCCAGGTTTCGTTGCTAAGCGTATGGAGCTAGGTGCTGTTGTCGGTGCAGCTCCCAAGGGCAATGTTGTCCGTGAAAAACCGGAAGCGGGAGATGTGATTATTCTCCTTGGAGGTAAGACTGGACGTGATGGTGTCGGTGGTGCGACAGGTTCTTCTAAGGTTCAAACAGTTGAGTCCGTGGAGACTGCTGGAGCTGAGGTTCAAAAAGGGAATGCCATCGAAGAACGTAAGATTCAGCGCCTCTTCCGTAATGGTGATGTCACTCGTCTCATCAAGAAATCCAACGACTTTGGTGCAGGTGGAGTCTGTGTAGCCATCGGTGAATTGGCAGACGGTCTTGAAATCGACCTCAACAAGGTGCCTCTTAAATACCAAGGCTTGAATGGTACCGAAATTGCCATCTCTGAATCACAAGAACGTATGGCGGTCGTGGTTCGTCCTAAGGATGTAGATGCCTTCGTTGCAGAATGTAATAAAGAAAATATTGACGCTATTGTTGTTGCGACAGTGACAGAAAAACCAAATCTAGTTATGCACTGGAATGGTGAAACCATTGTAGACTTGGAACGTCGTTTCCTTGATACAAACGGTGTGCGCGTAGTCGTTGATGCCAAGGTTGTAGACAAGGATGCTAAACTCCCAGAAGAACGCACAACAAGCGCTGACACACTTGAAGCAGATACCCTTACGGTTCTATCTGATTTGAATCATGCGAGTCAAAAAGGATTACAGACTATCTTTGACTGCTCTGTTGGACGCTCTACGGTTAATCACCCACTTGGTGGTCGCTACCAACTTACACCAACTGAGGCTTCTGTGCAGAAGTTGCCAGTTCAACACGGTGTGACTCATACTGCGTCAGTCATGGCCCAAGGATTCAACCCTTATCTAGCAGAATGGTCTCCATACCACGGTGCTGCTTATGCGGTTATTGAAGCGACTGCTCGTTTGGTTGCTGCTGGTGCAAACTGGTCTAAGGCTCGCTTCTCTTACCAAGAGTACTTCGAGCGCATGGACAAACAAGCAGAGCGTTTTGGTCAGCCAGTAGCAGCTCTTCTAGGTTCAATCGAAGCACAAATCCAACTTGGTTTGCCATCTATCGGTGGTAAGGACTCCATGTCTGGTACCTTTGAAGAATTGACCGTGCCACCAACCTTGGTCGCTTTTGGGGTGACAACGGCAGATAGCCGTAAGGTGCTTTCGCCTGAATTCAAGACTGCTGGTGAAAACATCTACTATATCCCAGGTCAAGCTCTTGCTGCAGAGATTGATTTTGACTTGATTAAGTCTAATTTTGCTCAATTTGAAGCCATCCAAGCTGAACACAAAGTAATATCTGCATCAGCTGTCAAATATGGTGGTGTGGTTGAAAGTTTGGCTCTTGCTACTTTTGGAAATCATATTGGTGCAGAGGTGACCTTGCCTGAACTTGAAAGTTCTTTGACAGCACAATTGGGCGGATTTGTCTTCACATCACCTGAAGAAATTGCTGGAGTAGAGAAGATTGGACAAACAAGTGCAGACTTTACACTCCTTGTCAACGGTGTGAAGCTAGATGGACAGAAACTTGACAGTGCCTTTCAAGGCAAATTGGAAGAAGTTTACCCAACAGAATTTGCACAAGCGAAAGAATTGGCTGAAGTACCAGCTGTGGCATCAGATGTTGTGATTAAAGCCAAAGAAAAGGTTGAAAAACCGGTGGTTTATATCCCAGTCTTCCCAGGCACCAACTCAGAATATGACTCAGCCAAGGCATTCGAAAAAGAAGGTGCAGAGGTTAACTTGGTGCCATTTGTGACCTTGAATGAAGAGGCTATTGTCAAGTCAGTTGAAACCATGGTTGACAACATCGGCAAGGCTAACATTCTCTTCTTTGCAGGTGGATTCTCAGCTGCGGACGAGCCAGATGGTTCAGCCAAGTTTATCGTCAACATCCTGCTCAATGAAAAAGTGCGTGCGGCTATTGATGGCTTTATCGCCCGTGGTGGCTTGATTATCGGTATCTGTAATGGATTCCAGGCCTTGGTCAAATCAGGTCTTCTTCCATACGGAAACTTCGAGGATGCCAGCAGTACTAGCCCAACTCTCTTCTACAATGATGCCAACCAACACGTGGCCAAGATGGTGGAAACTCGCATTGCCAATACTAACTCACCATGGCTTGCTGGAGTGGAAGTTGGTGAGATTCATGCTATTCCTGTTTCGCACGGTGAAGGGAAATTTGTCGTGACGGCTGAGGAATTTGCGGAGCTCCGTGACAATGGTCAAATCTTTAGCCAATATGTTGACTTTAACGGCAAACCAAGTATGGACTCTAAGTACAATCCGAATGGTTCTGTCCATGCCATCGAAGGAATTACCAGCAAGAACGGCCAAATCATTGGTAAGATGGGCCACTCAGAACGTTATGAGGAAGGTCTTTTCCAAAATATCCCAGGAAATAAAGACCAGCACCTGTTCGCGTCAGCGGTTAAATATTTCACTAGAAAATAAGACTTGCAGATTTTCTAATAGATAGTATCAGTAATGTAAAAGTCATGTAGATTTAGCTCTTGGTGCTACACAAATAAAAATTAGGTATATAAAATGACATACGAAGTAAAATCTCTTAATGAAGAATGTGGTGTTTTCGGTATCTGGGGACATCCAGATGCTGCTAAATTGACCTATTTTGGTCTCCACAGTCTTCAACACCGTGGTCAGGAGGGGGCAGGAATCCTCTCCAATGATCAGGGGCAATTGAAGCGCCATCGTGACATGGGGCTTTTATCAGAAGTCTTCAGAAATCCTGCTAATTTGGATAAATTGACGGGGACTGGTGCGATTGGGCATGTGCGTTATGCGACTGCTGGCGAAGCTTCTGTAGATAACATCCAGCCCTTCCTCTTCCGGTTTCACGATATGCAGTTTGGCTTGGCTCATAATGGGAATCTGACCAATGCGGCCTCTCTCAAGAAAGAATTGGAAGATAGAGGAGCGATTTTCAGTGCGACTTCGGACTCGGAAATCTTAGCTCACCTCATTCGTCGCAGCCACAATCCTAGTCTGATGGGCAAAATCAAGGAGGCGCTCAGTCTAGTTAAAGGTGGTTTTGCCTATATCTTGCTGTTTGAAGACAAGTTGATTGCGGCTCTTGATCCCAATGGTTTCCGTCCGCTTTCTATCGGGAAAATGGCCAACGGAGCGGTGGTTGTTTCCTCTGAAACTTGTGCTTTTGAGGTCATTGGTGCTGAATGGATTCGTGATTTGAAGCCAGGTGAGATTGTGATTATTGATGACAAGGGTATCCAGTATGACAACTATACAGATGATACTCAGTTGGCGATTTGTTCTATGGAGTATATCTATTTTGCCCGCCCTGATTCTAATATCCACGGTGTCAATGTCCATACGGCTCGCAAACGTATGGGTGCTCAATTGGCGCGTGAATTCAAGCATGAGGCGGATATCGTGGTCGGTGTGCCCAATTCTTCCCTCAGCGCGGCTATGGGATTTGCGGAAGAGTCCGGGCTACCAAATGAAATGGGCCTCATCAAGAACCAATACACCCAACGTACCTTTATCCAACCGACTCAAGAATTGCGGGAGCAAGGAGTGCGGATGAAACTCTCTGCTGTTTCTGGTGTTGTAAAAGGCAAGCGTGTGGTTATGATTGATGACTCTATTGTACGTGGAACAACCTCTCGTCGTATCGTTCAGCTTTTGAAAGAAGCGGGTGCAACTGAGGTTCACGTTGCTATTGGTAGTCCAGCGCTAGCTTATCCATGCTTCTACGGGATTGATATCCAGACCCGTCAGGAGCTAATTGCGGCCAATCATACGGTCGAAGAAACGCGCCAAATCATTGGTGCGGACAGTCTGACTTATCTTTCTGTTGAGGGATTGATTGATTCGATTGGTATTGAAACAGATGCTCCAAATGGTGGTCTCTGTGTCGCTTACTTTGACGGTGACTACCCAACACCTCTCTACGATTATGAGGAAGACTATCGTCGAAGTTTGGAAGAAAAGACTAGTTTTTACAAGTGAGTTACTGAAGATTCTCCATTAAAGAAAAGGAAAAATAAAATGGCAAATAAAAATGCATACGCTCAATCTGGTGTGGATGTTGAAGCGGGTTATGAAGTTGTTGAACGGATTAAAAAGCACGTGGCTCGTACGGAGCGTGCAGGTGTCATGGGAGCTCTTGGTGGCTTTGGTGGTATGTTTGACCTTTCAAAAACAGGTGTTAAAGAACCTGTCTTGATTTCAGGGACTGACGGTGTCGGAACCAAGCTCATGCTGGCTATCAAGTACGACAAGCACGATACCATCGGTCAGGACTGTGTAGCCATGTGTGTCAATGATATCATCGCTGCGGGTGCGGAACCCCTCTATTTCCTTGACTACGTCGCAACTGGCAAGAATGAACCAGCTAAGCTAGAACAAGTGGTTGCTGGTGTGGCAGAAGGTTGTGTGCAGGCAGGCGCTGCCCTCATCGGTGGGGAAACGGCTGAAATGCCTGGCATGTACGGCGAAGATGACTATGATTTGGCTGGTTTTGCGGTCGGTGTGGCTGAAAAATCTCAAATCATTGACGGTTCAAAGGTGGCAGAAGGAGATGTTCTTCTTGGACTTGCTTCAAGTGGGATTCATTCCAATGGTTACTCTCTCGTCCGTCGTGTCTTTGCGGATTACACAGGTGAGGAAGTCCTGCCAGAATTGGAAGGCAAAAAACTCAAGGAAGTTCTTCTTGAGCCGACTCGTATCTATGTCAAGGCTGTTTTACCACTTATCAAGGAAGGCTTGGTAAATGGCATTGCCCACATCACTGGTGGTGGCTTTATCGAAAATGTCCCTCGTATGTTTGCAGCTGACTTGGCTGCTGAGATTGAGGAAGACAAGGTTCCAGTTTTACCGATTTTCAAAGCCCTTGAAAAATACGGTCAGATTAAACACGAAGAAATGTTTGAAATCTTCAATATGGGTGTGGGACTTATGCTAGCAGTTAGCCCTGAAAATGTAATTCGTGTCAAGGAATTGTTGGATGAACCAGTCTATGAAATTGGTCGCATCGTCAAGAAAGAAAACGAAAGTGTCATCATCAAATGAAAAAAATAGCGGTTTTTGCCTCTGGTAATGGCTCAAATTTTCAGGTGATTGCCGAAGAATTTCCGGTTGAGTTTGTCTTTTCAGACCATCGTGACGCCTATGTGCTCGAGCGTGCAGACAAGCTCGGCGTTCTGTCCTATGCTTTTGAACTCAAGGAGTTTGAGAGCAAGGCAGACTACGAAGCAGCCCTTGTCGAACTCTTGGAAGAGCACCAGATTGACTTGGTTTGTCTAGCAGGCTACATGAAAATCGTTGGGCCTACTTTACTGGCAGCTTATGAAGGTCGGATTATCAACATTCATCCAGCTTACCTGCCAGAATTCCCAGGAGCTCATGGGATTGAGGATGCTTGGAATGCTGGCGTTGCTGAGAGCGGCGTGACCATTCACTGGGTGGATTCAGGTGTGGATACAGGAAAGGTCATCAAACAAGTACGTGTACCAAGGCTAGCTGATGATACCATAGCCAGCTTTGAAGAACGTATTCATGAAGCAGAGTATAAGTTGTATCCGGAGGTTCTGGATAGTTTGGGAGTGGAAAGGATAAATAAGAGAATTTTATGAATAAAGTAGTTGATGATTTGTTGAAAAATATAAAAGAATTTGAAGCATCCTTTAATGAATATGAAAAACAATTTTATCCTGAAATACGGAAAGAGAGACAAAGGTTGATGATATACTTTATCTTATGGATACTGTTTATCATAGGAGCTGCAATTGTATTCCAATTTTTCCCTAAATTTGTTTGTTTGAGGAATATTCTTATTTTTCTTACCATAATTTTTACAGTATTAGTTTTATTTTATACTATAAAATTTGATGAAGTTTCAGTTGGGGTGCCTAGTAAATTTACTAAATTATGTGATAAAGTCAAGTATAGATTGAAATATCTTTACGGAGATAATGCTAAAGAAGTCGCTGATATGTTGGTTAATGATTTAAGCGAGAAAAGAAATAGTCAGCTACAAAAATATGAAAATATAGTTAAAGCTATAGGTACTATTGGGAAAGTTTTGGTAACAGCAACTATTACTCTGGCTTTAAATAGATTATTCGTTGAAGATAAAACAAACATTTCTGGCGAAACGTTTGGAAATATAATTATTATTGTAGCTATAATGGTAATTTTAATCAAACTTATAGATAGTGGGATTAAAAAAATTATTAAATATCCTGTATTTGGAAAGGCTTCAAAAGAAGTGTATTTAACAGATATTTTATACGAAGTGAAGTATATGATATTAGAAAAGGAAGATAACTAACATGATTAAACGCGCCTTAATCAGCGTCTCAGACAAAGCGGGCATTGTTGAATTTGCCCAAGAACTTAAAAAACTTGGTTGGGAGATTATCTCGACAGGTGGGACAAAAGTTGCCCTTGACAATGCTGGGGTGGAGACCATTGCGATCGATGATGTGACTGGTTTTCCAGAAATGATGGATGGACGTGTTAAGACCCTTCATCCAAATATCCACGGGGGTCTTCTTGCTCGTCGTGACTTGGATAGTCACCTAGAAGCGGCTAAGGACAATCAAATCGAGCTCATCAACCTTGTTGTGGTCAACCTTTACCCATTCAAGGAAACCATTCTCAAACCAGACGTGACTTACGCTGATGCTGTGGAGAATATCGATATTGGGGGTCCATCTATGCTTCGCTCAGCAGCTAAAAACCATGCTAGTGTAATAGTTGTGGTAGACCCTGCTGACTATACAGTGGTTTTGGACGAATTGGCAGCAAACGGCGAAACCTCTTACGAAACGCGTCAACGTCTGGCAGCCAAGGTTTTCCGTCACACAGCGGCTTATGACGCCTTGATTGCAGAGTATTTCACAGCTCAAGTGGGCGAAAGCAAACCTGAAAAGCTTACTTTGACCTATGACCTCAAACAAGCTATGCGATATGGGGAAAATCCTCAACAGGATGCAGATTTCTACCAAAAAGCCTTGCCGACTGACTACTCGATTGCATCTGCTAAACAGCTTAACGGTAAGGAATTGTCATTCAACAATATCCGTGATGCGGATGCTGCCATTCGTATCATCCGTGACTTCAAAGATCGTCCAACCGTTGTGGCTCTCAAACACATGAATCCATGCGGTATCGGTCAGGCTGATGACATCGAGACTGCTTGGGATTACGCTTATGAGTCTGACCCAGTGTCTATCTTTGGTGGAATTGTTGTTCTCAATCGTGAGGTGGATGCTGCGACAGCTGAGAAGATGCACGGCGTTTTCCTTGAAATCATCATCGCACCAAGCTATACGGATGAGGCGCTAGCTATTTTGACCAATAAAAAGAAAAACCTGCGCATCCTTGCCTTACCATTTGATGCTCAAGATGCCAGCGAAGTGGAAGCAGAATACACAGGTGTAGTTGGTGGTCTCCTTGTGCAAAATCAAGACGTAGTGAAAGAAAGCCCAGCTGATTGGCAAGTGGTGACCAAACGTCAGCCAACTGAGACAGAAGCGACAGCTCTTGAGTTTGCTTGGAAGGCTATCAAGTATGTCAAATCAAACGGAATCATTGTAACCAATGACCACATGACACTGGGTGTTGGTCCAGGTCAAACTAATCGTGTGGCCTCTGTTCGTATTGCCGTTGACCAAGCCAAAGACCGCCTTGACGGCGCTGTGCTTGCTTCGGATGCCTTCTTCCCATTTGCGGATAATGTGGAAGAAATCGCCAAAGCAGGGATCAAGGCCATCATCCAGCCCGGTGGCTCAGTCCGTGACCAAGAGTCTATCGAAGCTGCGGATAAATATGGCTTGACCATGGTCTTCACAGGAGTGAGACATTTTAGACATTAAGAAAACGAAAGGGAAGAAAACAGTTTCTTTCCTTTTTTGCGTAAAAATGCGGAGTGAAATAAGATTAAAACGAACGTTTATGGTATAATGTTATTAAATAATTCGCAAAAGAGGTTGTGAGATGAAGCTGTTAGTTGTAGGTTCAGGTGGTCGTGAACATGCGATTGCTAAGAAGTTACTTGAGTCAAAAGACGTTGAAAAAGTATTTGTAGCTCCTGGGAATGATGGGATGACTCTGGATGGTTTGGAGTTGGTAAATATCTCCATTTCCGAACATTCTAAATTGATTGAGTTTGCAAAAACCAACTATATTGCTTGGACCTTTATCGGGCCAGATGACGCCCTTGCGGCTGGTATCGTGGATGATTTCCATGCAGCGGGTCTCAAAGCCTTTGGTCCGACAAGATTGGCAGCGGAGCTGGAGTGGTCCAAGGATTTTGCCAAGGAAATCATGGTCAAATATGGCGTTCCGACAGCAGCCTATGGCACATTCTCGGATTTTGAGGAAGCCAAGGTCTATATCGAAAAACAGGGTGCGCCTATCGTGGTCAAGGCGGATGGCTTGGCGCTTGGGAAAGGTGTCGTCGTTGCGGAGACAGTCGAGCAAGCGGTCGAAGCAGCTCACGAGATGCTTTTGGACAATAAATTTGGTGACTCAGGTGCGCGTGTAGTTATTGAGGAATTCCTTGAAGGAGAGGAATTTTCACTCTTTGTCTTTGTCAATGGCGACAAGTTCTATATCATGCCGACAGCGCAAGACCACAAACGTGCCTATGATGGTGACAAAGGGCCTAACACGGGTGGTATGGGTGCCTATGCGCCAGTTCCACACTTGCCACAGAGTGTAGTTGACACAGCGGTTGAGACTATTGTCAAGCCAGTTCTTGAAGGGATGATCAAAGAAGGCCGTCCGTATCTTGGCATCCTCTACGCAGGGCTTATCCTGACAGCAGAAGGTCCTAAAGTCATCGAGTTCAATGCTCGCTTTGGAGATCCTGAAACACAGATTATCTTGCCTCGTTTGACATCTGACTTTGCACAAAATATTACAGATATTCTGGATAGCAAGGAGCCAAACATCACCTGGACGGATAAGGGTGTGACTCTGGGTGTGGTTGTCGCATCCAAGGGTTACCCGCTAGAATATGAAAAGGGTGTTGCATTGCCAGCAAAAACCAATGGCGGCATTATCACCTACTATGCAGGTGCTAAGTTTGCGGCAAATAGCAGAGCACTGCTATCAAACGGTGGACGTGTCTATATGCTCGTTAACACAGCAGATACCGTCAAAGAGGCTCAAGATACCATCTACCAAGAACTCGCCCAACAAAACACAGAAGGCCTCTTTTACCGAACAGATATCGGAAGCAAGGCAATTAGATAAAGGTATAAGAAAAAAGCGACGCAGTCGCCAAACACGATAATGGTCGCCGTGGTGAAAAGATCAGAACAATTTCTGTTCTGGTCGGGGGAAACTTTGAGACTTTAGGCTCAAAGTTTAGGAATGAAACCGAAGGTTTGCTTCCGTCCCCACCACCTAAGACCATTATCAAAAAAGAAGAAAAAAGGAAAAATTATGACTAAACCAGTAATTTCCATCATCATGGGCTCAAAATCCGACTGGGCAACCATGCAAAAAACTGCCGAAGTCCTAGACCGCTTTGGTTTAGCCTACGAAAAGAAAGTTGTCTCTGCCCACCGTACACCAGACCTCATGTTCCAACATGCCGAAGAAGCTCGTAGTCGTGGCATCAAGGTTATCATCGCAGGTGCTGGAGGTGCAGCCCATTTGCCAGGTATGGTCGCTGCTAAAACAACCCTTCCAGTCATTGGTGTGCCAGTCAAATCTCGTGCTCTTAGTGGAGTGGATTCACTCTATTCTATCGTTCAGATGCCGGGTGGGGTGCCTGTTGCGACAATGGCTATCGGTGAAGCTGGTGCGACAAATGCGGCTCTCTTCGCCCTCCGTCTTCTTTCAGTAGAGGATCAAGCTATCGCGACAGCTTTGGCAGATTTTGCAGAAGAACAAGGAAAAATCGCAGAGGAGTCTACCAATGAGCTCATCTAAAACAATCGGAATTATCGGTGGCGGTCAGCTGGGTCAGATGATGGCGATCTCAACTATCTATATGGGGCACAAGGTCATTGCGCTGGATCCTGCTGCGGATTGCCCAGCCTCTCGTGTGGCGGAAATCATTGTGGCGCCTTATAACGATGTGGATGCCCTTCGTCAGCTAGCTGAGCGTTGCGATGTCCTGACTTATGAATTTGAGAATGTAGATGCTGACGGTCTTGATGCTGTTATCAAGGATGGGCAACTCCCTCAAGGGACCGACCTGCTTCGCATCTCCCAAAACCGGATCTTTGAGAAAGACTTCCTCTCAAACAAGGCTCAAGTCACTGTAGCACCTTACAAGGTTGTGACTTCTAGCCAAGACTTGGCAGATATCGACCTGTCGAAAAACTATGTCCTCAAGACGGCAACAGGTGGTTATGATGGCCATGGACAAAAGGTCATTCGCTCGGCAGAAGACTTGGAAGAAGCCAATGCACTAGCCGATTCAGCAGACTGTGTTTTGGAAGAATTTGTCAATTTTGACCTTGAAATTTCTGTCATTGTATCAGGAAATGGCAAGGACGTGACGGTTTTCCCAGTTCAGGAAAATATCCACCGAAACAATATCCTTTCAAAAACCATTGTGCCTGCTCGCATTTCAGAAAGTCTAGCTGAAAAAGCCAAAGCCATGGCTCTACGAATCGCTGAACAACTTAACTTGTCTGGAACTCTTTGCGTGGAAATGTTTGCGACAGCTGATGACATTATCGTTAACGAAATTGCTCCACGCCCACATAACTCAGGGCACTACTCTATAGAAGCCTGCGACTTTTCTCAGTTTGATACCCATATCTTAGGCGTTCTCGGAGCGCCATTGCCAGACATCAAACTACATGCACCAGCAGTCATGCTAAATGTTCTCGGTCAACACGTAGAGGTTGCTGAAAAATATGTCACAGAAAATCCAAGCGCCCACCTCCACATGTATGGTAAAATAGAAGCGAAGCACAACCGTAAGATGGGACATGTCACTTTGTTTAGTGATGTGCCGGATAGTGTGGATGAGTTCTAGTCATAGCATCAAAACTGAATGTTAGTAATGAATAGGAGATAATATGAGAGGTACTATAAGCAAGATATCTTCGTACTATGGAATTATAACTTTTGATGAGAATCGAAAAAATGAGAATGAAGCTTATACTGTCAATAGGAGTGTGCCGTTCTTTTCAAGCGATATATCTCAATATGGTGTTGGTGATGAGGTTGATTTTTTAATTGATTATCCATCAAGTAGTGACAGCGAAAATACTCTGTTGGTACGAGGTCAGCCAGTACAGTTTGCTACCAATATAACTATAATTAATCATGGCAAAGCAGAACCGATTGACAACTCGTTAGATTTTTATCAGTTATTAAATTTGAAAATTACTCCATGTCCTGAGTTGCACGATGAAATTTCAGTGTTAGATTATTTGAAAAGAAATAATCTGAGGTATTCTACATTTAATGAAATATTGGTATTGTGTAATCTTATTGAGGAACAAATCACAATTACTAATCTTCAGGATATAATTAATTATGATAAAAAATTTAAAGAGTTTATTATGAAATGGGTGCTATTTGTTGAAGATAATATAAAGGCTAGAATTGAAAATAGAATTGCGGAACTGTGTATCTCAGAAGTTGATTTATTTGATAAGGCTATTTCCAGTGATAATAAAACTTTAAAAAAATTGCTTAAGAATTCTCTTAAAAGCTTGCGGAAAAATTACTTGTTGAGAGATAGTGGAGATATACGTCTTCCATATGAAGCGACAACTGATGAAATTCCAAAGCTAGAGTTTGCTCCTATAGATATGCTATTGGATCAATTTACAGTTGGAGATTTATTGGTATTTATTAAATTTATTAATGATGAATATAGTGCTTTTAAAGATGATGTCAATACTGATTGGGAAAAAACTAGTGATTTTCTTTCTGAATTAAAATTAGTTCGTAATATTTCTGCACATGGGAACTCTTTTTTATCAGCTATACTTGATGAAAAGAATAATCCGAATTATTTGTTAGAAGAAAACTCACATATTTTTGGAGTAGATCCTTTTTATATAGATTCTAGTAAAGAAACGAGTATCTTTCATTTAGTTCGTTCTCCGATTAAATTGATGTTAAAAAGTCACGTGAGTAATCCTCAACATATTGCGGTTTTTTGGACTCAGAAAATATTGAATAACCAAACTCTTCGTTCTTTTGTTTATTTTTATTTTATGGTCTGTTATTTAACCCAAGATAGCAGTTCAAAAGAAGAGTTTAAAAATGAATTGAGGGAAGTGTTTGGCGAGTATGATAAAAAAGTTAATTTTGATAATGTTATAATTGATGTGCACTTTCACCCAGATTTAGATGAAAAAAATAGAAAGAATTTATTGACTTCCTTAATTCCTCAAGCAATTAATATGTTTGATTATGTGAAAGAACATGATTATGAGTATAAGGGTTCAAGCGGGAATAGCATTTATGAAATTACTTATTTTAAGAAGAGTGTTCGAATTAATTTAAGTGATAATGCAAGCTGGCATTTACAAATGCTAGAAGATATTGCGAACAAACATCCAAATAATGATACAATGAAGTCCTCGATTTGGCCAGAGTGTAAAGAAATATGGGAAAACTTTGGAATTTTCTTTAAGGAAAATTCTAATGCAAAAGAAACTTTAATAAACATGTTGGATTCTAATTTAGAAGTTGAATTTGATGAAGGGATTGAGCAGTTATTTAAAATAGAAGATTTTAATAAGTTGAAGTTTCTATTTTTAGATATACTGAACACGTTTTCATAGGTATAGCAGTTTTTAATTTCAGAAAGGTAATAATATATTGAATTCGTTAAAAAGTTTTATATTTAGTATATTTAATTGGTTCTATCCGTTTGTTGCGTTTGCCTTAACAAATTGTGTTTTAGATTGTCTTTCATCGTATTATACAGGTTATAAGAATGCTTTAGGCGCTATATTATTGAGTATCTTATTGATAATTCCATATATTGTTTTTAGATTGTGCAAATACGTTGGAGTGAAGACTTATAAGAAATATTTTATTTTTGAAAATCTATGGTTGATTTTTTTCACACTTTTTAGTTTAATTTCCTCTTCATTTGAATATATAACTACTGTGTGGGGGATTGCTTTCATTGGAATTTCAATAGTTGACAAAATAATTGAAATCGAGACTGAATAGAATATTTTCGATTAATCAAATGAGATGCAAAAGTTCATACTTTTACAAAAGTTAATAATGTAGTTTTAAAAAATAACTTTAACAGTTAGAAAGGAACAAGGGTTCTCGTATTCACCAAAACTAAATACGGGCTCCGTACTTCCTAATTGTAAACAAACAAAGAAAGGAAAGGACACCAGATTTCAGCGTAACTGAACCCGGACGGAAAGCTCGGAATTTAGATACCCCTCCTAGGATGCTTGCATCCTAGGAGGGACCCTAAAATTCAGTCGCTTTCTGGTCGTCCTTGGTATCTTAAATCATGATCAACCGTTACTCTCGCCCTGAGATGGCGAATATTTGGAGTGAAGAAAATAAATACCGTGCTTGGCTTGAGGTGGAAATCTTGGCTGACGAGGCATGGGCTGAGTTGGGGGAAATCCCTAAGGAAGATGTGGCTTTGATTCGCGAGAAGGCGGATTTTGACATCGACCGTATTTTGGAGATTGAGCAGGAGACTCGTCACGATGTGGTTGCCTTCACACGTGCGGTTTCTGAGACGCTTGGTGAAGAGCGCAAGTGGGTTCACTATGGTTTGACTTCTACCGACGTGGTGGATACGGCCTACGGTTACCTCTATAAGCAGGCTAACGACATCATCCGTCGTGACCTTGAAAACTTTACCAACATCATCGCTGATAAGGCTAAGGAGCACAAGTTCACCATCATGATGGGGCGTACCCATGGTGTGCACGCTGAGCCGACAACCTTTGGTCTTAAATTGGCGACTTGGTACAGCGAAATGAAGCGCAATATCGAGCGTTTCGAGCATGCGGCTGCTGGTGTGGAAGCTGGTAAGATTTCTGGTGCGGTTGGGAACTTTGCCAATATCCCACCATTCGTTGAGCAATACGTCTGCGACAAGTTGGGCATCCGTGCTCAAGAAATCTCTACACAGGTCCTTCCTCGTGATCTTCACGCTGAGTACTTTGCGGTTCTTGCCAGCATCGCGACTTCTATCGAGCGTATGGCGACTGAGATTCGTGGTTTGCAAAAATCAGAACAACGCGAAGTGGAAGAATTCTTTGCTAAAGGGCAAAAAGGTTCATCTGCAATGCCTCACAAACGCAACCCTATCGGTTCTGAGAACATGACAGGTCTAGCGCGTGTCATCCGTGGTCACATGATTACGGCTTATGAAAACGTAGCTCTTTGGCATGAGCGTGATATCTCTCACTCATCAGCTGAGCGCATCATCACACCAGATACAACTATCTTGATTGACTACATGCTCAACCGCTTTGGAAATATCGTCAAGGACTTGACAGTTTTCCCAGAAAACATGATTCGAAACATGAACTCGACATTTGGTTTGATTTTCAGCCAACGTGCCATGTTGACCTTGATTGAAAAAGGGATGACCCGTGAGCAAGCCTATGACCTGGTGCAACCAAAAACAGCTTACTCTTGGGACAATCAAGTAGACTTTAAACCACTTCTTGAGGCAGATCCAGAGGTGACATCACGCCTCACACAAGAGGAAATCGACGAGATCTTCAACCCTATTTACTACACTAAACGAGTGGATGATATCTTTGAACGTCTTGGTTTAGGATAATTAAAATAAAAATCGAATTTCTATCACTCCATTTATAGGAGTAGCAGAACTTCGATTTTTCTTTTTTATTAAAGTGCTTTTGAAAAAAATAACCAATATTTTATAATATGTTGAATATAGAATATATACTGTGACTTCTAAAATATTACTAGAAATTGATTTGAATTTCCTAATCGATTTGTCCATATTCTATTTCAATCTACTATGTTATACAATAAGCATAGAAAAAGCCCAAGCGATTAGGCTCAGGCTTTCTTCTTAGTGATCACGGTCACATGAGATGAATTTAATCTTGTAATAATCAGATCGTTTGTAAGTTTCACTGTATCCTAAAACTTGACCAGTTGATTCGAGTTTGGTGATTTTAGTTTGTAGGACAGTAGGGAATTGTTCATCGACTCCGAGGACTGAAGCCGCATGTTCTGGAGTTGGAAAGACTATTTCGTTGATTTCTTCAAAGTGTTCATCATTCATGTGAATGTGGTAGTCTAACTTGAAACGATTATAGATGGAACTATAGTATTCAAGGTTTGGATAATTTGCGTTGATATATTGTTCTGGGATGTAGGATGTATGGTAGATATAAACGACACCGTTTGATTCGCGGATACGTTCAATTTTGTAGTAGAATTGATCGCCGCGTAGACCCAATTTTTCCAAGTAAACGAGCTTGTTTCCGCGTTCAATTGAAAGAACAGTTACCTTATCATCTTTAGCATTAAAGAGTTCAATATCTGAAAACTCTACAAGCTTGTGTTTGCGTGCACGTGAAACGAAGGTTCCTTTTCCTTGTTGGCGGACAATATAGCCATCTTTAGCAAGGTCGTTTAAGGCGCGGACAACTGTGATAGAACTGACATCGTACATTGAAATGAGCTCTGCTTCAGTGTAAAATTTATCTCCACTGCTAAACTGCCCAGAGATGATTTTATTTTTTAATTCGTCTTTTATGTATTGATATTTGGGAATTGCCATATTTTTACCTCTATTTTCCTTCTCCATAGAAAATTTTACCATAAAAGCGAAAAAAATAGTAGTCTTTTGAATAAAAAATTAGAAAAATAGTTTGAAAAATTAAGCTACATAAGCATTGCTCATATTTTATACAAAATTATTTTAGGTTCCCTATTCCGAATTTAAAAAGCGTTTGAAATGGGTCTAAAAATGTTTGAAACTAATTGAACGTGTGTATAATAGTAAAATTGCAGTAAATATTCCTACAATTTCTATTGACAATTCAAACAGATTGGTTTATAATTGCTATAACAACAAATGAAAGCGCAAACTTTCACGGTCAGAAGGTAGTTTTATGACACGATTTGAGATACGAGATGATTTTTATCTCGATGGAAAATCATTTAAGATTTTATCTGGCGCCATTCATTATTTTAGGGTTCCTCCAGAGGATTGGTATCATTCGCTCTATAACTTGAAGGCTCTTGGTTTTAATACGGTAGAGACTTATGTGGCTTGGAATTTACACGAGCCTCGTGAGGGCGAGTTTCATTTTGAAGGAGCTCTGGATTTGGAGCGATTTCTACAGACAGCGCAAGACTTGGGTCTTTACGCTATCGTTCGTCCCTCGCCCTTCATCTGTGCAGAGTGGGAATTCGGTGGTTTACCAGCCTGGCTCTTAACCAAGGATATGAGGATCCGTTCATCAGATCCAGCCTATATTGAGGCTGTCGGTCGCTATTATGATCAGCTCTTTCCACGATTGGTTCTACATCTGTTGGACAATGGTGGCAATATCCTCATGATGCAGGTTGAAAATGAGTATGGTTCTTACGGAGAAGATAAGGATTACCTAAGAGCCGTTCGACAGCTGATGGAAGAGCGTGGCGTAACCTGTCCCCTCTTTACGTCAGATGGTCCTTGGAGAGCAACTCTGAAAGCTGGAACTTTAATCGAAGATGACCTCTTTGTAACAGGCAACTTTGGTTCTAAGGCACCTTACAACTTTTCACAGATGCAGGAATTCTTTGATGAACATGGCAAGAAATGGCCACTCATGTGTATGGAGTTCTGGGATGGCTGGTTCAATCGTTGGAAAGAACCGATTATCACACGGGATCCAAAAGAATTGGCAGATGCAGTTCGAGAAGTTTTGGAGCAAGGTTCCATCAATCTATACATGTTCCATGGCGGCACAAACTTTGGCTTCATGAATGGTTGTTCAGCTCGAGGGACTTTGGACCTGCCACAAGTTACGTCTTATGATTACGATGCCCTTCTGGATGAAGAAGGAAATCCAACTGCCAAATATCTGGCAGTCAAGAAGATGATGGCAACACATTTTCCAGAGTATCCGCAGCTGGAACCACTCTACAAAGAGAGTATGGAGTTGGATGCTATTCCACTAGTTGAAAAAGTTTCCTTGTTTGAAACCCTGGATAGCTTGTCAAGTCCAGTAGAAAGCCTCTATCCTAAAAAGATGGAGGAGTTGGGACAAAGTTATGGCTACCTACTCTATCGAACAGAAACAAACTGGGATGCAGAAGAAGAAAGACTTCGTATCATTGACGGTCGAGATAGGGCTCAGCTGTATGTCGATGGTCAATGGGTCGAAACCCAATATCAGACAGAGATTGGGGAAGATATTTTTTATAAAGGTAAAAAGAAAGCGCTGTCTAGGATTGATATCTTGATAGAAAATATGGGGCGTGTCAACTACGGTCACAAGTTCTTAGCGGATACGCAACGTAAGGGAATTCGGACAGGGGTTTGTAAGGATTTGCATTTCTTACTAAACTGGAAACACTATCCACTCCCACTAGACAATCCTGAGAAAATTGATTTTTCAAAAGGATGGACTCAAGGACAACCAGCCTTTTATGCTTATGACTTTATGGTCGAAGAGCCAAAAGATACTTACCTAGACTTGTCTGAGTTTGGTAAGGGAGTTGCCTTTGTCAATGGGCAGAATCTAGGACGTTTTTGGAACGTCGGCCCAACCCTCTCACTTTATATCCCTCATAGCTATCTCAAGGAAGGTGCCAACCGCATCATTATCTTTGAAACAGAAGGTCAATATAAAGAAGAGATTCATTTAACTCGTAAACCTACACTAAAACACATAAAGGGGGAAAACTTATGACAATTGTAGGATGCCGTATCGATGGACGTTTGATCCACGGACAAGTAGCCAATCTTTGGGCTGGAAAACTAAATGTTTCACGCATTATGGTTGTAGACGACGAAGTTGTCAACAACGATATTGAAAAGAGTGGTTTGAAACTTGCGACACCACCAGGTGTGAAATTGAGTATTTTGCCAATTGAAAAAGCGGCAGCCAATATTCTTGCTGGTAAGTACGATAGCCAGCGTCTCTTTATCGTGGCTCGTAAGCCAGACCGCTTCCTTGGTTTGGTAGAAGCAGGTGTACCACTTGAAACCCTTAATGTTGGGAATATGTCTCAAACACCAGAAACTCGCGCCATCACGCGTTCTATCAACGTAGTGGACAAGGATGTGGAAGACTTCCACAAACTGGCAGAAAAAGGTGTTAAACTTACTGCTCAAATGGTTCCAAATGATCCAATTTCAGACTTTTTGAGCTTATTAAAATAGGAAAAAATTTTTAGGAGGTCATTGTTATGATACAATGGTGGCAAATTTTACTTCTCACTTTGTACTCAGCTTATCAAATCTGTGATGAGTTGACGATCGTTTCATCTGCAGGTTCCCCTGTATTTGCTGGTTTCATTACTGGTTTAATCATGGGAGATGTGACTACTGGTCTGCTTATCGGTGGTAACTTGCAACTGTTCGTTCTTGGGGTTGGTACCTTCGGTGGTGCTTCTCGTATCGACGCAACTTCTGGTGCGGTTCTTGCGACAGCCTTCTCTGTTTCACAAGGAATTGATGCACCGCTTGCAATTACTACAATCGCTGTACCAGTAGCAGCTCTCTTGACTTACTTCGACGTTCTTGGACGTATGACAACTACCTTCTTCGCTCACCGTGTGGATGCTGCAATCGAACGCTATGACTATAAAGGTATTGAACGCAACTACTTGCTTGGTGCGATTCCTTGGGCTCTATCTCGTGCCCTTCCAGTCTTCTTTGCCCTTGCTTTTGGTGGTGAATTTGTACAAGGTGTAGTAGACTTCGTTACAGAATACCAATGGATTGCAGATGGTTTGACACTCGCAGGACGTATGCTTCCAGGTCTTGGATTTGCAATCTTGCTTCGTTACCTTCCAGTTAAACGTAACCTTCACTACCTTGCTATGGGATTTGGTTTGACAGCTATGTTGACTGTTCTTTACTCATATGTAACAGGTCTTGGTGGCGCTGTTGCTGGTATCGTAGGTACTCTTCCTGCTGAAGTTGCTGAAAAAATTGGTTTCGTGAACAACTTCAAAGGATTGTCTATGATTGGTATCTCTATCGTAGGTATCTTCCTTGCAGTGCTTCACTTCAAAAATAGCCAAAAAGTAGCTGTAGCAGCACCTTCTACACCATCAGAAAGTGGGGAAATCGAAGATGACGAATTCTAATTACAAACTAACAAAAGAAGATTTTAATCAAATCAACAAACGTAGCTTGTTTACTTTCCAATTAGGTTGGAACTACGAACGTATGCAAGCTTCTGGTTACCTTTACATGATCTTGCCTCAATTGCGTAAAATGTATGGTGATGGAACTCCTGAATTGAAAGAAATGATGAAAGTTCATACTCAATTCTTCAATACTTCACCATTCTTCCATACCATTATCGCTGGTTTTGACCTTGCCATGGAAGAAAAAGATGGTGTGGGTTCAAAAGACGCCGTTAACGGTATCAAGACAGGTTTGATGGGACCATTCGCTCCTCTTGGGGATACAATCTTTGGTTCACTTGTACCTGCTATCATGGGGTCAGTCGCAGCAACTATGGCTATCGCTGGCCAACCTTGGGGTATCTTCCTTTGGATTGCAGTTGCAGTTGCTTATGACATCTTCCGTTGGAAACAGTTGGAATTTGCCTACAAAGAAGGGGTTAACCTTATCAACAACATGCAAAGTACCTTGACAGCTTTGATTGACGCTGCATCTGTACTTGGTGTCTTCATGATGGGTGCTCTTGTAGCAACAGTGATTAACTTTGAAATTTCTTACAAGTTGCCAATCGGTGAAAAGATGATTGATTTCCAAGACATCTTGAACCAAATCTTTCCACGTTTGCTTCCAGCAATCTTTACTGCCTTTATCTTCTGGTTGCTTGGTAAGAAAGGTATGAACTCTACTAAAGCTATCGGTATTATTATCGTACTTGCTTTGGCTCTTTCTGCCCTTGGTCACTTTGCATTTGGAATGTAATTCCTTATGACCAAATCATTAATTTTGGTGAGTCATGGTCGCTTCTGTGAGGAGCTTAAAGGTAGCACAGAAATGATTATGGGCCCACAAGACAACATTTACACAGTAGCTCTTCTTCCAGAAGATGGCCCAGAAGACTTTACTGCAAAATTTGAAGCTGCTATTGAAGGATTGGATGATTTCCTAGTCTTTGCGGATCTTCTCGGTGGAACACCATGTAACGTGATAAGCCGTTTGATTATGGAAGGTCGTGACATCGAACTTTATGCAGGGATGAATCTTCCAATGGTGATTGAATTTATCAATGCGAGCCTTACAGGCGCAGATGCGGACTACAAGAGCCGTGCTGCAGAAAGCATTGTGAAAGTTAATAACCTGTTAGCTGGCTTCGATGATGACGAAGACGAATAATACTCTTCGAAAATCTCTTTAAACCATACTAGTGTCGCCTTGCCGTAGGTATATGTTACTGACTTCGTCAGTTCTATCTACAACCTCAAAGCAGTGTTTTGAGCAGCCTGCGGCTAGTTTCCTAGTTTGCTCTTTGATTTTCATTGAGTATACGATGTGACAGCGTGAAAATCACAGGGAAAATAGGCGATAGAAGGATGGAGCGATGCTCCGACGATAATCGGTCTTTTTCCCATAGGTTTTAGTTGGAACTTGATTCAATTCATATGACAACGTGAACATCGTCAGAACAACTGATATAGAATATACATGGGAATGGGGCTTACTCCCATTCCCATATTTAATAGAAAAAGAGGAACTCAATGCTACATTATACAAAAGAAGACTTGCTCGAATTGGGTGCAGAAATCACTACACGTGAAATCTACCAACAGCCTGATGTATGGAAAGAAGCTTTTGAATCTTATCAAGCAAAACGTGAAGAAATTGCAGCCTTCCTACAAGGAATTGCTGATAAACATGACTATATCAAGGTTATTTTGACAGGTGCGGGGACTTCTGCTTATGTGGGAGATACCTTGCTACCTTACTTTAAGGAAGTCTATGACGAACACAAATGGAATTTTAATGCCATTGCGACAACAGATATCGTTGCCAATCCAGAAACTTATTTGAAAAAAGATGTGGCAACTGTCCTTGTGTCTTTTGCTCGTAGTGGGAACTCGCCTGAAAGTGTGGCGACTGTTGATTTGGCAAAAGCCTTGGTGGATGAGCTTTATCAAGTGACGATTACTTGTGCAGCTGACGGTAAATTGGCTCTCCAAGCCCATGGTGATGACCGCAATCTCTTGCTTTTGCAACCATCTGCTTCTAATGACGCTGGATTTGCCATGACTTCTAGCTTTACGTCTATGATGTTGACAGCTCTCTTGGTCTTTGATCCTACAGAATTTGCTGTTAAAGCTGGACGTTTTGAAGTGGTGTCTAGTCTTGCTCGTAAAATTCTAGACAATGCAGAAGATGTCAAAGAACTTGTTGACCTAGACTTTAACCGTGTCATCTACCTTGGTGCGGGTTCATTCTTCGGTCTTGCTCATGAAGCTCAGCTCAAGATTTTGGAATTGACAGCTGGCCAAGTGGCGACCATGTATGAAAGTCCAGTCGGCTTCCGTCACGGTCCAAAATCTCTGATCAACGAAGATACAGTTGTTTTGGTCTTTGGTACAACGACAGACTACACTCGTAAGTACGACTTGGACTTGGTTCGTGAAGTTGCTGGTGACCAAATTGCTCGTCGTGTTGTGCTTTTGAGTGATCAAGCCTTTGGTCTTGAAAATGTCAAAGAAGTGGCCCTTGGTTGTGGCGGTGTCTTGAATGATATTTACCGTGTCTTCCCTTACATCGTTTATGCCCAACTCTTTGCCCTATTGACTTCACTCAAGGTAGAAAACAAACCAGATACACCGTCTCCTACTGGTACAGTAAACCGTGTGGTACAAGGTGTTATCATCCACGAATATCAAAAGTAAGACAGTGTTTATGAATTCTTGAAAGAGGATTTGTAAATCATCAGATAAACCATAGATTGTCAAGGCGCTTTCTATGGTTTGTTTGCTTGAGAGAAATAGTAAAAGGAGAACAGAATGAAAGCATACACAGAGCGTGTATTTGGAAATGTTGAGGGCAAGGATGTCTTGGCCTATCGCTTTGAGACAGACGGTGGCTACCAGCTTGAGGTTATGACTTATGGTGCGACCATCTTGCGTTATGTCACACCTGACAAGGCTGGAAATTTTGCCAATGTTATCTTGGGATTTGATGACTTTGATAGCTATGTAGGCAATAGTCCCAAGCATGGGGCTAGTGTAGGGCCTGTAGCAGGACGTATTGCTGGTGCGACATTTGAGCTCAATGGCAAGACTTATGACCTTGAAGTCAACAATGCTAGCAACTGTAACCACAGTGGTTCAACTGGTTGGGATTCCAGCTTGTTTGAAGTTGTAGAAGTAAGTAATCATGGCTTGACCCTCTACACAGAGCGTACAGATGGGACAGGAGGGTTCCCTGGTAACCTCAAGATTTGGATCAGTTACCACTTGGAAGAAACTGGTGCCTACGAAATCAGCTACAAGGTAACAACAGATCAGGATACGCTGGTCAATCCAACCAACCACAGTTATTTCAACTTGTCTGGTGATTTCACAAAGACGATTGACCGCCATGTCTTCCAGCTAAACACAGAGGGGATTTACCCAATCGCTCCCGACGGTGTTTCAGCCAAAACTCCAGAAGCCGACCGTGATGTGGCCAAACACATCTACAATGGTGCCTTGTTGAAGGATATTTTTGCAGAAGAAGATGAGCAAATCCAACTGGTATCTGGTTTGGATCATCCAATCGCTCTTCCTGCAAGTCATGACAATGCTGGTTTCCTTTATGACCAAAACTCAGGTCGCTTCTTGCTCTTCAAGACAGAGGCTCCTTGTTTTGTAGTCTACACAGCAAACTTTGTGGATGAAAGTGTCATCATAGGGGGTCAGCCAATGGTACAGCACAATGGGATTGCCCTTGAAGCGCAAGCTTTACCAGATGCCATTCACAGTGACCTCAGAGACCAAGTCATCCTTAAAGCCGGTCAAACCTTCACAAGTAAGACACGTTATGAACTTGTTGTGAAGTAAAGAATGAAGTTTCTACTTTGCGGGGTGAATAGCATTTGCCTTATAACACTAGTAGAAACAGGCAAAGAATAGGAAAATATGATATAATTAAGTGTCAAAAAGTATTTATCAAGATACGATTCAAAAGATATAAGGAGTAAACAATGAAGAAAATTGTATTTGCTAGTGCTTTGGCTTTGACCTTGGCAGGAGCAGTTTTGACAAATGATGTTTTTGCCAATGACAGATTGGTGGCAACGCAATCTGCTGATGGTAATGTATTGACCTCAGAGGTGCTAAAACCTTCTAGTGGCAATGTTTTGGTTGGAATCAAAGGAGAATTTGTAGCTCCTCATCAACAATCTATTTTGGATGCCATTAATGCTATTCGTAAAGAAGCAGCTGACGAAGGTTTGGTAGATAAGTATGTCCCTATCAAATGGTCAACTGACCTAGAAAAGGCAGCTTTTGTTAGAGCTACAGAAGCATCTGTGACTATGAAACATGAGCGTCTTTCTAATAAAGAAATCTGGAGCGCCTTTCCAACTGGTAACAGCATGATGGGAGAAAATTTGGCATGGAATCATGACGGTTTTCTAAAAGCTATTGAACAATGGCGTTCTGAAAAAGCAGATTATGTGAAGAAAAAAAATAGTGGTTCAGACAACGGGAAATCTGGTCACTATGAGTCGCTAATTAACCCTAAATTTACACACATGGGAATGGCAGCTTTTAAAAATCCTAACAATCAATACAAAGCTATTACAATCGCTCAAACTCTAGGTGATGATGCTTCTTCAGAGGAATTGGCTGGTGGATATGGTTCTGCTGTTCAGTACACAGAAGTGACTGCCTCAAACCTTTCAACAGTTAAAACTAAAGCTACGGTTGTAGAAAAACCACTGAAAGATTTTAGAGCGTCTACGTCTGATCAGTCTGGCTGGGTGCAGTCTAATGGCAAGTGGTATTTTTATGAGTCTGGTGATGTGAAGACAGGCTGGGTGAAAACAGATGGTAAATGGTACTATTTGAATGACTTAGGTATTATGCAGACTGGATTTGTAAAAGTTTCTGGTAGCTGGTATTATTTGAGCAATTCAGGTGCTATGTTTACAGGCTGGGGAACAGATGGTAGCAGATGGTTCTACTTTGATGGCTCAGGAGCTATGAAAACAGGCTGGTACAAGGAAAATGGTACCTGGTATTACCTTGATGAATCAGGTATCATGAAGACAGGTTGGTTTAAAGTAGGCAAGTACTGGTACTATGCATATGGTTCAGGAGCTTTGGCTGTGAACACAACAACACCAGATGGTTACCGTGTAAATGCTAATGGTGAATGGGTAAGCTAGGCTGAACATGCCGACTGAGAGGTAAGTTATCCGTCTCACTAGCAACAAGAATGAACGATAAGAAAGAGGTTGATGGCGAACATTGACCTCTTTTTTGGAGTGTCTCGAGTCAGTTGCTATTCACTGAAAATAAGGACGAGTCATCGCTGGAGTATTCCTAATTCAAAAATCAAGTTTGAACATTTGCTTTTGGTATCTGTTTATTTCTGGAATGTGAGCTTTATACTCTTCGAAAATCTCTTCAAACCACGTCAGCTTCGCCTTGCAGTATATATGTTACTGACTTCGTCAGTTCTATCCACAACCTCAAAACGGTGTTNNACAGTGTTTTGAGCAACCTACGATTCGCTTCCTAGTTTGCTTTTTGATTTTCATTGAGTCTCATCTGCAATAGAAAAGCAGTGTGAGAAGCAAATACACACCAGAATAAAAGAGAAACTCTAGGAAAGAAAATGTAAAGAAATACGAAAGTTTTCAAAACAATTTTCATAAAAACTTTGATAAAACAAATAAAATCCCGAACAAAAATGTAACAAAAATTTAATATAAAACACTTGACAAAGATTTGTGGGGGGGGTATACTTAATATAGGCATAGTCTGAAAATGATTATCAGAAAAGAGGTAAATGATGAATAAGAAAAAAATGATTTTAACAAGTCTAGCCAGCGTCGCTATCTTAGGGGCTGGTTTTGTTGCGTCTCAGCCTACTGTTGTAAGAGCAGAAGACGCTCCACAAGCTGTCGAACAATCTTTATCAGAGAAGCAACGAGAATTCTTATCTAATTTTGATAAAGCTGCAGAAGCTATAGTTAAAGAATTAGAAGAATATTTAGAGAATGCAAAAGGAGATCCAGAATTAGAAAAACAAATTCAAGGGTTTATTGATGAATTTAAAAAACGAACTGAAGCTCAGAAGGCTGACTATGAAAAACGCTTCAAAGAAGGTCTAACTGTAGAAAAGGCTGAAGAAGAAGTAGAAGAAAAAGCTAAAGAAGAGGAAGTTGCAGAAGAAAAAGAAGCTAAGGAAGAAGCAGCTGCTCAAAAAGAATTCTTATCTAATTTTGATAAAGCTGCAGAAGCTATAGTTAAAGAATTAAAAGAAGATTTAGACAATGCAAAAGAAAATCCAGAATTACAAAACCAAATTCAAGGGTTTATTGATGAATTTGAAAAACGAACTAAGGCCCAGAAGGCTGACTATGAAAAACGCTTCAAAGAAGGTCTAACTGCAGAAGACGCTGAAGAAGCAATAGATGAAGCTAATAAAAAAGCTGCAGAAGAAGCTGCAGAAAAAGCTAAGGAAGAAGCAGCTGCTCAAAAAGAATTTTTAGCTAATTTTGACAAGGCATTAAAGGATACGATTGCAAAATTAGAAGAAGATGCAAAAAATAATCCTGAAATAGAAGAACAAATTCAAGATACGATTGCAAAATTAAAAGCAGAAGCAGATAAAACAAAAGCTAAAATCGTAGAAGGTTTCAAACAAGGCTTAACTGCAGAAGACGCTGAAAAAGCAATCGATGATGCAAATAAAAAGTCAGCAGAAAAAGAGAAAGCGGCTCAGGAAGAATTTTTAGCAAACTATGATGCAGCATTGAAAGCAGCAATCGCAGAATTAGAAAAAGCTGAAACTAATAGTCCAGAAGAAGCAAAAGCAAAAGCTGATACAATTGCAGCATTAAAAGCAGCATCAGATGAAACAAGAAAACAAATTGTAGAAGGCTTCAAAAAAGGCTTAACTGCAAAACAAGCTGAAAAATTTATCGATGAATTAAATAAGAAAGCTGCAGAAGAAGATAAAGCTAAAGAAAAACCAGCAGAAAAACCAGCGGAAAAACCGGCGGAGAAACCAGCAGAAAAACCAGTGGAAAAACCGGCAGAGAAACCAGCAGAAAAACCGGCAGAAAAACCGGCGGAGAAACCAGCAGAAAAACCAGCGGAAAAACCGGCGGAAAAACCAGCAGAAACTCCAGCAGAAAAACCAGCGGAAAAACCAGCAGAAAAACCAGCTGAAGAGCCATCTCAACCAGCTCCAGAAACTCCAGCCCCAGCTCCAAAACCAGCTGGAGACACTCCAGCACAACCTTCTGTTCCTGCAAGACCATCTAATCCGACATATGTCCCTTCATACCCTTCATATGTTCCATCATACAGCTCATATTCTGTAGTAGAACCAGCTAAACCAGCCGCTCCAAAAACAGGTTGGAAACAAGAAAACGGTATGTGGTACTTCTACAATACTGATGGTTCAACGGCGACAGGATGGCTACAAGACAACGGTTCATGGTACTACCTAAACGCTAATGGTGCTATGGTAACAGGTTGGCTACAAAACAATGACTCATGGTACTACCTCAACAGCAATGGCGCTATGGCGACAGGATGGCTCCAATACAATGGCTCATGGTACTACCTCAACGCTAACGGCGCTATGGCAACAGGTTGGGCTAAAGTCAACGGCTTATGGTACTACCTAAACGCTAATGGTTCAATGGCAACAGGTTGGGTGAAAGATGGAGATACCTGGTACTATCTTGAAGCATCAGGTGCTATGAAAGCAAGCCAATGGTTCAAAGTATCAGACAAATGGTACTATGTCAATGGCTCAGGTGCCCTTGCAGTCAACACAACTGTAGATGGCTATAGAGTCAATGCCAATGGTGAATGGGTAAACTAAATCTAATATAACTAGTTAATACTGACTTCCTGTAAGAACTCTTTAAAGTATTCCCTACAAATACCATATCCTTTCAGTAGATAATATACTCTTGTAGGAAGTTTAGATTAAAAAATAACTCTGTAATCTCTAGCCTGATCTATGGCGCTAGAGACTACGGAGTTTTTTGATTGGTAAAGAATGGCGGCACTCAAGAGACTCTTAGTTTGCTATTTGATTTGAAAATTACAAATTCTTTCTCTTCTTGGCATTCTTGGTCAGGGAAACCTGGTAAGTATCCTGTTCTTTAGTGAGGTAATGGATGACTTGAAAATCATCGGTTTGAGCCTTGAAATCCACTTCGTAGACAGTGGTGACTTGTTCTCCATCATTGCTGGTATCAATGGAGATGAGGTCTAACTCAGTACAGAATTGTGATAGCCCAGATTGGATAGTTTGAAGTTGATTTTCTTGGTTGGCGATTGTGATAGTTAATAGTCTGCGACGTTGGTGATTGCTCTTGCTTTGTTGCTTTTCTAAAAGAAGCCATACCGCTAAGATAAAGACAGTGAAGAGAACAGCTAAGGCTAGGTAGCCTGTCCCTGCTGCCAGCCCAATAATCATAGCAAGAAAGATAGCAATTAGTTCCCGTGAGCCACTGGTGGCTGAACGGAAACGAATGAGGCTAAAGGTTCCTGCAACGGCAATAGAGGTTCCTAAGCTACCATTTACCAGAAAGATGACCAAGGTCATCAAGCAGGGGAGTAGTGTCAAACTAACAGCAAATTCCCGTGTATAGAGGGTACGGTGTTTGTAAGCCCAGGTCAGCGCCAAACCTAAAATCAGGCTGACCAAGAGAGCCAGAAAGAGCTGGATAGGATTGGCAGTGGCAGTTGTGTCGTTGAAGATAGAGTTGAAAAGATTAGACATAAGTAGTACCTACACTTTCTGTGCTTGGTCGTGGGCTATAGTCCAGCCCCTGAGACTTGTGGTAGGCGCAGCTGTATTTTGAAAATTTCTGCTCTACCAGTCCATATTGGTCTAGAATATCTTGTAGCCATTGGGGTTTTCTACCCGGAGCTTTGATTTCCATGATGACAATGTCCTCGTTTAGTAGAGGGAAACCGTCCTTTCCTGAGAATAAACTGACATTCTCATCACGATAGGTTAGATTTTGGTCAATGGTGACACGAATTTTATTGTAGGGAAATCCGCTAATTTCTTTCTTTTCCTTGAGAGAAAAGCGGTCGTAGTAGATATACATACGAGGGATGATGGCTTGCTGATATTCCTCTTGGAGTTGCTGGATTTTTTCAATCATCATTTGGTCCTTGATGCTGCTATCCAGCTGTCCTTTAGTCATAAACTGGGTGATAGATTGGGGATTCGACAAGAGACGATATTTTCGTCCGACACCAGTCCTGTCCTTGGATTTGATTTCTAAAAATACCTGACTATCGGGCTGGACTTGACTTAGATAGGTTCGCATCCGAATCTTTTCTTTACGCTTAGTACCTTGGCCATCCTCCTGAATCATATCAAATTGCTCTGTATCAAAGTAGATGTTGGAAATGGTTGAAGTTGGATAATCATCCTCGACGAGGTATATTTTTAAGTCTTCTATTAAATCAGCCAAGTCAGTCTTGGCAACGACATATTTGGTTTCAATTCGTTTAAAGCTTGTTTCAATTGGTTTCATAAATCCTGTCTCCTTTATCAAACTGTTTCAGCACTCTATCTTATCAGCAGATAGGTGTGTCTGGGCAAGTTGCACTTGCTTGTGACTAGTCTAGGGAACTTTCCTAAAACTTTTGTTAAAGATAACTTAACTGAAACTGAATTTAAGAAAACTTTCAGAAAAAGTTCAGACTTTTTTCAGATTTCCCCTGTAAACTAAGCTCAAGCTAAATGAAGGCGAGGAAAAAAGTATGAAATCAAAAAAATGGACTCTAATCTTAACCAGTTTAACAGCTTTGACCTTGATGACAGCTTGTGGGCAGTCAACGACCAAGTCAAATACAACTGCAGCGGCAGATACCACTGCTATTACAACTTCAACTAAAAACAGTCAATCTTCTTATTTTACAGAAAAGGACTACGATACATCTTATGATGAAAATACAGCCTCTAAGATTGAATTGTCGGGCTCATCTGCAAGTGTCTCTGGAGACGGTGTGACAGTTTCTGGCTCAACAGTGACTATCTCAAAAGCAGGTACCTATGTCATTTCTGGTCAGTCTGACGGAGTGCAAATTAAAATTGCAGCTGATAAGTCTGATGATGTGAAACTTGTTCTCAAAGGCGCGACCATGACTAATACAGATGCGGCTATTTCAGCGACATCAGCCGGTCATGTCTACCTAACTCTGGCAGAAGGAACGACAAACAGCCTGTCCGACTCAAGCTCTAATAGTGATGAAAAGGCAAATGCCGCTCTCTTTTCTAAGGTTGATTTGACCATCAATGGTTCAGGAACTCTCAATGTAGATGGCAAGAAAAGCAATGCTATCAAGGCTAACGACACCCTCCACATCACAGGTGGAACCTTTAACATCACATCGGTAGGCGATGCCTTTAATGTCAATGATGAACTTAACATCACTGGTACGACCATGACGATCGATGCCAAGGAAGATGGTGTCAAAGTTGACAATGATGACGATATGACTGTGGGAAATATGTATTTGGCGAACAATACCATAACAGTCACAGCAGGCGATGACGGCATTCACGCTTCTGGCAACCTAGTGATTGATAGTGGTACTTACACAGTCAAGAATGCGACTGAAGGAATTGAAGGGAAAGCCATTACGATCAATGGTGGTGATATCAATGTCTACTCGACAGATGATGGAGTCAATGCAGCCAATAAAAATGCCCAGCAAAGTGACATTTACTTTACCATGACAGGTGGAAATCTAACTGTCGAAGTCGGTCAAGGGGACACAGATCCGATTGACTCAAACGGGAATATCACAGTCACAGGCGGAACCATTAAATTGATAGGACAATCAGGCTTTGACTTTGATGGAACAGCAACCTATACAGGTGGGGATATTTACATCAACGGCGAAAAACAAACTGATATTGTCAATTCTATGCCTGGAGGCGGCGGTCCGAATGGAGGTCCTCAAGGCGGCGGTCCAGCCCCTGGCGGACGAGGATAAACAGAAAACTAGGCTGGACAAGAAGTCTTTGAAATCAGAAAAACGCATAGTATCAGGTCTTGAGAAACCTTGGTACTATGTGTTTTATTGTGGGGAGATTTACTTCATTTTCTCCTGAAGTCGACTTTTTGCCCAACATCGTTTTGTCCTGCTATTTGAGTTGTTCTACTTGACTCCAAGTAAAAAAGGAGTATAATGTTGTAATAAATAAAGTTACAATAAAAAACAAAGGAGAAATAGATGACCTACGCATACAATAGTAAGATTTATTTGGCAGAGGCTGTTTTAAATGTTAAGGATTTGGCAAGTCAGACTGCCTTTTATCATCAGATTCTAGGTTTGAAAATCCTTTCTCAGACAGAATCTGAAAGTATTTTAGGAGCTGGTGGAAAGGCTTTGGTTCATTTACTGAAAACAGACAGGCTAGAGGAGGTGCAAGATCACTATGGTCTCTATCACCTAGCTATCCTTTTACCAAGTCGTGAGGATTTGGCAAATCTGTTTAAGCATATAGCAGAGCTGCAAATTCAGCTAGTCGGTGGGGCGGATCATGGCTACAGTGAAGCAATCTATCTGGAAGATTTAGAAGGGAACGGGATTGAAATTTATCGGGATAAGCCTGTAGAGGACTGGGATATTCTTGAGGATGGGCGCATTGTCGGAGTGACTGAAGCCTTATCTGCTCAAGAAATATATGAGATGGGATGTAAAGTAGAACCTTTTGAGATAGCCTCTACTACGCGTATGGGGCATATTCATCTTTCTGTCAGGGATAGTCGAAAATCCAGCCAGTTTTATCAAAAAGTGTTAGGACTAGAGGATAAATTCAGTGTGCCTAGCGCTAGTTGGATTGCGTCTGGGGATTATCATCATCATTTAGCAGTCAACGAGTGGGGAGGAAAAAGGCTACCCAGAAATGAACAAGGATTACCCGGCTTAGCCTACTATGTCATTGAAGTCGCAAGCAAAGAAGAACTTCTAGCAATTGCCGAAAGAGGACAAGAAGTTGAAGCGCCTATCAAGTGGCTGACATCAACTCAGTTAGAAGTGACAGACCCAGATGGAATCGTGACGCGTATCCGCTTAGCTAGATAGGATGTGATGGAAATTAGAGTATAAATTGTAGAAAGTGCTCCTTATCCTAGTCAGATATGTAGAAAATTTGATATGATAGTAGGAAATAAGGAGAAGAATGCAATGACCAGTGAATACCAGAAAATGATAGCAGGAGAGTTTTACCGTCCGTCGGATCCAGAACTGCGTGCCTTGGCTCAGGCTTCTCGCCAAAAACAGGCTGCTTTTAATAAGGAAGAAGATCTCTTGAAGGGAGCTGAAATCATTAAGGCTTGGTTTGGCTCAACTGGGAAAAATCTTTATATCAATCCGCGCCTGGTGGTCGATTATGGAATCAATATCCATCTAGGGGAAAATTTTTATTCTAACTGGAACTTGACCATGCTGGATGTTTGTCCGATTCGTATTGGAGACAATGCCATGATTGGTCCCAACTGTCAGTTCCTGACTCCACTTCATCCGCTGGATCCACATGAGCGCAATTCAGGTATCGAGTACGGTAAGCCTATCACAATCGGAGACAATTTCTGGGCTGGTGGTGGCGTCATTGTACTGCCTGGAGTTACACTTGGGAATAATGTTGTCGCAGGAGCAGGGGCCGTGATTACCAGGTCCTTTGGAGATAATGTTGTGTTAGGTGGCAATCCTGCGCGCGTGATTAAGGAGATACCTGTGAAATAGAAGTAGAAAGGAACAGCGGGTGTTGTTTCTTTTCTGTCATTCCCTTGTTCTTCTATAATGGAGAAAAAGGGAGTGGAGATAAAAACTTCTTCTATATTTTTTACCCAACCCACATTTACTTACTCTATATCTTAGCAAGTCTGCTTCATTGATCAATTTTAAATCATCTTGTAACTGGGATGCTTTTTGATGCAAGAAGTACTAGTGTAGGAGAGAGTTTTTGTGGATGACTCGATGATGTCAATGATTTTTTCTATTTATTTTCAGTCAAAGATGATACAATAGTAAGGTCGCAAACACTAGACTGCGCAGGCAGGAGGTAATCTTATGTGCTTATTTCATCGAACTTGTCTTGCTACCTATTCTTGCTGGTACACTAGCGAATGTCTTATCGGAGTGGCTTATCCGATTTGTAGCAAGCAAATGCGACAAGAAAAAGAAATAGCCTGAGCGCCTTGAGCAAGCGCAAAAAAACACCACTGGCGGCAACCGGTGGTGTTTTCTTATGTGCTTATTTCATCGAACTTTTAAGCAAGTCCATTGTACCATTAAAAAGAGTCTCTGTCAAAAATATTGTTATTGTATTGTTTCTCTCCTCAGTTCATCAGCCCCTCCTTGACACTCCGTCAATTTTTGATACAATAGTACAAAATTAGAGGAGGTAGGTTATGATTCAGAAACACGCGATTCCCATTTTAGAGTTTGATGATAATCCTCAGGCGGTTATCATGCCCAATCACGAGGGGTTGGATTTACAGTTGCCAAAGAAGTGTGTCTATGCTTTTTTAGATGAGGAGATTGACCGCTATGCGAGGGAAGTAGGGGCCAACTGTGTCGGTGAATTTGTTTCTGCCACCAAGACCTATCTAGTCTATGTCATCAACTATGAGGGTGAGGAGGTCTGTCTGGCTCAGGCTCCTGTTGGTTCAGCTCCAGCAGCCCAGTTTATGGATTGGTTGATTGGCTATGGTGTGGAGCAGATTATTTCCACAGGTACCTGTGGTGTCTTAGCCGATATAGAGGAAAATGCCTTTCTAGTCCCTGTTCGCGCTCTGCGAGATGAAGGAGCCAGTTACCACTATGTGGCACCTTCTCGTTATATGGAAATGCAGCCAGAGGCTATTGCTGCTATTGAGCAAGTTTTGGAAGCTAGAGAGATTCCTTATGAAGAAGTCATGACCTGGACGACAGACGGTTTTTACCGAGAAACGGCTGAAAAGGTGGCTTATCGTAAGGAAGAAGGCTGTGCTGTTGTGGAGATGGAGTGTTCTGCGCTTGCGGCAGTAGCCCAACTGCGTGGCGCTCTCTGGGGAGAGTTGTTGTTCACAGCTGATTCCTTAGCTGACTTGGACCAGTACGATAGTCGTGACTGGGGTTCAGAAGCTTTTGATAAGGCCTTGGAACTCTGTCTTGAAATAGCCTTTCAGATATAGCCTTTCAGATATAGCCTTTCAGATATAGCTACTCTCCTACTTTTTATGGTACAATGGATGTATGTTATTCAAATTATCTAAGGAAAAAATAGAGCTAGGCTTATCTCGTTTATCGCCTGCCCGTCGTATTTTTTTGAGTTTCGCCTTGGTTATTTTACTAGGCTCTCTTCTTTTGAGCTTGCCTTTTGTCCAAGTTGAAAGCTCACGAGCGACTTATTTTGATCATCTCTTTACAACCGTATCCATGGTCTGTGTGACAGGTCTTTTTACCCAGCCTGTCGCTGCCACCTACAATATTTGGGGTCAGCTCATTTGTATGTTCTTGATTCAGATTGGTGGTCTGGGGCTCATGACCTTTATTGGGGTTTTCTATATCCAGAGCAAGCAAAAGCTTAGTCTTCGTAGCCGTGCAACTATTCAGGATAGTTTTAGTTATGGAGAGACTCGATCTTTGAGAAAGTTTGTCTATTCTATTTTTCTCACGACTTTTTTGGTTGAGGGTTTGGGAGCTCTATTCCTCAGTTTTCGTTTTGTTCCTCAACTTGGCTGGGGGCGCGGTCTCTTTAGTGCTATTTTTCTAGCTATATCCGCCTTCTGTAATGCCGGTTTTGATAATTTTGGAAGTACGAGCTTGATTGCTTTTCAGACTGATCCCTTGGTTAATCTGGTCATCGCAGGTTTGATTATCACAGGTGGTCTTGGATTTATGGTCTGGTTTGACCTTGCTACGCATATAGGGAAAAAGAAAAAAGGGCGCCTGCATTTTCACACCAAACTGGTTTTATTACTGACGGTGGGGCTCCTAGCTTTTGGGACGGTGAGCAGTCTCGTTCTTGAATGGAACAATGCAGGGACGATTGGTAATCTCCCTGTTGCAGATAAGGTCTTGGTCAGCTTTTTCCAAACTGTCAGCATGAGAACGGCTGGTTTTGGGACAATTGATTACAGCATGGCTCGTCCTGTTACCTTATTGATTTATATCTTGCAGATGTTTCTAGGTGGGGCTCCAGGAGGAACAGCTGGGGGGTTCAAGATTACCACATTTTTTGTCCTCTTGGTCTTTGCGCGGAGTGAGCTTTTGGGCTTGCCTCATGCCAATGTCGCTCGACGGACGATTGCGCCACGAACCGTTCAAAAATCCTTTAGTGTCTTTATTATCTTTTTGATGACATTCTTGCTGGGCTTGATTTTACTAGGGATGACAGCCAAGGGAAATCCTCCCTTTATCCACCTCATATTTGAAACCATTTCTGCTCTTGGGACAGTCGGAGTGACGGCGAATTTAACTCCAGATTTAGGGAAATTAGCTCTAAGTGTGATTATGGTTCTCATGTTTATCGGACGAATTGGTCCCTTGACCCTGCTGGTCAGTCTAGCAGATTACCATCCAGAAAAGAAAGATATGATTCACTATATGAAAGCAGATATTAGTATTGGTTAAGAAAGGAAAGAGCATGTCAGATCGTACGATTGGAATTTTAGGCTTGGGAATTTTTGGGAGCAGTGTCCTAGCTGCCCTAGCCAAGCAGGATATGAATATTATCGCCATTGATGACCACGCAGAGCGCATCAATCAGTTTGAGCCAGTTTTGGCGCGTGGAGTGATTGGTGACATCACAGATGAAGAATTATTGAGATCAGCAGGGATTGATACCTGCGATACCGTTGTAGTCGCGACAGGTGAAAATCTGGAGTCGAGTGTGCTTGCGGTTATGCACTGTAAGAGTTTGGGGGTACCGACTGTTATTGCCAAAGTCAAAAGTCATACTGCTAAGAAAGTGCTAGAAAAGATTGGAGCTGACTCGGTTATCTCGCCAGAGTATGAAATGGGGCAGTCTCTAGCACAGACCATTCTTTTCCATAATAGTGTTGATGTCTTTCAGTTGGATAAAAATGTCTCTATTGTGGAGATGAAAATTCCTCAGTCTTGGGCAGGTCAAAGTCTGAGTAAATTAGACCTCCGTGGCAAATACAATCTGAATATTTTGGGTTTCCGAGAGCAGGAAAATTCCCCATTGGATGTTGAATTTGGACCAGATGACCTCTTGAGGGCAGATACCTATATTTTGGCGGTCATCAACAACCAGTATTTGGATACCCTAGCAGCATTGAATTCGTAAAAGAGGGAGCTTCCCTCTTTTTTGATGCCCAAGATGGCAACGAGAGACAGAAGCCTTGTATTCTAGTAAAAGTTCTTCAAAGGCTGGACTTTATGGTAAAATAGAAAGAAGTGATAAGAGAGAGTAATACTCAATGAAAATCAAAGATCAAACTAGGAAACTAGCCGCAGGTTGCTCAAAGCACTGCTTTGAGGTTGCAGATAAGACTGACGAAGTTAGCTCAAAACACCGTTTTGAGGTTGCAGATAGAACTGACGAAGTCAGTCACATATATACGGCAAGGCGACGTTGACGCGGTTTGAAGAGATTTTCGAAGAGTATAAGAAAAAATCAGTCCCCTAAAGGAGCAGATTATGAAGTTATTGTCTATCGCCATTCCTAGCTATAATGCTGCAGCCTATCTTCATTACTGTGTGGAGTCGCTAGTGATTGGTGGTGAGCAAGTTGAGATTTTGATTATCAATGACGGGTCTCAGGACCAGACTCAGGAAATCGCTGAGCGTTTAGCCAGAAAGTATCCTAGCATCGTTAGAGCCATTTATCAGGAAAATAAAGGCCATGGCGGTGCGGTCAATCGTGGCTTGGCAGAGGCTTCTGGGCGTTATTTTAAAGTAGTTGACAGTGATGACTGGGTGGATCCTCGTGCTTACCTGAAAATTTTGGAAACCTTGCAGGAACTAGAGAGCGAGGGTCAAGAGGTAGATGCCTTTGTGACTAATTTTGTCTATGAAAAGGAAGGTCAGTCTCGTAAGAAGAGTATGAGTTATGAGTCAGTCTTGCCTGTTCGGCAGATTTTTGGCTGGGACCAGGTCGGAAATTTCTCCAAAGGCCAGTATATCATGATGCATTCGCTGATTTATCGGACAGATTTGTTGCGTGCTAGCCAGTTCCAACTGCCTGAACATACTTTTTATGTCGATAATCTCTTTGTCTTTACGCCCCTCCAGCAGGTCAAGACCATGTACTATCTGCCTGTCGATTTCTATCGTTATTTGATTGGGCGTGAGGACCAGTCTGTCAATGAGCAAGTGATGATTAAGCGCATTGACCAGCAACTCAAGGTCAATCGACTCTTGGTAGACCAGCTTGATTTATCCCAAGTGAGCCACCCCAAAATGCGAGAATATTTGCTGAATCATATTGAAATCACGACGGTGATTTCCAGTGCCTTGCTCAACCGAGCTGGAACAGCGGAACATCTGGCAAAAAAACGGGAGCTGTGGACCTATATTCAGCGGGAAAATCCAGAGGTCTTTCAGGCTATTCGCAAAACCATGTTGAGCCGTTTGACCAAACATTCTGTCTTGCCAGCTCGCAAACTGTCCAATGTTGTCTATCAAATCACCAAATCTGTTTATGGATTTAATTGATATAAGTATTTTATAAGAGGGATTTAAGAAAAATTTTAACTTTTTCTTAGTCCTTTTTAATTTTAGGAGATTATACTAGAGTCATCAAATAAAGAAAAACTCTAAGGAGAATCCTATGAAATTCAATCCAAATCAAAGATATACTCGTTGGTCTATTCGCCGTCTTAGTGTCGGTGTTGCCTCAGTTGTTGTGGCTAGTGGCTTCTTTGTCCTAGTTGGTCAGCCAAGTTCTGTACGTGCCGATGGGCTCAATCCAACCCCTGCTCAAGTCTTACCCGAAGGGGAATCGGTAACGAAAGAGGGTGACTTAGCAGAAACTCAGGGAGACACCGTTCTTGCTGAAGCGAAACCTGAGGTCGTTGCTGGAAATACGAATTCACTTCCGACACCTACAGAAGGAACTGAAGTGAGCGAGGAAACAAGCCCTTCTCGTCTGGATACACTTTTTGAAAAAGGTGAAGAAGAACAAGAAAATCCAGAGCTAACAGATGTCTTAAAAGAAGCTGTAGATACAGCTGATGTGGCAGGGACACAAGCAACTCCAGCAGATATTGAAAAAGCTGTCGATGAGGATGTTAAAGACAGTATCGATGTCCCAGCTGGCTACCTAGAACAAGCCAAAGTTCCCGGTCCTTTCTTGGCTGGTGTAAACAAACCACTTAAATATGAACTTTTCGCAGGCGATGGTATGTTGACTCGTCTCTTGCTCAAAGCATCTGACAAGGCTCCATGGTCAGATAACGGTGTCGCTCAAAACGAGAAAATTCCACCAGTGAAAAATTTACCTGATGACAAGTATTACTATCAAGTATCTTTGAATGGTAACACCACAGGTAAGCAGGGTCAGGATTTATTAGATACACTTCGTACTAATGGTACAAATACCTATGAAGCTACCCTGACTGTCTATGAAGCAGCCGGAGATAAACCTGATTTGACTAAGGTTGTCAAGACACGTAATGTCAATATTACCTTGAACGGTCTTGTAACAAGAAGCGATGTTAACTCTGCAGTTGAAAACAACGTTAAAGACAGTATCGATGTTCCAGCAGCTTATCTTGAAAAAGCTGAAGGAAAAGGTCCTTTCACTGCCGGTGTAAACCAAGTAATTCCTTATGAACTATTCGCAGGTGATGGTATGTTGACTCGTCTCTTGCTCAAAGCTTCTGATAAGGCTCCATGGTCAGATAATGGTACAGCTAAAAATCCTGCTTTATCTCCATTAGGAGAAAATGTGAAAACAAAAGGTCAATATTTCTATGAAGTAGACTTAAATGGCAATACTGTTGGTAAACAAGGTCAAGATTTAATTGATCAGCTTCGTGCTAATGGTACTCAAACTTATAAAGCTACTGTTAAAGTTTACGGAAATAAAGACGGTAAAGCTGACTTGACTAATCTAGTTGCTACTAAAAATGTAGACATCAACATCAATGGATTAGTTGCTAAAGAAACTGTCGAAAAAGCTGTTAAAGATAACGTTAAAGACAGTATCGATGTTCCAGCAGCCTACCTAGAAAAAGCCAAGGGCGAAGGTCCATTCACAGCAGGTGTTAACCATGTGATTCCATATGAACTCTTCGCAGGTGATGGCATGTTGACTCGTCTCTTGCTCAAAGCATCTGACAAGGCTCCATGGTCAGATAATGGCGACGCTAAAAATCCAGCCCTATCTCCACTAGGTGAAAATGTGAAGACCAAAGGTCAATACTTCTACCAAGTAGCCTTGGACGGAAACGTGGCTGGCAAAGAAAAACAAGAACTCATCGACCAGTTCCGAGCAAACGGTACTCAAACTTACAGCGCTACAGTCAATGTCTATGGCAACAAAGATGGTAAAGCAGATTTGACAAATATCGTAGCAACTAAAAAAGTTACTATTAAGATAAATGTTAAAGAAACATCAGACACAGCAAATGGTTCTTTCTCACCTTCTAACTCTGGTTCTGGCGTGACTCCGATGAATCACAGTCATGCTACAGGTGCGACTCATCAAACGGCTGCTGACCATAAGGACATGATGGCACCAGCCAAAGAGACTGATAAAGCAATGCCAGCAAATGACCAAATGGAAAAATCAGGTATGAAGACTGAGACTCCAGCTCCAGGTACTACAGATAGCATGCCTGCTGACACCATGACAAGCTCTACCAATACGATGGCAGGTGAAAACATGGCTGCTTCTGCTAACAAGATGGCTGATACGATGATGTCAGACAAGATGATGTCAGATGATAAAGCTATGCTACCAAATACTGGTGAAGCTCAAACATCAATGGCAAGTATTGGTTTCCTTGGGCTTGCGCTTGCAGGTTTACTCGGTGGTCTAGGTTTGAAAAACAAAAAAGAAGAAAACTAATCAGCTAAGGAAATAAATGAGGGATAGTAGGCTGACTAAGGCTAGTTTACCAACTCAATCAGCAATCAGGACTTTCTTTCAATAGCAGATTAAAATCATCGTAAAACAATAAAAATAGTGTTATACTTAAAGCAGTATAGCACTGTTTTTATCAAAGGAGAGACAGATGGGAAAGACAATTTTACTCGTTGACGACGAGGTAGAAATCACCGATATTCATCAGAGATACTTAATTCAGGCAGGTTATCAGGTCTTGGTAGCCCATGATGGACTGGAAGCGCTAGAGCTGTTCAAGAAAAAACCGATTGATTTGATTATCACAGATGTCATGATGCCTCGGATGGATGGTTATGATTTAATCAGTGAGGTTCAATACTTATCACCAGAGCAGCCTTTCCTATTTATTACTGCTAAGACCAGTGAACAGGACAAGATTTACGGCCTGAGCTTGGGAGCAGATGATTTTATTGCTAAGCCCTTTAGCCCTCGTGAGCTGGTTTTGCGTGTCCATAATATTTTGCGCCGCCTTCATCGTGGGGGCGAAACAGAGCTGATTTCCCTTGGTAATCTGAAAATGAATCATAGTAGTCATGAAGTTCAAATAGGAGAAGAAATGCTGGATTTGACTGTTAAATCATTTGAATTGCTGTGGATTTTAGCTAGCAATCCAGAGCGAGTTTTCTCCAAGACAGACCTCTATGAAAAGGTTTGGCAAGAAGACTATGTGGATGATACCAATACCTTGAATGTGCATATCCATGCTCTTCGACAGGAGTTGGCAAAATATAGTAGTGACCAAACGCCCACTATTAAGACAGTTTGGGGGTTGGGATATAAGATAGAGAAACCGAGAGGACAAACATGAAACTAAAAAGTTATATTTTGGTTGGATATATTATTTCAACCCTCTTAACCATTTTGGTTGTTTTTTGGGCTGTTCAAAAAATGCTGATTGAGAAAAGCGAGATTTACTTTTTGCTTGGGATGACCATCGTTGCCAGCCTTGTCGGTGCTGGGATTAGTCTCTTTCTCCTATCACCGGTCTTTACGTCGTTGGGCAAACTCAAGGAACATGCCAAGCGGGTAGCGGACAAGGATTTTCCTTCAAATTTGGAGGTTCAAGGCCCTTTAGAATTTCAACAATTAGGGCAAGCTTTTAATGAAATGTCCCATGATTTGCAGGCAAGCTTTGATTCCTTGGAAGAAAGCGAACGAGAAAAGGGCTTGATGATTGCTCAACTTTCGCATGATATTAAGACTCCTATCACTTCAATCCAAGCGACGGTAGAAGGGATTTTAGATGGGGTTATCAAGGAGTCGGAGCAAGCTCATTATCTAGCAACCATTGGGCGTCAGACGGAAAGGCTCAATAAATTGGTTGAAGAGTTGAATTTTTTGACCCTAAACACAGCTAGAAATCAGGCGGATATGACTAGTAAAGACAGTATTTTTCTGGATCAGCTCTTGATTGAGTGCATGAGTGAATTTCAGTTCTTGATTGAGCAGGAGAGAAGAGATGTCCACTTACAGGTAATCCCAGAGTCTGCCCGAATTGAGGGGGATTATGCCAAGCTTTCTCGTATCTTGGTGAATCTGGTTAATAATGCTTTTAAATACTCTGCTCCAGGAACCAAGCTGGAAGTGGTGGCTAAGCTGGAGAAGCACCAGCTTTCAATCAGTGTGACCGATGAAGGACAGGGGATTGCCCCAGAGGACTTGGAGAATATTTTCAAACGCCTTTATCGTGTAGAAACTTCGCGTAATATGAAGACAGGTGGTCATGGCTTGGGTCTTGCGATTGCGCGTGAATTGGCCCATCAATTGGGTGGAGAAATCACAGTTACTAGCCAGTACGGCCTCGGAAGCACCTTTACCCTCCTTCTTAACCTCTCTGGGGTAAATTCCCAAACTAAGTTCCACCGCTAATCCAAGTGGAAGTTAGTCTGATAAAAATCCTAAAAACCAGTGGAAATCCGTGTCAGAGTAAGTTCCACTGGTTTTAATCATGCTTGATTTCATCGCTTTTGTAACTAAAATGAATCGAAAAAAAGAGCGCACAAAATCCCCTCATCTGAAAGCGTTTCAGATTAAGTTCCGCTATGGTGGAAGTTAGTGTGAGACGTTTGAATAGGGTTTTAGGTTAGTTTTTAGAACTTATGTTGAAGTAATGTAGACGACTGGCAGACGTCTTCTGCAGGTATTTTAGAAATGCCGAGAAGCTTAGGAATCTCTTCTCCATAGGTAAAGGCAAAGAGCTCATAGGCTGACTTTCCATTTAAAGCAGCACGTTTGACGCTGTTGACATGCGAACAGACGAGATTGATGTCCTCTTGAGTTAAGTTGTCAAAAGAAGTTCCTTTGGGTAGAATGTCGCGAATCAGCGTGTGATTTTTCTCAATTCTCCCTTTCTGGTCAGAGCGATTAGGGTCACAAAAGAATAGCTTACTCTCTCCTCGCACATCCATTTCGATATCATCAACCCTGGCAAACTCTCCACCATTATCTGTCAGGATGACAGGAAAGAGTTGGAAGAAATCTTTGGCAGCTTGGTGAAGAGTGTTCTTGATGTCATAGAGGTGTTTGGTAACCTCAAGGGCAGTTTTATTATCCAGAAGCCTAGCGAAGATAAAGTTACAGAAAGATAGATTGAAGGTGAGTAGGACTTTACCTCCCATCCTCCCCAGAACTGTATCCATTTCCAGCCAAGAGTCTAGTTGATTCAGTGCTAAATAGTTTTGGAAATCCTCATAGGAACGGCCTTTTTTAGCTTCTTTAGGGATGGAAGGTAGCTTACTTTTTCGTCTTTCTTTGAATTTAACGGCTCTGGCAAGATCAATCGGAGCGATAGATAGGTACCCTTTTCGGATGTGTCGATAGACAGTTGAGGAGCTGACATCAAGGTTATGAGTTTTGAGAATATGATAGATGTGTTGTCCTTTTTTAACCCCATCAGAAATGACTTTGTCCATGTCCCAGAAGGTCTTGGAATTGAGGGGAGTTCCTTCACGAGCTTCGCCAAGAGTTTGTTCGTATTGTTTTTGAGCTTGCTTAGCGAGGTAGAAGATCTTCTTATAGCCACAATTCTGTCTTCTTTTAGGGCAGCCGTTACAGACAAAGGGAGCTTTGTCGAGTAGAGGGCAAGGAAGGTTATGGCATGTAGACTCTCGGACTTGTCTGTTTCGTTTGACTTCTTTAGAAACAGTAGTCGGGTCTTTTAGAATGGATTGTCCAATAGCTTTGAAGGTTTCACTGCGCTCTAAGCCTAATTGGATATCATTGCGGTCTGAAAGGGTAAGGTGTTTATGTTTTGTCATAGTGAGCCTCATTTCTAACTCTAACGTCTCACACTTAATTCCACCATAAAAATCCGTTTTAGACTAATTTCCACTTTGGTCAGGCAAGTGGAAGTTACTTTGAGAAGTTACAAACCTCTCTGGCAGGTAAATTCCCAAACTAA
>NZ_VMMU01000008.1:0-4064 GCF_013277385.1 Streptococcus sp. 544
AACCCTCAATGAAAATCAAAGAGCAAACTAGGAAACTAGCCGCAGGCTGCTCAAAACACTGTTTTGAGGTTGTAGATAAGACTTACGAAGTCAGTCACATATATACGGCAAGGCGACGTTGACGCGGTTTGAAGAGATTTTCGAAGAGTATAAGATTATTGACAATTGCTTACTTGTTTCTACTGGGAAAAAGATGAATGCAATCGTGTCCATCTTTTTCTTTTTATGGTAAAATAGAGAAATAATATGGTGAAAAGCCTTGAGGGAGTGACCGATATGTTAAGTAAAGCCAATCGTGCAAAGACAGCTATTTGCGGAATTATCAATGTAACCCCAGACTCCTTTTCGGATGGTGGTCAATTTTTTGCTCTTGAGCAAGCACTCCAGCAGGCTCGGAAGTTGATCGCAGAGGGAGCGAGTATGCTAGATATCGGCGGAGAATCGACTCGGCCGGGAAGTAGCTATGTTGAGATAGAAGAGGAAATCCAGCGTGTTGTTCCAGTGATTAAAGCGATTCGCAAGGAAAGTGATGTCCTCATTTCTATTGATACTTGGAAAAGTCAGGTGGCAGAGACTGCTTTGGCTGCTGGTGCCAATCTAGTTAATGATATTACTGGTCTCATGGGTGATGAAAAAATGGCCCATGTGGTTGCTAAGGCTGGTGCGAAAGTGGTCATCATGTTTAATCCAGTCATGGCTCGACCTCAGCACCCTAGCTCGCTCATCTTCCCTCATTTTGGTTTTGGTCAAGCTTTTACAGAAAAAGAGTTAGCTGACTTTGAAACATTGCCAATCGAAGACTTGATGGAGGCTTTCTTTGACAGAGCCCTAGCGAGAGCAGAGGAAGCTGGTATTGCACAAGAAAACATCCTTCTGGATCCAGGAATTGGCTTTGGTCTGACCAAGAAAGAAAATCTGCTTCTTTTACGGGACTTGGATAAACTACATCAGAAGGGCTATCCAATCTTTCTTGGAGTGTCGCGCAAGCGATTTGTCATCAATATCCTAGAAGAAAATGGTTTTGAAGTCAATCCTGAGACAGAGCTTGGTTTCCGCAATCGAGATACGGCTTCGGCTCATGTAACTAGTATCGCTGCAAGACAGGGTGTGGAAGTGGTGCGCGTGCATGATGTAGCTAGTCACAGGATGGCAGTTGAAATTGCCTCCGCCATTCGTCTGGCTGATGAAGCGGAAAATTTAGATTTAAAACAATATAAATAAGATGAAAGAAATTGAAAACAATCAGTGGATTGCCCACTATCGGACGGATCAACCGCATTTTGGCTTGGAACGAATGGTGGAACTGTTAGCTTTGCGTGGCAATCCCCATCTCAAACTCAAGGTTATCCATATCGGAGGGACCAATGGCAAGGGTTCGACCATTGCTTTTTTGAAAAATATGCTAGAAAAGATGGGGCTGAGAGTTGGGGTGTTCAGCTCGCCCTATCTCATTCATTACACAGACCAGATTAGCATCAATGGAGAATCTATCCCAGAAGCGAGGCTAGAAGCCCTCATGGCAGACTATCAGTCTTTGCTGGAGGGAGAAACGGCCGCCAATTTGCAGGGGACAACCGAGTTTGAGATTATCACAGCTATAGCCTATGATTACTTTGCCTCGGAGCAAGTAGACGTGGCTATCATGGAAGTCGGCATGGGTGGACTTTTAGATAGTACCAATGTCTGCCAGCCCATTTTGACAGGCATCACCACTATTGGACTGGATCATGTGGCCCTACTTGGTGACACCTTGGATGCCATAGCAGAGCAGAAAGCAGGTATTATCAAACAAGGGATTCCCTTGGTAACAGGGCGTATTGCTCCAGAAGCTTTGGCTATGATTGACTGCATTGCGGAAGGGAAAGATGCACTGAGATTTGCCTACGGGACAGATTATCAGGTCAGCCATCAAGAAAGTGTGGTGACAGGGGAAGTCTTTGACTATACAAGTGCTGTCAGACAAGGTCGCTTCCAGACTAGCCTGCTTGGCTTGCACCAGATAGAGAATGCTGGGATGGCCATAGCTTTACTTGATACTTTTTGTTTAGAAGATGGTCGAGAGCTAGCAAGCAATGACCTACTTGGTCAAGCCTTGGAAGAAGCAAGTTGGCCAGGGCGTTTGGAAGTTGTGTCGAGAGACCCTCTGATGATTTTGGATGGGGCCCACAATCCCCATGCTATCAAGGCCTTATTGGCAACCTTGCAAGAACGCTTTGCGGATTATCATAAGGAAATCCTCTTTACTTGTATCAAAACCAAGGCCTTGGAGGATATGTTGGACTTGCTGGGGACAATGCCAGATACCGAGCTTACTCTGACACATTTTGAAGATAGTCGGGCGACTGATGAAAGCGTGTTGGAAGAGGCAGCTAAGTCTAGGAATCTCAACTACCAAGGTTGGCAGGATTTTCTAGAGCAGAAATTGACAGATAAAAAAGAAGAGAAACAAACAGTTAGGATTGTCACGGGTTCCTTGTATTTCTTGAGCCAAGTGAGAGCCTATCTGATGGAGAGGAAGAATGAGAATGGATACACAAAAGATTGAAGCAGCTGTAAAAATGATTATCGAGGCTGTCGGAGAGGACGTTAATCGCGAGGGCTTGCAGGAAACACCTGCTCGTGTAGCCCGTATGTACCAAGAGATTTTTTCAGGTCTTGGTCAAACAGCGGAGGAACATTTGTCAAAATCCTTTGAGATTATTGACGATAATATGGTGGTAGAAAAGGATATTTTTTTCCATACCATGTGTGAACACCACTTCTTGCCATTTTATGGTAGAGCGCATATTGCCTATATTCCAGATGGCCGTGTGGCAGGTTTGTCTAAGCTAGCTCGTACGGTTGAAGTTTATTCTAAAAAGCCACAAATTCAAGAACGGTTGAATATCGAAGTGGCTGATGCCTTGATGGAGTATCTAGGCGCTAAAGGAGCCTTTGTTGTCATTGAGGCGGAACATATGTGTATGAGCATGCGTGGTGTCAGAAAACCGGGCACTGCCACCTTGACGACAGTAGCTCGTGGTCTATTTGAAACAGATAAGGACCTCCGAGATCAGGCTTATCGTTTAATGGGACTATAATACTCTTCGAAAATCAAATTCAAACCACGTCANNTTCCTAGTTTGCACTTTGATTTTCATTGAGTATAAAAAGAATCCGCTTTGGGCGGATTTTTCTAGAAAGGAATCATTATGGATCAACTGCAGATTAAGGATTTGGAAATTTTTGCCTATCATGGTCTTTTTCCTAGTGAGAAGGAATTGGGGCAGAAGTTTGTCGTTTCAGCCATCCTATCCTATGATATGACCAAGGCGGCGACAGACTTGGATTTAACGGCTTCTGTCCATTATGGAGAACTGTGTCAGCAGTGGACGACTTGGTTTCAGGAAACAACTGAGGATTTGATTGAAACGGTAGCTTATAAACTGGTGGAACGTACTTTTGAGGCCTATCCTCTTGTCCAAGAAATGAAGCTGGAACTGAAAAAACCTTGGGCGCCAGTGCATTTGCCACTAGATACTTGCTCGGTAGCCATTCATCGCCGCAAGCAACGATCCTTTATCGCCCTAGGAAGCAATATGGGAGATAAACAAGCAAACTTGAGACAAGCCATTGAGAAAATGCGAAATCGAGGTATCCATATTCTCAAAGAGTCCAGTGTCTTTACGACGGAGCCTTGGGGTGGTGTGGAGCAAGATAGCTTTGCTAATCAAGTGGTTGAAGTAGAAACATGGTTGCCTGCCCCAGTGCTATTAGAAACCTTGTTAACCATTGAAGCAGAGATGGGACGGGTGAGAGAAGTGCATTGGGGACCTCGTTTGATTGATTTGGACTTGCTCTTTGTGGAGGACCAGGTCATTTATACAGACGACCTCATCCTGCCTCATCCTTACATAGCGGAACGCCTTTTTGTCCTTGAGTCCTTACAGGAAATTGCGCCTCATTTTATCCATCCGACATTAAAGCAACCGATCCGTAACTTGTATAATGCTTTGAAAAAATAGAAAAAACTCTAGTTTTCAGTCGTTTGCAACTGAAGGCTAGAGTTTTTATACTCTTCGAAA
>NZ_VMMU01000008.1:4070-44189 GCF_013277385.1 Streptococcus sp. 544
GTGCTTTGAGCAACCTGCGGCTAGCTTCCTAATTGGCTCTTTGATTTTCATTGAGTATTAAAATAGGTCATTTTCTTCTGGGAGGAGGATAGTCTCTCTACCATTCATATCTAAAACCAGAACTCTCGGGGGATAAAGAGGGTCGAAAGGATGATTAAAGTCAAAATCAATGGCTGTGGGGAGGTGTTGACTTGAGAAGTGGAAGGTAATTTTTCCTTGGTTATTGAGCAATTGAAACTCAAGTTCTTCTTCCAATTCAAAGACATTTTTTAAGAAGTGGTCAATAATATACCAAAAAGAATCAATGACATCATCAGGCAAGCTGGTAACAATGCCAAAACTAGCAGACCGCATCTGGGTATTGGTAAAAGCCATATTTTTGCCCCCTTTCTTTTCCCTTATCATACAGCAAATAGGATTAAAAATCAAGAAAAGGTGATTTTTTGAAAAGGATTTTAGCTACAGGGAGAAATAAGGAAAAAATCCTAAAAATCTCCCGAAGTTAATAGGTAAATTCCCAAATTAACTTGATTATATAACTTTCAGTTACTTTGAGAAGTTACGCATTAGAAATGACTTTGTCCATGTCCCAGAAGGTCTTGGAATTGAGGGGAGTTCCTTCACGAGATTCAACAAGAGTTTGTTCGTATTGTTTTTGAGCTTGCTTAGCGAGGTAGAAGATCTTCTTATAGCCACAATTCTGTCTTCTTTTAGGGCAGCCGTTACAGACAAAGGGAGCTTTGTCGAGTAGAGGGCAAGGAAGGTTATGGCATGTAGACTCTCGGACTTGTCTGTTTCGTTTGACTTCTTTAGAAACAGTAGTCGGGTCTTTTAGAATGGATTGTCCAATAGCTTTGAAGGTTTCACTGCGCTCTAAACCTAATTGGATATCATTACGGTCTGAAAGGGTAAGGTGTTTATGTTTTGTCATAGTAGACCTCGTTTCTAACTCAAACGTCTCACACTTAATTCCACCATAAAAATCCGTTTTAGACTAATTTCCACTTTGGTCAGGCAAGTGGAAGTTACTTTGAGAAGTTACGTTTAGAAAAATATTTTTCATATCTATTGACTTTTAGGGGTGAAATTTGGTATTATAGTAGGCGGTATTGTTTACCCCATTTGAAAGGCCCCGGAACCTTCCAAATACTTTTCGATGGGAAGGAACACCCATCACCGTAAACAAAAATCGAACTATATATAGGAGAAATCATGAACAAAACAACATTTATGGCTAAACCAGGCCAAGTTGAACGTAAATGGTACGTAGTTGACGCAACTGATGTACCACTTGGACGTCTTTCTGCAGTAGTTGCTAGCGTACTTCGCGGAAAAAACAAACCAACATTTACACCACACACTGATACAGGTGACTTTGTGATTGTTATCAATGCTGAAAAAGTTAAATTGACTGGTAAAAAAGCAACTGATAAAATCTACTACACTCACTCAAACCACCCAGGTGGATTGAAACAAATCTCTGCAGGTGAACTTCGTTCTAAAAATGCAGTACGTTTGATCGAGAAATCAGTTAAAGGTATGCTTCCACACAATACTCTTGGACGCGCTCAAGGTATGAAGTTGAAAGTATTTGTTGGAGCTGAGCACACTCACGCTGCACAACAACCAGAAGTTCTTGATATTTCAGGACTTATCTAAGGAAAGGAACAATAAAGTATGTCACAAGCACAATATGCAGGTACTGGACGTCGTAAAAACGCTGTTGCACGCGTTCGCCTTGTTCCAGGAACTGGTAAAATCACTGTTAACAAAAAAGATGTTGAAGAGTACATCCCACACGCTGACCTTCGTCTTGTCATCAACCAACCATTCGCAGTTACTTCAACTGTAGGTTCATACGACGTTTTCGTTAACGTTGTAGGTGGTGGATACGCTGGTCAATCAGGAGCTATCCGTCACGGTATCGCTCGTGCCCTTCTTCAAGTAGACCCAGACTTCCGCGATTCATTGAAACGCGCAGGACTTCTTACACGTGACTCACGTAAAGTTGAACGTAAGAAACCAGGTCTTAAGAAAGCTCGTAAAGCATCACAATTTAGTAAACGTTAATCAATACGATCATATCAACGTTTCAAAGCACTCAAAAGTTTACCTTATGGGTGCTTTTTTCGTATTTTTTTGAAAAGCTTACCTCAAAGTTTACCTTATTTTTACCTTATTGTTTTAGAGACTTTAAAGCAAATTCACCAACTGCCATAGGAACTACATTAGGAGTATTGACATAAATTTGAGTTGTACCTGTATGTCGTAGTTTATGAAGTGTAGCATGTGCCAGCTCTTTATGTCGCTTTCTAATGCTTTTCATTTTATTGTTCAGATAGTCAGCATGTAAAGGCTTGTTGGTGTTTCCTTTTGCTATATCGACACTATAATATGACTGGGAGGGCAAAGTCAGTTGCTTTAAAACGTTAATTGATACGATTATATCAATATTTCAAAGCTATTTGCAAAGTGCTTTTCTAGGTTTACACTTAAAATAATTGTTAAGTTATATAGGAACCTTCTAGATAAAGACTGAGTACTTTTAGAGTATAATATAGTTATGTAGAGTTAAAAAGAATTGAGGAAAGTAATATTGGCTAAATCTCACATATCAGAATTATTACCAACTAAGTATAGAAAACGTCATCAATTAATGCTATATTTGTATGATATACTAGTTGATATTTTAGTTAAAGCTGATAAATATCAATTATCCAGTCTATCTTTTAGATTTACTAATGAGATAAATGATGAAATTGACTTGTTTGATGAACTAGATAGACAAAAAGATTTAGATATTTCTGAATATGTATATATACCTCACATCTTTTTTTCAATTTTACGTGATTTAAATTACTATCTATTTGAATCTCTGAGTTGTATAGAGAGGGGAAAAGTTACTGTTGCATTTTCTCTTGCTAGGAAACCTTTTCAAGATAATTTATTTTATTTAAGTTGGATATTGGTTCAACCACATGATTTCTTAGAAAAAATACAATATGGAGAGCTTAGGGAATATGACGTAAGTGATTTGAAGGGTAAAAAAGAATTTGTTATTGACCTACTTTTAAAAGCAAAAGAATCGATTCAGTATGAAAATGGTTTTTTGGATTTTAGTAGAGAATTACTTGATCCTGAATTACTATATGACATTATATATAATCGAAAGGCAGAAAATAGTTTAACAAGTGTATTTGATCAATCTATTCATTTGGTGACAAAGAATAAAAATTATCCTACGGAAAAGCGAAATCTTAATTTTATATTTTCTGATGATAAGATTTGGGATGATTTTTGGCATTTGTTCTATGAGAAAACACCCTACATTCTCATTTATTTAGTAGAAGTAGCTATTGCTATATTTGAGAAATATTTTGATATTGATTTAGAAATAGTTACCCTTAACCGGTATATTAGAAATTTAAAGATAATTTTAGCTTTATCTGGAGAAGAAAATAAAGAATTAGAAAGTATTTTTGATTTCATATTTAATGGTGATAATCTTAGCATGACATGTGAAGAATGCGGGAGGATATATAAGTTCAATATCAATTTAGTGAGGGAAATAAAAGAAGATTATCTATATACTTGTCAGAATTGTGGTTTTGTAGAGAGACTAGGGCAATATTTTGTGAGTGATGAATTATTGAGTAATAAAAGAAATACTCTGATTGATAACTCGAATGATGAGAATTGGAAGCTGGTCTAATACAATTAAAAGGTAGTACCGACATAAAAATCATAGTTTAGAAAGTTGTGAAGATTTTTGAAAAGCAATCAGAAAGGATAATATGAAATTTAAAGATTACACTTGGAATAAAGAGTTTGAAATAAAAGGGTATTTTTCAGAACGTTCCGACGATATAGTTAGTAAGGATAACTTGAGCGGTATTTTACATTATTCTTCTAGTGAAATTGTATTAGAATTATTTGGTGGATTTGAAGAGGAATCAGGTATTTCATTCGGTTTTGGTAAGTGTTTGGAAAAGATATATGGTTTCTCCAGTAATGGTAATATTTTAATTTTAAATACTTATGGTGAACCAATGGTACATTCCTCATCTCCTGGATTTCCGATAACTAGATATAGAGTAAAAAATTTTAAAATTTACAGTGTATTTTATAATGAGCTTGGAAATTTTGATTATAGTTCTGAGGCCTTTAAAGATTTAATTAATGAATTAGATTCTGAAAAAATCAAGGAATATAATTTTAGCTTTGAACATATTGAGGAATGGATTGAAAAATCATTGGTAACTGTTAAATATAGAGACAATCAAACTATTTTTGAAAGTGCAGTAAGTGAATATCAACCAACAAAAGTGTCAATAAGATCACTAGGAATGAACTTTGAAGATGTGGCAATACTCCATTCTTCATATACAACTACGTCATTTACCAGTGATTATTTTATTAAACTTATTTCAGCTGATTTAAATATAAGATATTTTGATGAATTTTATCAAGCTTCACATAAGTTTAAGGAATTTATTGAGATTTTATCAAATATACCATTGTCTTTTACTAATATTGAATTTCTTGTTCTTTATAAAATGATAGATGGTAAGCGTATGCCACTTATAAAAGGCAAATTCTTTGTTCAGCATTCTAGAAAATCCCAAAAATGGAAATCGTATTCTCAGCAAGATATTTCTTTGAGGGCATTAGAAGATAATTTTGAACATATTTTAAATCATTGGTTTGATAAATCTGAGGAACTTGAATTTATAGTGAGACAATTTTCAAAAAATCTTCATGGTGATTTATATTTGGAAGATCAGTTGGTTGATGCTATTAGGAATTTGGAAGTTTACTCTAGAAATTTTAAGAATTTTAAAAATCCGAAATGTTTATCTGATGTTGAAGAAAAAGCTAGACAATCTTTGTTTGACTTTATAAACACACATCTTTTAGAAGAGGTAAGAAGAAAATTTAGAAATAAATTGAAATTTAATCAAAAAGAGCCTAACCTTGCCGAACGTTTAAAAAATTTATTCGATTCAATTGATGAGCTTAATCTGTCTAAAATTTTTTCGAATAGTGAGAGAGAATTACTAATAATAAAATTAATTCAAACACGAAATTACTATACTCATGGTGATTCGAAAGATAACTATCCAGAAATGATAACAGATATCAGGGAGATGTATGAAACAAAATTGTTTCTTCAAGAAGTGCTGAGATATTATATTTATCAAGAATTGGATATGAAATATAAATATAAAAAATTCTAAACCTCAAGCCATTAGCTCAATGATTTAGGATGTTTTCATGGAAATTGGAACAATTGACACAGTTGTTGAGACTTTAGTCGCTTATAAATGTGGCTGCAACCTGACAAGGTCAGTTGTCTGTAAACGTTAATCAATATGAGTATATTAACGTTTACAGACATTCAAGAATTTTCTCTTGGATGTCTTTTTTGTATAGAAATCAAGAGTTTCCATCATTGATTTTTAGTCTAGTATTAGTTTCTACTGAATAAGCTTTTTCGGCCATAACAAAACACTCCTGTTCATAGTTTCACTAGATTTTGACAGGAGTGTTTTTCTTGTGTATCAATTTATAGGTTCAGTATTTTTCTAGTAACCAATCTATGATATTTTTCTTCTCAATACCATTGTAATTGGCTGTTGGCTGAATCGTATCCATTGTTAATAGATATTTAGGAAATTGATCTTTAATGGCTTCTAGTGGTCTAAGTTCTCTTTCTAGTGTCTCAGGAGCAAGTGTTGTTTCACTGACTTGATAATAAGCGTAGTGACCAAGATCAGTTACAACAACAAAATCAACCTCATATTTATCTAAATTACCAACATATACTTGTGAATATCTACGTCTCAATTCCAAATATACCATATTTTCCAAGATATGCCCAATGTCTTCTTTGTGGTCTGGCAATAAGAGGTGTCGTAAACCTAAATCAACGGGATAATATTTTTCTAAGCGTTGCAATAATGCTCGACCTTTGACATCAAAACGTGGGACGGAATAAAAAAGTAAACTGTCTGTCAAAGTCGTCAAATAATTTTCTAAAGTATTATGGGATATTGAAACGTTTTGGCTGACTAGGGTATTACGAATCTTATTTGTTGATATTAAGCTACCTGTACTACTGAGAAGGGTTCGGACAATGCGCTCAATAATAGTAGGATTTGGATTTCCCAATCTAGTGACAATATCATTTAACAGTATTGAGTTATATATTCCTCTTAGATAATCAATTTTTTCAGCGTAAGATGATGTTTGCAATAAGTAAGGGAAAGCACTAAAGAGATAATTGTTAAAAATTTCTGTTGTATTCAGATTCTCTGAGAGAGATTGACCTGATAGGTATTCTTCAAATGACAAAGGAAGGACCTCTATCTCAACATACCGACCAGTCAAGTTTGTAGCTAATTGGCTACTCATAAAGTAAGCGTTTGATCCAGTCAAATAGAGGTCAACATTTGGCAAGATGAATAGACTATCTGCTACCAGTTCAAATTTTTCAACATGTTGAATTTCATCTAAAAAGATATAGTATGTTTTCTCTTCAACTAACTGCTCTTTTATATAAGTAAATAATGTTTGAAAATGTCGCAGGTCATAATAACTCAGATCCTCAAAATTGATGGATATAATCTGATCCTCGTCTACGCCAGTTGCTAGTAACTCCTCTTTATAGAGTTGAAAAAGCACAGATTTACCAGCTCGTCTAACTCCACTCACAACCTTAATGATTTGTCGGTCACGATGTCTTCTTAAAAAGTCTAAATAATGTGGTCTTTTAATATAGTTCATAATAGATACCTCAAAGATAGTATAATACAAATAGACGTTATTTTCAAATATTTGGAAATAAAATGGAATTTGTTTTGTTATTTTTAAATATCTAGAAATAATATCTTCAGAATAGAAAATGACGATAATAAAATCATTTGAACTGACATGAAGTAGCTGTGCGTTTGTTGTTAAACTATTACATCAACTTTGTGATACAGTAGTTCGCATTTTTCGCCTACTTTTTATGATTATGATAAGTGAACCACCAACAGCCATTGGATGTAAATTAGAAATGATTATGTTCTCATTTCGGGGAAATGCCCCTGAAAGTTAGTTCTATCAGCCAAATCAAGATTATAATTATCCTTAATAAAACTCTAAGGCTTTTATTCCATCCTTTGGCAATTTGGGCTTCTAGCCTCGGTGCAAACCACCCGTTAGATGGGTGTTATGATTTAAAAATGTCCTAAATTTTTTTGATTGACTAAAATTATTTTATAAAATAGTTTGTTAGACAGTTTTATCTTGAATACTAATAATCAAATGAAAGAAAAAGATAACAGATACATAAATTCCTTATGTCGGGAAACTTCTCACTAATTTGCTACTTATCCCAACTTTTCAATACATCTCCCGAAATGCTTATAATATCTTGTGTTAAGCGTTTTCGTGTTTTATAATTCTATCATAACTTAAAAAAAGGAGAAGCTATATGTCAGTAGTATTAGCGAGAATTGATCAACGCATGATTCATGGTATTGTGGTAACACAATGGGCGGGGGCTACAAAGGCCAAAAGGTTGATGGTAGTAGATAATGAAGTAAGTAAGGACGAAGTCCAAAAGGCTGCTATGAGGATGAGTAAACCTGCAGGAACTGGAATGTCAATTATTGATACAGATACTGCGATTACAAATTTTGCAGATGGCAAGTATGATAATCATAATGTTTTACTAATTGTTCGAGAACCTGAAACATTGGTGGCATTAGTTGAAGGTGGAGTAAAGATACCAAAGGTCAACGTTGGAATAATGTTTGATGGTGAAGGGAAAAAAACAGTTAAGAAGATGGTCTCTGTCAATGAAAAAGAAGTTGCTGATTTGAAAAGATTAAAAACACTTGGTGTTGATGTAACATTCCATTTTGTTCCTTCTGATCCAGAGGAAAATTTAGAAAAGTATATTAAATAGGAGATGATACTATGGAAGTGATTCAAGGTTTACTTATTATTTTATTGTCGTTTTGGGTAGTACTAGATCAACAAGGATTGGTACTAAGTACTTGGTTTCCTATAATGGTTTCATTATTTGTTGGAATTATTATGGGAGATATGAAAACAGCAATGATTATTGGTGGAACATTCCAATTGATGGCGTTAGGTGTTGCAAATATTGGTGGTTCATCAGTACCAAACTGGGGTCTTGCAGCATTAGTAGGTGGTTTTATTGCGATTAAAACAACAAGTAATGTAGAGTCTGCAAAAGCTGTAGCTTTAGCAGTGGGAGTTCCTGTTGGAATGCTTGGTATTCAGTTGGATGTTTTAGCAAAAATACTTAATACATATGTAACCCACGCAGCTCAGAAGGCAGCTAATGAGAAAAAGTTTGCTAAGATGAATCGAATTTTTTGGATTGGACCGGTTATTTTTGGTTTATCAACCGCAATTCCGACAGCTCTTTGTGTCATTTTTGGAGATAAAATTGTAAATGTAATTTTGAATAGTGTACCAGAATGGTTCACTAATGGTTTATCTATTGCAGGTAGTATCCTACCTGTTGTCGGAATCGCGATTCTATTACAAGTTATGCCTACTAAAAAATATTTAAGCATGCTTATTGTTGGCTTTATCTTTGCAGCATATTTGAATTTACCAATTTTAGGAATTTCTCTTGCTGGTTTTGCCATTGCATATTACTATTTTACTATGAATAAAAATGTATCAACTGTTGTCTCTTCAACAGTTGCCGGAGCTGAAGAATTTGGAGATGACTTTGATGAATGATGTACAACAAAAAATAACAAAAAAAGATATTCGTAATGCCGCGTTCAGATATATGTTTATGGCATGTAACACTTTTAATTATGAGAATCAACAGGGACCAGCAGTTGTTTATGGATTAAATAAAGTTTTAAGAAAAATCTATCCAAATGATGATGAATATGTTGCATCATTGAATAATCATTTTAAGTATTTTAATACTACTACTTGGATGGCTAATATCTTATTAGGTGCAAGTATAGCAATGGAAGAAAAAGATGGTGTTGAATCTTTAGATACGGTACAAAATTTTAAAACTGGTATGATGGGACCACTTGCTGGTGTAGGTGATACCTTAATTTGGGTATTATATCCAACAATCATGGGCTCAATTGCAGCATATATGGGATTAGAAGGGAATCCAATTGGTGCAATAATTTGGTTAGTTTTGAATGTTTTCTTCCTATTTTTCCGATTTAAATTATTTGATATCGGATATGATTCTGGTTTGAAGTTGATAACCGGATTAGGTGAAAAATTAAATATTTTTACTGAATCTGCTTCAATCATGGGTTTAACGGTTGTTGGAGCTTTAATCCCATCTGTAGTTAAAATGAAGATTTCGACAGTATTTACTACAGGAGATGTTAAACTAGTAATTCAAGACGATATTCTTGATAAAATCATGCCAGCGCTATTACCTGCAGTGATGACTTATTTAGTTTACAAATTGTTAGCGAATAAGAAGTTATCCGTAATTCAAATTATTTTTGGAATTATTATTCTATCTTTAATTCTGTCTTACTTTGGCATTTTATCAGTTAATTAAAAGGAGAAAATATGACAAAAGTTATTATTGCAAGTCATCATCATCTTGCAACTGGGATGAAGGATACTATAGAGTACTTAATCCCATCTATTGGAAAAATTGATGTAATTGCAGCCTATATTAATAATGAGCCAATTGAAGACGAAATTTCAAAACTTTTAGAAAGTTATCCCGTTGACGAAAAAGTTCTGATTTTTACAGATTTGCTTGGTGGATCGGTGAACCAAACTTTTATTAGGTATATGAGCAAAAGAAATTTGTTTCTTGTAACAGGGATGAATTTACCAATTATTATGACGCTTTTGTTATCTATTGAAAGCGAAGATTTATCTGAAGATTTAATTAGAAAGTCTATTGATGAAGCAAAGAATCAATTACTTTTTGTGAATGATATATATAATCAAGTGACTGATGAGGATGATGAGTGATGGCAGATGCTTGGTGGAAAAATAGTATTGTTTATCAAATTTATCCTCAAAGTTTTAAGGATTCAAATGGAGATGGTGTAGGAGACTTGAATGGAATAAAAGAAAAATTACCGTATCTCCATAAGTTAGGAATTGATGTTATTTGGCTTAATCCTATCTATGAATCACCATTGGTGGATAATGGATACGATATCAGTGATTATGAAAGAATCCTATCAATTTATGGGACAATGGAAGATTTTCAAGAATTATTAGCAGAAGCTCATAAATTAGAAATAAAGATTATTCTTGACTTGGTTGTGAATCATACCAGTGATAAGCATTCATGGTTTATTGAATCTAGAAAAAATAAAAATAATCCATATTCTGATTACTATATTTGGAAAGATCCTAAGCCTGATGGTAGCGAACCTAATAATTGGGGTTCCACTTTTGGTGGATCTGCATGGGAGTATGTTCCAGAACGAAATCAATATTATTTACATTGTTTTGCCAAGGAACAACCAGATTTAAATTGGGAAAATCCAACGGTACGTCAAGAAATTCAAAAAATGATGACCAAATGGTTTGATTTAGGAATTGATGGTTTCAGGATGGATGTCATTACATTGATAAGTAAAAGGCAGGACTATCCTGACGCACCGGATGGAGTTCCATACACTAAATCTTATTATGTAGGAGCTTCAAATGGCCCACGAGTTCATGAGTTTTTACATGAACTAAATCAGGAAGTTCTAAGCCGATATAATGTAATGACAGTTGGTGAAGCTCCAAATACAAACAGTGATCAAGCTTTGCAGTATACTCTGCCCGAAAATGAAGAATTGAATATGGTGTTTCATTTTGATCACATGCACTTGGATTATGGTAGATATGGTAAGTTCTCAGATATACGCTTTAAAGTAAGTGATTTAAAATCAGTTTTAACAGAGTGGCAATTGAAGTTAGAAAAAGGGTGGAATTCATTATACTGGAGTAATCACGATCAACCAAGAGCTGTCACTCGATTTGGTGATGATGGTGAATTTAGGGTACAGTCAGCAAAGATGTTAGCTACCTTATTGCATATGATGAAGGGAACTCCGTATGTTTTTCAAGGTGAAGAGTTGGGGATGAAGAATGTTCATTTTGATTCTGTAGAGAATTACAAAGATATCGAGACTAAATATTTTTATGAACTTATGAAGGAAAATGGTGAATCTTCATCTTATATAAATAATTCAATTTATTTAAAATCTAGAGATAATGCGAGAACACCGTTCCCATGGAATGGAAATAAAGAAGAAGGATATGGTTTTTCAAGTGGAAACCCTTGGATACAGTATTCTCCAGACAATTCTTCTATAAATGCAGAAGCCTGTCTTGAAGATTCAAACTCAGTTTTTTATTATTATCAAAAATTAATCAGCTTGAGGCGTGATTACCCAATTATAATTCATGGGAAGTATGAATTGATAAACGAAGAAGATAGTGATGTCTTTAGTTATGTACGGGAATATAATAAACAAATTTTGTTAATTGTGTGTTCATTCTCTAAACAACCTACTACCTCACAAGTACCATCGAATCTGATTGGTAGTCAAGTAAAATATTTAATTGGAAATTATGAATCAGAACTTAAACAACTTCCAAAATTTTTTGAATTGAAACCTTTTGAGGCTCAAGTTTTCTTAATAGAACAATAAAGATTTTTGCAAAACTTTGAATAGAACCTATTTGTCGAGTATAGTGAGAGCTAATACTATTAAGTTTAAATACTAGAGCAAAATTCAATTGAAATAGGGAATTTATAAAATCTATTCATGAGGAAACGTATGATATCAAATTTTTCTAAACTTGATATTGTGCGTTTTTTGATTTTGTTTCTTCTACTAACTTATTTATTGAAGCCTAATTCAATCAAATATGAGTTCGGATGTATATAATCTATGAAGAAGATGTTTTATCTTTAATTCTATGTTTGTTTATGATAGAATTAAATTGTTTTATAGGATTTTCAAATGGATATGCACTTTTAATAACAACACCGATTTTGAAAATAATGATGTAAATAAAAAGGATGAAAAAATGAATTTTGAACAGCATGTTGAAGTTAACTATGATAGTTTAACAATGAGTGAAAAAGAGATGTTGCAGTTCATTGTTCAACATAAAGAATTAATTGTATCAAAAACGATAGTAGAAGTAGGAGAACTTTTATTAACTTCAAAAAGCACTGTTTTGAGATTAGCGAAGAAGATTGGTTTTAGAGGTTTTACAGATATGAGATATTCGATTCAAGATTCAATCTCTAAAACAAAATCAGTGGATAAAATAGACTTGTTATCTCAATTACAAATGGATATACAGAAAACATTTCGATTTGCTACAGAATTAGATTTTTTGCCCATTTTAAAAAAAATTTATGAAGCTTCCCAAGTAACATTGTATGCCACTGGTTTCACTCAAAACAATTTTACGAAAGAGTTGTCAAATGAATTATTCTTAAGTCATCGTCCAAATTATCTTGTTTCAGGGGAAACGAATTTTTCCATGCTAGCTGATAATTTGAATAAAGATGATTTAGTGATAATTACATCATTGAGTGGAAATACTAAAGGGATACAAACAACTATAAATAAATTAAATGCAAAGGGAGTTACTATTATTGGTGTAACGGAGTTTAGCGATAATTTTCTAAAGAATAATTCAACGTATCAATTGTTTTATGAAATTAGTAGAATAGACGAAAATCCAGACCTTGATAGTCGCTCTATGTCTTGCTTATATATAGTATTAATGATTCTGGCAAGAAAGTATAGAGAATTTGTAAATAAGTTAGGTGATTAAAGCTGATCATTCCTGATGTTTTTATTTGAAAAAAGACAGTAAAAAAGCGCAAAAAATCACTTCCTGTGCTATACTATAATTGAAATTTTTTTAGTTTGGGCGTTAGAACTGTTTCCTCAGTCCTATCGCCTTTTCTTTTTGATAAGTCTGTTTGGTGTAGAGTAGTTTGTAAATGATTCTGAGAATCTTATGAGCACAAGCAATAATCGCCTTCATCTTGCTTCCTCTTTGGGAAATTCGATTGTAAAAAGAAGAAAAAGCTGGATCCTTAGAATGTGCTACAATTAATCCCGACATGGTCAGAGCCTGTTTGATATAGCGATTTCCTTGCGTAATGTGTGAGGATTTTTTAATGCCAGCACTCTCATAAGATCCTGGGCATAGTCCAGCCCAGGATGCTAAGTGTGCATCGGATGGAAAGGCTGTAACAGTTGGTCTAATCTCAGCTAGAATAGTGGCAGCACAGTTTTCATTCACACCAGGAATGGTTTGAAGTATCCTATTTTCCTCAGGGAAACTCCTTTTCGATGTAGTGTTGAATCTCATCGGTCAATTTTTCAATGAGTTCCTGATACATCTGATATTCCTCTAAGCTCTGGTCTAAGAGGAAGCGATCTTCTAGTGACAACTTTCCTTCCATCGCTTCAACAAGTTCTTCTGGACTTGCTTTCACTCGCTTTTGGATACAAGGGATAACAGATTCTACATTAATGCTTTCTCCGTTAATAAATAATTTTAAAAGTGATCGCCCTGTCTTAGAAAAAATATCAGAAAGATAACTTGTTAGCTTGATATTAGCCCGTTGTAAGAGATTGTGAATTTCATTTTTGACTTGAGTTTGACGCTGCTTGTAAGAACGCATGCGACGTGTCAGTAAACGAAGCTGTACTACTTCAGGAGCAGGGATATAGGAAGGTTCAATTAGTCCGCAACGGCCGAGTTGAGCAATCCATTCGGCATCTTTCATGTCTGTTTTTCGACCAGGCACATTCTTGATATGTTGAGGATTGGCAAGTACCAAGACGAGATTAGAATCTGAAAAGATATTAAAGAGAGGGAGCCAATATTGCCCAGTACTTTCAAAAAAGACATGTATGACATGGTTTTCCACCAACCAATCTAAGGCATTGTGAAGAGCTACAGTAGTTGTCCCAAATTTCTTCTGAATTTTCTTTGGCTTATTAGTATCTAGTGGACAATCTAGAATACAACAAACAATGGATTTTTGGTGGACATCAATACCACAACACGTTTCAATCATGACTTCCATTATAAAAACCTCCTGTTAACTATTTGAACAATAGAACAAGAGGCTACTAGTAATTTTATTTTCATGCTCAAGGCATATTCGAGTTATCTCATGACTCTTGTTCATCCAGTTTTTTTAACAGGCTAGGAAAAGCCCTATTAGACACCACGGATTTGTATTGTTCATCTTCATTATAAGCTAAACTTCTTTTTCTGTCATGAGTTAGCAGGCTCTGCCTGCTTAGAGTTTTTATAGCTTAAAATAAAATTATGATTAACCTAAAAAATTTTAAAACGTTTTTAAAATGACTAAAATGATTACAGTACATTAGTTAAAAATGAAAAAGAAATTACATAGAAATATGGTATAATGTAACTAAAGGAGGTAGCGTATGTCCTTAGATATAGATAAAGAAAAGATGACAATCATGGGAGTCGCTTTTGAAAATCGGTCCGTTTTTAAGAGTGTTTGGTATGCTTTAAGTACAAATATGATTGAAGGATGGCGACCTACGGTTAGTGATGTTGAAAAATTACGAGATGAAGCTCTTGCTTTGGGGATGGCTTAATGAAGCGTAAATGTTATGATTCTTATGACTATATTGATCCGAATAATTTATATACCTATCCAGATTCTTCAGTTCTAAGAAATAAGCAGGAAGAACGAGATGAGCAAAAAGCACGCGATCTTGAATATCGTATGGTTGCTAGTAAGAGTTTGAAATTATTTATCAATCCTATCCCAGTTTATAGTGTAAAAGATATATTGAAAATTCATCAATTTTTGTTTGAAGATATGTATCATTGGGCAGGTGAATTTAGAAAAGTCAATATTTCAAAAAGTGGTAATGCTTTTATGCCGATTCAGTCTTTCGATACAGCACTCACTTACCTTAATAATTTGATAGATAGATTTCATGACAATGCTAATAGTAGAAAAGAAGTCATTCAGTTATTGGTCGAAATTTTAGATAATCTCAATTATTTTCATCCATTCCGTGAGGGAAACGGTAGAACGCAGAGGGAGGTTATTCGCTCTTTAGCTTTAATGAAAGGTTATGAATGTGAAATATCAATCGGTGATGATGATGAGATTTATCACCTGTATATGGATGGTACAGTTTATGGAGACAAAACTAAATTAACGAAGTTATTTGAAAAAATTCTTTTCAAGTTATGAGTTTATACATTCGACTACCCTGGATAAGAATGCTCTATTGTACTAGAATATTTTATGTAATCTGCACCTTAAAAGTTAGATTTTTTCTATTTAACTTTTAGGGTGCAGTTCATTTTGCTATGGCATGATAGTAAACCTTATGAGGTGTTGTAGCAAGTATTCAAATAAAAAGCGCATACTATCAGGCGTAAAAGCTTGATAGTATACGTTTTATCCTAGAAATATTTACTGGATGTTTTTCTCAAACTGACTTTTTAAGAAGTTACCTTATCAGCAATTTCAAATAAGTTTATGGAGCTATCTTTGGAAAAATTGTAGAGTGTCAAAGCTTACCACAGTCTTTAGCATTTCAATAATTTACATTGCTTACGTTTTGTTTTGATAAGTTTTACGGTAATCTCCAGGAGAAAGTCCAGTCCTTTGTTTAAAAATTTTAGTAAAGTAAGAATAATTATCATACCCTACTTGACAAGATACTTGTGATATTGAGATATTTGTTTGAGATAGGAGAGATTTAGCAGCATTAATGCGCTTATCCGTTATATATTTAACAAGAGTTTCTCCAGTTTCTTTTTTAAAAATTCTAGCTAAATGATCTGCGCTGAGATAAACCATATCTGCTAATATAGAACGATTTATATCCTCATAGTAGTGATGATCTATGTATTCGACGATGCGTTGAATACTATTTTTTTGGTTTTCAATGTTTGTTGCAAATTTCTTAGCATGTGACCAGTAATAATCAAAGTAATTCTGAAAAGATTCAATTGAATGAAAGCGTCGTTGGAATAAGAAATCATGAGTGCTGTTTTGGAATAATTTATGTGCCGAGATTCCATTTTGATCTAGATATATTCCTATTTGTTGAGTCCAATCTAGTAAAATTTGTTGTAGTGTGAAAGTAGGAATTTGAGAATTATAAGCAAGTGAATCAATTTTTTCTCTTAATTCATATTCGCTTAAGCTATCTAAAAAAGTAATTGAAAGAGTTTCTGTTTTGAAAGAAGTTGGGAAACTATGTGGAACACATGTAATAGTATTCCAATAAGAAACATACTGTTCATTATAAGTGTAGAGTTCTTTGGTATGAAATAAAATATCGTATAGTTTATGGCAACTCTTATATATAATGTTTGAGTATTTACTAAAGTTATTAGAAATTTGAGAATGAATCTCATATGCCAATTTGTCACTACGTTTGGATGAGTCTACTCTAAAGAGACAAACATATTGATCAACCTGGCTTTCCATCTTGAATAGACTTATCAGCTTATAAGAAGGTTGTGAAATTCTTTGAAGTTCTCTTTTTAGTTGAGAAGTCCATGATGGAGTTTCTGCAGAATAATCTTCTTCATTAAGATTGATTGTTAAAACTGCAAGGAAAAAATATTGGTGTTTTTTAAGAATAAAACCTTGTTTGCTTGCTATGTTTTCTAGCTCATCAATGCGAGAAATTTGAGGTTTTCTAAGATAATCATACCAGAAATTATCTTCTATTTGTAAAAGTGCATCATTTTTTCCGTTTAAGTTATGATTCTCAATTTTACTAATGGCTTTTTGAATAATAAATTCTAATTTTTCAAAGTTAATGGGTTTTAGATAGTATTCGAAGCTTTGTAATTCAATTGCTTTTTGAGCATAGTTGAAGTCGGCGTAATTGGTTAAAAAAATTGTTTTTATATCATATTTTTCATTTCTAATCCACGATAAGAGTTCGAGGCCACTACCTTGAGGCATTTCTATATCGCTTATCATGAGATCAATAGGATTCTCTCTAATAATATTTTGAGCTTGAGTGAGGCTATAGGCAACATAAACAGTGTCAATGTGTAGTTTAGCCCAATTTATTTTCTCTCGTAAAGCTTCAATGATAAAACGATCGTCATCAACTAATAAGATGTTCATTATAACCTCCGTCTATAATCTTGTATGGAATGAGTAAAAGAATTTTAGCTCCACCTTCTTCATTATTTTCAAATGCAACACTATAGTCATTAGGATAGAGAAGATTTAAACGTTCGATGGTGTTTGTAATCCCAATATGATGTCCATCTTCTGTTATTAGAGACTGTTTCTGATTTAGTTTTGATAAAATTTCTTCAGAGAAACCTGGACCATTATCCTCGATACAAATCTGAATATAATCTGAGTTCTCAGTTTTTACTTTTTTTATTGATAGTAAAATTGTAAATAAATCCTGAAATGAAAAACCGTGTTTGATTGTGTTTTCAATAAACGTTTGTAACAGTAACGATGGAACAAGAGTATTTTGTAGGTCATCATTGTAGTTTAGTGAAAAGTAGATGCTATTTCCATATCGAATTCGTTGTATTTCTAAATAATCTTTAATATGCTGAACTTCATCTTTAAGTTCTGAAAAATCTTGATTAGCCATAAATAAATGACGGAGATAATTTGAAGTTAGGATAGTTAACTCTTCAATTTCTTTATAGTTTTTTGTTTGAAGCATACTATGAATCATTGATAACATATTTAAGTAGAAATGCGGACGAATTTGGTTCTTAAGATAATTAAGTTCAATCTTCTTAAGTTCTAGTTGTGAATGGTATTCCCGTATTTTTAATTCTTGCATGTCAAAAATTACTTTATTAAGTTTATCATTTGCCTTATCAATTTCTAGTATACCTTCAGATATAAAAAATTCAGAAGGGGGGATGGAGTCCCCGAGTTGAGAGAGTCGTTCAGTGAGTCTTGTTATAGGTTTAATCATCCACTGACGAATATACAGGATAATGATGATTGATAAAATGGTGATAATGATAGGAACGGCTGATAAAAATACTTCTAAGAGTGTGATATTTCTAAAGACTTCGGCATAATCGACTAAAACATAAATATCGAAAGGTAAATGCGTTTTTTCATTTTGAGCATGAATCAGGTAGTTCTCGGAGGGTATATTGTTAGGCTCTTTTAGAGAAAGTTTACCATTATTTCCAATATTAAGTTTTCTTAGAGGTTTTAGGATATCTTCTGAAGATATGACGGCATAAATGATTTTTCCTTCGTAATGAACAGATTTAACTAAGTATTCGCTATTTTTAGTAGTTACATTTTTCCATTTACGGTCACTTATATCACTACGCAATGATTTTAGATTTGATTTTAACAGTAGATAATCTTCATATGGAATATAAAGATTGGAGACATTTATAAAATAATCAGTACTATCGGTTTCTAATAAGAATGTCATATGAGTTTCATTTTGATATTCAAACTCTGCAAAGCTAGTTTGAACTTTTTTGAGATTTTCTTGATAGTCAAGAAACGTTTGTACATGATTTAATTTCTCTAAAGATTCATTATGCGTTATTGTTGAGTACATAAAGCGTTCTACAGAATGCAATTTCTCATTAACAGAATCAGCATAAATTTCAATTGAACTACGTAGGTGTACTATATTTTGGTTTTTAATAAAATTTCTAGTTATGTTACTCATAGCAATATTGATTAAAATATTTATCAATAGTAGTACAAGTAGGAGTTTAAAGAAAAAATGAATGGAATGTTTTTTTGATAAGTCGTGATTTAATTTCATATACTATTCTCCTCTTAAAATTATAGCACTTTGAAAATACGATATCATGTAACAAAACAGATATGTTTTATCAAGATGTCGGAAAAGTAATAGTTTTTAAAATTAAAAAACTGAAAAATTGATAAACCTAGTCCAAAAAGTTCTATTAAGGGAATTCTATATGGTGTAAAATAATCGTAGAAAATCAGATAGGAGGAAAAAAATGAAAGTAGCATCTCAACTTCATAAAATAAAATTAAAGCATAGTATTCCGTTATATATATTACTTTTTCCTTCAATATTGCTATTAATTTTATTTTCCTATATTCCCATGTTGGGACTAATTATTGCATTTAAAGACTATTCACCAGCCAATGGTATCTTTGCTAGTCAGTGGGTAGGATTTAAGTATTTTACTCAATTTTTCTCATCATTCCAATTCGGGACAACTATGTTCAATACATTAAAAATTTCACTTTATAGTATTGTAGTAGGATTCCCCTTACCTATTATACTAGCTATCATTAGTAATCAGTTAAGAGTTGGGAAATTTAGAAAAATATTTCAAGTGACAACTTACTTACCCCATTTTATCTCTACAATGGTTATGTGTGGGATGATTATCTTATTTTTATCTCCTACTAGTGGTTTGTTAGCGAATGTATTTAAGTCTGTTGGAATCACTATTCCAGATTTTTTATCAAAACCTAGTCATTTTGCAGGTGTTTATGTTTGGAGTGATGTATGGCAACATATTGGTTGGGATAGTATTATTTATCTGGCGGCGCTTTCTGCAATTGATCCTACATATTATGAGGCTGCAACTATGGATGGTGCCTCTAGGTTACAAAAAATTCGGCATATAGAATTACCATTGCTTTTGCCGACTGCTATGATTTTACTAATATTAAGAGCAGGTAGTTTATTAAGTGTAGGGTTTGAGAAAGTGTTACTACTACAGAATCCACTTAATTTAGCAGGAAGTGAGATAATTTCGACCTATGTTTATAAAGTTGGTATGGTGAACTTTCAGTATAGTTATTCGACAGCTATAGGGTTATTTAACACCGTAGTCAATCTAATAATTTTGTTATCTGTTAACTGGTTCTCAAAAAGATATACTAGAACGGGTCTTTTTTAAAGGAAGGAGTGCTTAAAGTGAAATGGTTTCATAAATCAAGAAAAACAAACTCTGAATTATTATTTGATATAGTTACCTATGGTTTAGCAATTTTCCTTATCCTGTTAATTGTTTATCCGTTATGGTTTGTAGTGATTGCATCTTTTAGTAATCCTTCAGATGTTGCAAACGGGAAGGTATGGTTTATTCCAAGAGAATGGAAATTAGATGGATATTTACGTCTTATTCAACAACCTTTATTTTTGCGTAGCTATTTAAATACCATTTTATATACTGTTGTTGGTACCTTAGTTGCTTTAGTAGTCAATATTCCAGCTGGTTATGCTTTATCTAGAAAAGAATTAGTTGGTAGAAGGTGGATGAGTATTCTCTACATAATCCCTATGTTTGTATCAGGTGGCTTGATTCCTACCTACTTAACAGTAAAGAATGTAGGCTTGATTGATACATTTTGGGTAATGGTAATACCTTTTGCAGTTTCATCATACAATATTATTGTTGCTAGAACTTTCTTTAATAATAGTATTCCAGACGGGATGTGGGAGGCTGCGCAAATTGATGGCTGTGGTACAATTCGTTATTTTATTAAAATAGTTGTTCCGTTATCAAAAGCTATTATAGCAGTTATTGGACTTTGGACTGCAGTTGGTATTTGGAATTCGTGGTTTAATGCTTTAATTTATTTAACGAATGAAAATTTACAACCATTGCAATTAATTTTACGACGTTTACTAATTAGTAATCAAATGTTACAATCGCAAGCAACAGGAGAAGTGGCATCAGATCTTCGTATTAAAGCTGATATGATGAAATATGCAGCAATTGTTATTTCAACCGCTCCGATTATGTTGCTATATCCCTTTGTTCAAAAATATTTTAATCAAGGTGTAATGATTGGCGCCTTGAAAGAATAGGAGAAAAACATGAAAAATAAATCATTTACATATTTGTTCTTAGGAACAGTTACACTTGCTGGCTTAACAGCCTGTGCAAATTCCAATAATGCGAATAAGGACGATAAATCTGGAGAAGATTCTTATAAAATCACAACTGTTCGTTGGTCTGACTGGGGAGAAGATTATCATAAAGGTTTTCTAACAGATTCTGCCAAAGAATCCGGTATCGATGTTAAATGGGACACACTTGTAGCTGCAGATTGGGCAGATAAGAAATCTGTTTTGGTTGCTAGTGGAGATTTACCAGATGCGTTTTTAGGTTCAAATGCTTTTACAGATTCAGAAATTGCTCAGAACCAATCTTTATTTATTCCATTGGAAGATTTAATCAAAGAAAACATGCCAAATTTAACTAAGGCTATGGAAAAAGAGCCTAAGATTAAAGCGATGATTACTTCACCAGATGGTCATATCTACAGCCTACCTAAAAAATTACCGATGCGCCCTACTGTAGCTAATCAGCTATTTATTAATAAAAAGTGGCTGGATAATTTAGGATTAAAGGTTCCAGAAACGTATGATGATTTAGTAAAAGTACTACAAGAATTTAAGGATAAAGATGCGAACGGAAATGGAGACGCTTCTGATGAAATTCCATTCGGAGCAGGAAACTTTGATCCAACATTCTCATATATTCTTCCGTTCAATAATCGTTTAGGGGCAGATAATACATATGAAATGTCTGTAAAAGATGGAAAACCAGTCTACCTTCGTACAGAGGAAAGTTATAAACAAGGGATTGCAGCAATGCACGAATCTTATAAAAAAGGTTTGATTGATCCGGAAATCTTTACAGAAGATACCTCTATGAGTGTTGCGAAACGTATGGATAAGGGAGTATCTAGAGTAGGTGTTTCTAGTGGTTGGACAGCAGATGCAACGTTTGGCTTACATTCAAGTGAGTATATTGCTCTACCTGCTTTAAAAGGTATGGATGGAAAACAATATGTCTTTTCTGATCCAGATCATTACAACTATGGTCGCAATGAGATTTTGATTACAAATAAGAGCAAAAACCCTGCTAAATTATTGAAATGGTTGGATAAATTATATACAGATGAAGCAAGTATTCAGAATTTCTATGGATCATTTGGAATAGCTACTGAAAAGAATGGTGATAAGTTTAAAGTGTTACCTCCTAAAGATGGTAAATCAGCTGATGAATGGGCATGGATTAATTCACTTCGAGATTTTGGTCCTAAATACGTAAGCGATGATATCAATAGTCGCGTAGAAATCGATCAAACACAAGGTGATGGATTGAAATTGAAGATGGACCAAGATTTGAAACAATTTGCGTTGCCAGCTTACCCTAATGTGATTTATTCACAAGAAGAGCTTAACAAATTATCATCAATCTATGTTAGTATTGAATCCTATGTCAAACAACAAGCATCTAAATGGGTAGTTGAAGGCGGCATAGAAAAAGAATGGGACTCATACAAAGAAACTCTTAAGAATATGGGATTGGACGAATTTATGAAGATTCAACAGGAAGCATATAATCGTTACCAAAAAGAAGTCAAAGAGTAATACTTTATATGAACTCTTGGTTGTATAAACAAGGGACTAGCTAATTACAGGAAGCGAGACTGATAACATCAAATTATCTCGCTTCCTTTATTCTAATTTTTAAAGAAATTTGGAAATGTTTTTGTGCAACTGACATTCTAAAATATAGAGTTAAGACGATTGATTTTATGGAGAATATATTATGCAAAAATTATTTTCATTAGATGGAAAAGTGGTTAGAATTTTAACTTTTTTGACAGATTTAATTATTTTAAATACTCTATTTATTGTTAGTTGTATTCCAATAGTTACAATTGGGGCATCATTAACTTCTCTTACGACAATGTGGTATCGTATTTTAAAAGGTAAAGATACCGATATTGCTTATCATTATTTTCGGATCTTTAGACAAAATTTTAAACAATCAACTTTTATTTGGTTGTTTATCCTCCTAATAGAATTACTTTTATATGTGAACTATTGTCTTTGGGGCTATTCAAGTTTATTTTCAGAGTATAGTTTATTGTTAGTGTTGCCCTTTTTATTTGTTATAATACTTTTGATGAGTGTTATTTTCCCCTATATTGGTCTATTTAAAGATAATCTAAAAAATAGTATTGTAAATAGCGTATTAATTTGTATTTTAAATCCAATACAAGCTATCATGTTGGTTTTATTTAATATTTCTGTACTGTATATGAGTTTTAGTAGTCCAGAACGAGTTTTAACAGCTATTTACGTATTTACATTTGGGGGATTTGCTTTTTGCGGATTGATGAATGTAACGATAACAAATAAAATGTTTGATAAGGTAAAGAAATTTACTAAAAGGAGGAAAACAAAGTGAAAATTTTTAAGGGAGAGTTTTATCGAATCTCTGTATTAACAGACAAGTTAGTAAGGTTAGAATACTCTCAAACTGGAAGTTTTGAGGATATAACGACACAACTTATCTATAATAGAGATTTTGGTCAAGTTTCGTTAGATTATATCGAGACATCAAACGTACTAGATATTATGACGGACTATTTTCATCTGCACTTTAATAAAGGAGAATTTAACGCCGAAAATTTATTTATAGAATTAAAAGGAAATTTTGCCGTATATGGTAGTCGTTGGTATTTTGGTGAATCTATTGAAACGTTAAAAGGAACAGCTCGGACTCTGGATAAGGCAGATGGAGCCATCCCATTAGAAGATGGAATTATTAGCCGAAATGGTATAGCCTTATTGGATGATTCTCAAGGATTTATTTGGGATGAACAGTCTGGTTATATTGAGAGAGAAAATCAAATTGACCTGTATTTCTTTGCCTATGGGCATGATTATAGAGGAGCAATCAGAGACTTTTACCATTTGACTGGTTCAACACCCTTGTTGCCAAGATACGCTTTAGGCAATTGGTGGAGTAGATATTGGCCTTATACGTCGGATGAATACTTGGATTTAATAGACAGATTTAAAACAGAGAAAATTCCATTATCTATCGGTGTGTTAGATATGGATTGGCATATAACTGACATTCCAGCCCGTTTTGGAAGTGGCTGGACAGGATATAGTTGGAATAAAAACTTAATACCTAATCCAGAACAGTTGTTGCAACAACTTCATGATAGGAAGTTAAAACTTTCCTTAAATGTCCATCCTGCTGATGGTATACGGGCTTATGAAGAAGCTTATCCTCGAGTTGCCAAACGATTGGGGTTAAATGTAGAATTAGAGGAACCTGCTATTTTTGATTTTTTTAATCCCTCTTTTAGAGAATCCTACTTTAAAGATGTTCATTATGAGCTAGAAAAGCAAGGAGTAGATTTTTGGTGGATTGACTGGCAACAAGGGACGCAAGGCATGTTGGATCCACTATGGCTTTTAAACCATTATCATTATCAGGATAGTTGTAAACATTCAGAAGGTGGCTTGATTTTATCAAGATATGCAGGTCCTGGTAGTCACCGCTACCCTGTTGGTTTTTCAGGGGATACTATTATTAGTTGGAATTCCTTAAGATTTCAACCTTATTTTACAGCGACAGCATCAAATATCGGTTATAGTTGGTGGAGCCATGATATCGGTGGGCACATGCTGGGGGATTATGACGAAGAGCTACAAACTAGATGGCTACAGTTTGGGGTTTTTAGTCCGATTACTCGATTACATAGTTCTAGAAGTCCTTTCAATAGTAAAGAGCCTTGGTTTTTTTCAGAAACAACATCTAAGATTATGAAGAAATACCTTCGTTTGAGACATCAGATGATTCCATATCTATACACCATGAATGTAAAGACACATGAGGAAGGCGCCCCTTTAGTCAGTCCAATGTATTATTTCTACCCAGAGAATGATGAGAGCTATAATGTTCCAAACCAATACTTTTTTGGAACAGAATTGATGGTGGCTCCCATTGTAGACAAGATGGATTTGGCATTTCAATCTGCAAAAGTAGATGTATGGTTCCCTGAAGGTGAATGGTATGACTTCTTTTCAGAGAAAAAATATACAGGTGGTGTGAAGTTAAGTGTTTATAGAGACATTTCGACGATGCCTGTGTTTGCAAAAAGTGGTGCAATCATTCCCTTGGTTGGTTCTGAGATAGATATGGGGGTTGATTTACCTGAAGTTGTAGATTGGTATGTATTCCCGGGCAAACAACATTCTTTTGAAATGATTGAAGATCAAAATGGTCAAAGATATAAAACAAGATTATCAATCGATTGGGAAATGGGAATGGTAGAGTTAACATTACAAGGAGATTCTAGTATCGTTCCAAGCAATAGAAAACATAGAATTCATTTTAAAGGAACGAATGTGTCTATAATTGAATTGCCAAATAAGAATGATACAGCTAGATTTGAATGGAAAGATAACAAAACAACATCTCTAAATGATGAAGTTTTTAGATTACTAAAGACGGCTTCTCTTCCATATGAATTAAAAGATAGATTGTTAAATCAATTCATCAATGCCAAAAATTCTCATGAGTTAATGAATATCTTGCATCATCAGGATAAGGAATTGAGAGGGCGTTTGTTGGAAATGATATTTACTAGCGAAAACTAATTGAGATAATTAGAAAGTCATTTGTTTAGTGTATATGAAGCTTCGGTATGGTATTTGTTATCATTGGTCACATTGAAAATGTGAAATAAGCACCTACAACATAGACTTTACAACACTTCATGTTTCATATCATGGGGTGTTTTTCTATTTAAGTCAAAGCCAATCAAAAAATCTCACTATTCATTAGGCTAAAGGAGAACTAATCATAGTGAGATTGTGAAATTATAGTAGGGTTCGTATGGCCTCTTCAATTTGTTTGGGGTCTGTTTTTGAAGAGAAGCGTTCAAAGACCTGCCCATCACGACCAATGAGAAACTTAGCGAAATTCCATTCGATTCGTTTACCTAGTGGGCCAGATTTCTGGTCTTTCAACCAAACATAGAGGGGATCTGCATCCTTACCGTTGACCTTGATCTTGGCAAAACGTGGGAAGGTGGTCTGGTAATGTAGGTTACAGAAGGTGTTGATTTCCTCTGCGCTGCCTGGTGCTTGTCCCATAAACTGGTTGCAAGGGAAGTCTAAAATCTCAAAACCTTGGTCTTGATAGCGGTCATAGAGTTCTTGAAGACCTTGGTACTGGGGCGTTAAACCGCATCCAGTCGCAGTGTTGACAACCAAGAGAACTTTCTCACTATAGCTCTCCAAGGGAGTTGATTGGTTGTTTTGGTCTAAAACGGAAAAATCATAAAGTGAAGTCATGAGGGCCTCTTTTCTTTTTCTACATTGTAACAGTTTTTACTTTTTTCGTCGAGTCGGATGGAAGATGTTGTTGAAAAATAGGTTCTTGATATAATAGAAACCGTTTACAAACAGCTTAAAAAATGGTGTAGTTTAATTAAACCGATTTACTTAGTTCCTATTGATTTATTGGAGTGTATACATGCAAACAAAAACAAAGAAACTCATTGTGAGTTTGTCTTCACTTGTTTTATCAGGATTTTTATTATACCATTATCTGACAGTTGGAGCGGAAGAAACGACTACGAATACCATTCAGAAAAGCCAGAAGTTCAGTATCAGCAAAGGGATACAAAAAATTTAGTTGAAAATGGTGATTTTGGTCAGACGGAGGACGGAAGCAGTCCGTGGACAGGAAGCAAAGCTAAGGGGTGGTCAGCTTGGGTAGACCAGAAGAAAGGTAGAAAATCCTGATTTTGCTTCAGTCAAAAATGGAATTTTAGAACCTCTTAAGGAAGGGACAACCAATGTCATTGTCAGTAAAGATGGCAAGGAGGTGAAAAAGATTCCTTTGAAGATTTTAGCCTCTGTTAAGGATGCATACACAGCCCGTTTGGATGACTGGAATGGTATCATCGCTGGGAATCAATACTATGATTCTAAAAATGAACGGATGGCCAAATTAAACCAGGAACTGGAAGGAAAGGTGGCTGATAGCCTATCCAGTATTTCAAGTCAGGCGAGCCGCACCTATTTGTGGGAAAAATTTTCAAATTATAAAACGTCTGCGAATCTAACTGCTACTTATCGGAAATTGGAGGAGATGGCCAAGCAAGTGACCAATCCTTCTTCTCGTTATTATCAGGATGAAACCGTTATTCGAACAGTTAGGGATTCCATGGAATGGATGCATAAACATGTCTACAGTAGTGAAAAAAGCATTGTTGGAAATTGGTGGGGTTATGAAATCGGTACACCTCGTGCCATCAACAATACCTTGTCTCTGATGAAAGAATACTTCTCTGATGAGGACATTAAAAAATATACAGATGTGATTGAAAAATTTGCGCCAGATCCCGAACATTTCCGAAAGACGATTGATAACCCATTTAAGGCCCTAGGTGGAAACTTAGTGGATATGGGAAGGGTAAAAGTAATAGCTGGTTTACTGCGTAAGGATGACCAAGAAATTTCTTCTACCATTCGTTCGATTGAGCAAGTGTTCAAGTTGGTAGACCAAGGTGAAGGTTTTTATCAAGATGGATTCTATATTGACCACACCAATGTTGCCTATACGGATGCTTATGGGGATGTCTTGATTGATGGCCTGTCTCAACTGTTGCCAGTCATTCAAAAGACCAAGAGCCCAATCAATAAAGATAAAATGCAAACGATGTACCACTGGATTGATAAATCGTTTGCCCCTTTGCTGGTGAATGGAGAGTTGATGGATATGAGTCGTGGACGCTCGATCAGTCGTGCAAATTGCGAGGGGCACGTGGCTGTAGTAGAAGTGCTAAGAGGGATTCACCGGATAGCGGATATGTCTGAAGGAGAAACCCAACAACGTTTGCAGAGTTTTGTGAAGACCATTGTCCAATCGGATAGTTATTATGATGTCTTTAAGAATTTGAAGACTTATAAGGATATCAGTTTGATGCAATCTTTGTTAAGCGATGCTGGAGTCGCAAGTGTTCCAAGAACCAGTTACCTATCTGCCTTTAATAAGATGGATAAAACAGCTATGTACAATGCGGAGAAAGGGTTTGGATTTGGCTTGTCACTCTTTTCCAGTCGTATCTTGAATTACGAACACATGAACAAGGAAAACAAACGTGGTTGGTATACGAGTGATGGGATGTTCTATCTTTACAATGGCGATTTGAGTCACTATAGCGATGGCTACTGGCCAACAGTTAATCCATATAAGATGCCTGGTGCGACAGGAACAGATGCTAAGAGATCGGATAGTGATACAGGTAAAGTTCTACCGTCTGCTTTCGTTGGAACGAGCAAACTAGATGAGGCCAATGCGACAGCAACCATGGATCTCACTAACTGGAATCAAACACTGACTGCTCATAAGAGCTGGTTTATGCTGAAGGATAAGATCGCCTTTTTAGGAAGCAATATCCAAAACACTTCAACAGATACTGCTGCAACTACAATTGACCAGAGAAAACTGGAATCAAGTGATCCATATAAAGTCTATGTCAATGATAAAGAAGCCTCCCTCACGGAACAAGAAAAGGATTATCCTGAAACCCAAAGTGTCTTCTTAGAATCGTCCGATTCGAAAAAGAATATTGGTTACTTTTTCTTTAAGAAGAGTTCAATCAGTATGAGTAAGGCTGTCCAAAAGGGATCTTGGAAGGATATCAATGAAGGACAGTCAGACAAGGAAGTTGAAAATGAATTTCTTACGATTAGTCAGGCTCATAAGTAAAATGGGGATTCTTATGGCTATATGCTCATCCCTAACGTGGATCGTGCCACCTTCAATCAAATGGTAAAAGAGTTAGAAAGTAGTCTCATCGATAACAATGAGATCCTTCAGTCTGTTTATGATGCCAAACAAGGAGTTTGGGGCATTGTGAAATATGATGATTCTGTCTCTACTATTTCCAACCAATTCCAAGTCTTGAAACGTGGGGTCTATACGATTCGAAAAGAAGGGGATGACTATAAGGTTGCCTACTACAATCCTGAAACCCAGGAATCAGCTCCAGATCAGGAAGTCTTTAAAAAGTTAGAACAAGCAGCTCAACCACAAACTCAGGATTCAAAAGAAAAGGAAAAATCTGAAGAAGAAAAGAACCATTCGGATCAAAAGAATCTCCCTCAGACAGGAGAAGGTCAGTCAATCTTGGCAAGTCTAGGGCTCTTGCTACTTGGGGCGACTTATCTATTCCGTAGAGGAAAGAATAACTGATTTGTTCATCATCTAAGATGAATCACATGAAACTGTGGAAAATAGAAAAAATCCGAAGAAAGTCAAACATCTTCGGATTTTTCTTTTAAAAAGAGTTTGGAACAAAAAGATTTTGATTTTAGAAATTCTTTATTATAAATTTTAAAAATCGATAGATTAGACAAAAAAGCGAACAATACAGAATTCTGAGTGTCAGATAACTCGTTTTGTTCGCTTTTTATATTTAAGGTTAGACTTTTGTCCCAAACTATTTTCACTTCATTTTATCTGAGTGTAACATACTGTTGGGCAATCTCGCTAATGCGGTCAAAGTCGCCTTGGGAAGCGAGTTTATTGAGTTCGCCACCAATTCCAACGGCGTCTGCACCAGCAGCGAACCATTGAGGAATGTTGTTTAGGCCGACTCCTCCGGTTACCATTACGGAAACTTGTGGGATCGGTGCCTTGACTGCAGAGATATATGCTGGACTGAGAGCACTACCTGGGAAGAGTTTAATGATTTCACTACCGGCTTCAAGTGCAGTCGTTATCTCTGTGAGAGTAATACAGCCTGGAATGTACGGAGTGCTATAGAGATTGCACATTTTTGCAGTTTCAGCATGGAAAGATGGAGAAACAACGTAATTTGCTCCGGCTAGAATAGCATCTCTAGCAGTTACGGCATCAATCACAGTACCTGCACCGATACAAACACTTTGATCGTCCTGATACAAGTCTACAAGTTCCTTGATGATTTGCCCTGCATACTGATTGGTATAGGCGATTTCAATAGCTTTGATACCTCCCTTGATACAAGCAATCGAGGCTTGCAGTCCTTCTTCCTTTGTATTTCCTCGAATAACAGCGACAATTTTTTGTTTTTTTAGTTCAATAATCGTATCTGATTTGGTCATGTAATTCTCCTAACGAATGATATCTTGTGCATTTGCCAGTAATTTTTCAATACTAGTTTCGGAAGTGGAGAGATGGTCTCCTGGAAGAGTACATTTGAGAGTTGCGCTCGCAACTGCAAAGTCAATGGTAGTTTTTAAGGAGGAATGATGGAGTAGTTGATAAAGGGCACCAGATATAAAGGCATCCCCGCTACCAACTCGTTGATAGACTGCAGTTTTTAGTTGGACAGACTCTTCAAATCGTTCTCCCAGAGCATAGGCCTGATAGACATTTTTGTCTTGTTCATCACTAGAGCGGAGGGTATGGAAAATGGCCTTGAAACCATAGGCTTCTTTTAATTGTCGCATGCGATTTTCCACCTCTTTTAGGCTGGCTCTGTCTCTTGGGAACATCTCTAGATTTTGGTCATCAATCATGAGAGGATCAATACCAAAGCAATAGTCAGCGAAACGTGCAAACTTAGAAAATTCATACTTGGCTTCTAGGATTGAAATCATCTTTGTCCTCAGATTGAGGTCCATTGAAACGATAATCCCTCGGAGCTTGGCTTCTTCCAAGAGTAGGAGAAGGAGGGTACGAACCTCTTGACCGATAGCTACAGTGATTCCACTAAAATGAAAATGGCTAATCCCCTGAAAGAGAGAACCCATATCTAGCATGTTTGGCCGAATCTGGCTGATACTCGTATGCTTACGATCGTAGAAAACTTCACTTTGACGACAACCAAAGCCGTTCTCCAAAAAGTAGAGGCCGATTCGATCGCCAAGCCGACAGATTGAACTGGTATCGATTTGGTGCTGTTTCAAGAATGTGAGAAAACGATCTCCAATCTCGTTGGCAGGGAGTGCGGTAAAGACTTTCGTTGAGATACCCAGGGCTTGCAAATTACAAGCGATGTTAATTTCTGATCCGCCAAAATAAGTCGAACTGGCAACATGATCGCCGATACTGGTGGCATCTAATGGTGAGATTCGAATTAATGGTTCGCCAAACAGTAATATTTTCGTCATCCATTAGTTCCTTTCTGGTTTAGAATAGCTTTACTTGGCTAATACTTCTTTCAAATAAGCAGCGACTTCATCATCTTGGCAGTTTTCAAAGAAGTATTCTTGGAAGTATTTGCCAGAGATGGTGTCTTTGAGGAAGTCTTGGTCGATTGTTTTAAGGATGGTCATCAAATCATTGTAGGTGATTTGTTTTACCTCGTTTAAGATACGAGCGTTGCGTTGTTCAGGGATTACACGTTCTCTTGGGTAGCCACCGCCCATTTCTTCAGCAAATAAGCGTTCAAACATCAATTTGAGGGTCAGTTCTGCCCCCCAGCCAAATCCTTTGGCATAAGGGATAGACAAGGCGTTACCACCATTGATTTGAGAATAAAGGTAAGCATCAGTTGGGTCCACTGCTAGACCACAGACAACACCAGGGAAGCTGTTTAAAGCAAGCATAGCTCCTACACCCGTACCACAGCCGGTAACAACAAAGTCGACTGCTTTTGTATTTAAAAGGATGGCAGCCATTAGGCCGTTTTGTACGTATGTTAATGGGTTTTCACCTTCTTCTCCACGCATACCATAGTTAAATAATTGGTAGCCTTTTTTATTTGTCGCTTCTTTTAGACTATCATAAATAATGTGATTCTTACTAGCTTGACTATTTTCATTGATTAATGCGATTTTCATAAGATCCTCTTTCTATTTTTACTCAGGTTGTTTTCCGATGTAGGCTAAGATACCGCCATCTACATATAGGATGTGGCCATTGACAAAGTCGCTGGCTTCACTAGCGAGAAAGACAGCAGGGCCCATTAAATCTTCAGGATTTCCCCAACGTGCAGCAGGTGTTTTTGCAATGATGAACTGGTCAAATGGGTGGCGAGAACCATCTTCTTGCAACTCACGAAGAGGTGCTGTTTGAGGAGTGGCAATATAACCCGGCCCGATTCCGTTACATTGGATATTGGCTCCACCGTATTCAGACGCAATGTTGCGGGTCAACATTTTCAAGCCGCCTTTAGCGGCAGCATAAGCGCTAACCGTTTCACGTCCCAGTTCGCTCATCATCGAGCAAATATTGATAATCTTTCCATGCCCTTTCTTTATCATAGAAGGAATGACTGCTTTTGAAACGATAAATGGTGCGTTTAAGTCAATATCGATGACCTTACGGAAATCAGCGGCGCTCATTTCGCACATTGGAACGCGGCGGATAATACCAGCGTTATTAACGAGGATGTCAATGACACCAACCTCTTGTTCGATTTGCTTGACCATGGCTTGGATACCGTCCTCGTCTGTCACGTCACAGACATACCCATGGGCTTCGATGCCAACTTCACGATAAGCTTCAATCCCTTTATTGACCAGGTCTTGATTGATATCATTAAAGACAATAGTAGCGCCGACCTCAGCGTAGGATTTGGCAATAGCAAATCCAATTCCATAAGAAGCGCCGGTGATGAGAGCAATTTTTCCTTTTAAAGAAAACTGCTCAATTGAGAATGATGTATTTGTCATTTGATACTTCCTTTCAAATTTGTTAAGACTTCTCTATAACCAAATTATATTCTAGTAAACCGGTTTTGTCAATAATTAAATATTTTTATTTCTGAAAATCTTTGTTTTCCTAAAAAAACGGAAGATTTTGAAGTTTCTGTCTATTGTAATGGTTAAATAAGCAATGAAAGCGCTAATATTTTTTTGAAAAAACTATTGACAAGATAAAAATAAAGGTCTACAATGTAAAATATAGAGTAAACCGGTAAACTCAAAAAAGAAAGGAGAAAAGATGAAAATTGTACTTGTAGGGCATGGACATTTTGCCACAGGGATTTATAGTTCTTTACAATTGATTGCAGGCAATCAAGAAAATGTGGAGGCGATTGACTTTGTGGAAGGAATGTCAGCAGATGAACTCAAGCAAAAAATCTTACTTGCAATTTCAAATGAAGAAGAAGTTTTAATCCTAAGTGATCTCTTGGGAGGATCGCCATTCAAGGTTTCTTCTACCATAATGGGAGAAAATCCAGCCAAAACAATGAATGTTCTCTCGGGTTTGAACTTAGCTATGTTAATGGAAGCAGTCTTTGCTAGAATGGCTCATAGCTTTGATGAGGTTGTTAATAAATCAGTAGTGGCGGCTCAGGGCGGAGTCGTAAATGGTAAAGAATTGTTTTCAACGGATGCAGAGGAAGAGGAAGAAGATTTCGAATCGGGTATTTAAAGGGTAAAATAATGATAAAAAAGGTTACGATTGAAGAAATAAAATCGCCTGAGCGCTTCTTAGAAGTACCACTTCTGACGAAAGAAGAAGTCGGCCAGGCAATCGATAAGGTTATTCGGCAGTTAGAACTCAACCTTGACTATTTCAAGGAAGATTTCCCGACGCCAGCTACCTTTGATAATGTCTATCCAATCATGGATAATACGGAATGGACCAATGGTTTCTGGACAGGAGAACTGTGGTTGGCTTATGAATACAGTCAACAGGATGAATTTAAAAACATCGCTCATAAAAATGTTCTTTCTTTCCTGGATCGTGTCAATAAGAGAGTAGAATTGGATCACCATGATCTCGGCTTCTTGTACACACCGTCTTGTATGGCTGAATATAAGATAAATGGAGATGGAGAGGCCAGAGAGGCAGCCTTGAAAGCTGCAGATAAGTTGATTGAACGCTATCAAGAAAAAGGTGGTTTTATTCAAGCTTGGGGAGACTTGGGCAAGAAAGAGCATTACCGTTTGATTATCGACTGCTTGCTCAACATCCAACTCTTATTCTTTGCTTATCAAGAAACAGGCGATCAAAAATACTACGATATTGCAGAAAGCCATTTCTATGTTTCAGCTAATAATGTAATCCGTGATGACGCTTCGTCCTTCCACACCTTCTACTTTGATCCTGAGACAGGTCAACCCCTTAAAGGTGTAACGAGACAAGGGTATAGTGATGATTCATGCTGGGCACGTGGTCAATCATGGGGAGTCTATGGTATTCCTTTGACTTATCGTCACCTGAAAGACGAGTCCTGCTTTGACTTGTTTAAGGGTGTAACCAATTATTTCTTGAATCGTCTGCCAAAAGATCATGTTTCTTATTGGGATTTGATTTTTAATGATGGTAGTGATCAATCACGAGATTCTTCAGCAACAGCTATCGCTGTCTGTGGGATTCATGAAATGCTAAAACATCTCCCAGAGGTGGATGCTGACAAAGATATTTATAAACATGCTATGCATGCCATGCTTCGTTCTTTGATCGAACATTATGCAAATGATCAATTTACCCCTGGTGGGACAAGTCTCCTCCACGGTGTGTACTCATGGCATTCAGGTAAAGGAGTGGACGAAGGCAATATCTGGGGTGACTACTATTACCTAGAAGCCCTTATCCGTTTCTACAAGGATTGGAACCTATATTGGTAGGAGGAGAAATATGACAATGCCAAATATTATTATGACCCGTATCGATGAACGGTTGATTCATGGGCAAGGACAACTTTGGGTAAAATACCTAGGTTGTAATACGGTCATTGTTGCCAATGATGAAGTAAGCACGGACAAGATGCAACAAACTCTGATGAAAACAGTTGTGCCAGACTCAGTTGCCATGCGTTTCTTCCCTTTGCAAAAGGTGATTGATATCATTCACAAGGCTAATCCTGCTCAAACGATCTTTATCGTTGTAAAGGATGTAAAGGACGCTTTAACCTTGGTAGAAGGTGGTGTCCCTATCAAAGAAATCAATATTGGGAACATTCACAATGCCCCTGGTAAAGAGCAAGTGACACGTTCCATCTTCCTGGGTGAAGAGGACAAGGCAGCCCTCAAGGAATTAAGCCAAACTCATCAAGTAACATTTAATACGAAAACAACTCCAACAGGAAATGATGGAGCTGTTGAAGTCAACATTATGGACTATATTTAAAAGAGGAGATCGTTATGTCGATTAATGTATTTCAAGCGATTTTAATTGGATTATGGACAGCTTTCTGTTTTAGTGGAATGCTGTTAGGAATTTACACCAATAGATGCATTGTTCTGTCATTTGGTGTCGGAATTATTCTAGGTGATTTGCCTACTGCTCTTGCAATGGGAGCTATTGGTGAATTGGCTTATATGGGATTCGGTGTCGGTGCTGGAGGTACTGTTCCACCAAACCCAATCGGACCTGGTATCTTTGGTACCTTGATGGCTATCACTAGTGCTGGTAAAGTCAGTCCAGAAGCGGCTCTTGCCCTCTCTACTCCGATTGCTGTGGCGATTCAATTCTTACAAACTTTCGCCTACACTGTACGTGCTGGTGCGCCTGAAACGGCGATGAAGCACTTGAAAAACCATAATTTGAAGAAATTCAAGTTCACTCTAAATGCAACAATTTGGTTGTTTGCCTTTATTGGATTTACCTTGGGTTGCTTGGGTGCCCTTTCAATGGATACCTTGTTGAAACTCGTAGACTACATTCCACCAGTATTGCTTACAGGTTTGACAGTTGCTGGTAAAATGCTCCCAGCTATCGGTTTTGCAATGATCTTGTCAGTGATGGCTAAGAAAGAGTTGATTCCGTTTGTCTTGTTGGGATATGTTTGTGCGGCTTATCTAAACATCCCAACAATTGGTATTGCAATTGTAGGTACTATCTTTGCTTTGATTGAATTTTATAACAAGCCAAAAACAGCGAATCATGTGGTAGAGGAGGAAGCACACGATGACTGGATCTAACAAATTAACAAAACGTGATTATCTTAAAACGTCTTTGCGGGCATTCTTTTGTCAAAATGGATTTAACTATAGTAACTATCAAGGGTTGGGATATGCCAATGTGATGTATCCTGCTTTGAAAAAACACTATGGAGAGGATCAGGAAGGTTTCTACCAAGCCTTGGAAGAAAACTGTGAATTCTATAATACCAACCCACACTTCCTGCCTTTTATTACCAGCTTGCATCTTGTAATGTTGGAAAATGGCCGTCCGGCAAAAGAAACACGTAGTATCAAGATGGCCTTAATGGGACCGTTGGCAGGTATTGGGGATTCTCTTTCACAATTCTGTTTAGCCCCATTGTTCTCAACGATTGCAGCTTCATTTGCTCAAGAAGGCTTGGTTGTCGGTCCAATCTTGTTCTTCCTTGCGATGAATACGATTTTAACAGCGATTAAATTGTCAACTGGTCTGTATGGATACAAACTAGGAACGACTGTGATTGATAAATTAAGTGAGCAGATGGCAACGATTTCTCGTATTGCCAATATTATTGGTGTAACCGTAATTGCTGGTTTGGCAGCGACATCTGTGAAGATTATGGTGCCAATCACCTTTGCTGCAGGGGAAGTTAAAGCAGATACCAAACAAAGTATCGTAAGTATTCAGGGAATGCTTGATAAGGTTGCTCCAGCTCTTCTACCAGCCCTATTTACACTTTTAGTTTACTACTTGATCAAAGAAAAGAAATGGACAACATATAAACTCGTTATTTTAACAGTTATCATCGGAATTATCGGAAGCTGGCTTAAGATTCTAGCTTAATGGATACAACATTGTTTTATGGAATAGTGATTGTCTTGGCAGTGAGCCCCCTTTTACTGTCAAGCTTTCATTCTATTCGTCAGCAAAAGTTGCTTCGCAAACAGATGGAGCAACGAAAAGAGTATTTAGCTTCTTTAACATCTGGTGATGAAGTGTTGTTATTGTCTGGAATTCATGGAAAAATCATTTCTATCAAAGATGACTTGGTCTCCTTGCAGATTGCAAAAGGTGTGGTCATCTATGTAGAAAAGGAAAGTGTAATGGGAAAGACAAAAGAACTGCTTTTTAAGTAGTTCTTTTTCTGGTAATAGATAATGAAAGAAGAAAGAAGACAATTTTTTGAAAGAATTGATGGGGATCAATATCGTGATTATATCTTGTCCCACTGTTCAAAAGACTATGAGAAAGTCAAGCGTTCCCTTGAACGCTTGATGGACAATCGTTTTATGTTTGATAGTCCTTGGGATATGGAACCTTGTTCAAAAATCCATCAAATCCAGCCGATGGTGTGGAATCAAGTATTTGAAGATGATCCAGAATGGGCTTATATGCTCAATCGACAAGAATATCTCTTGCAGTTTATGATAGGGTACCTGGTAGAAGGAGATAAGGGCTATATCCAAAAGTGCAAGTTCTTTCTATTTGACTGGATTGAGCAGGTGAGAGAATTTCGTCCTCAATCTTTGATGACTAGAACCTTGGATACGGGTATTCGTTCCTTTACTTGGTTGAAACTACTCTTGCTCCTCTTGAAATTTGACTTGCTAGAGGAGGAAGAACTAGAGAAAATTTTGGTCAGTCTAGAAAAGCAGATTGACTTTATGAAAAGCCATTATCGCGCCAAGTACACCCTTAGTAACTGGGGGATTTTACAAACGATTCCGATACTTGCAACCTATCATTTCTTTTCAGATAAGATGGACCTAGAAGAAGCTTACCATTTTGCTTCAAAGGAGTTGAAACAGCAGATCGAGACGCAGATTTTAGAGGATGGAAGTCAGTTTGAACAGTCGATTCTCTATCATGTAGAGGTTTATAAAGCCTTGCTGGACTTGTGTCTCTTGCTTCCGGACTTGCAAGATAGCCTTCAAGAGCTGCTGGAAAAGATGGCGACTTACATTCAAATGATGACAGGTCTAGATGGACGGACCTTGGCTTTTGGTGATAGCGATTCTACAGAAACGACAGAGATTTTGAGCCTGTCTGCTATGGTTTTGAACAAGGAAGACCTTCTTAACGGTCTGGATGTTAAAGTCGATTTACTTAGCCTCCTGTTCCTGGGGCGAGAAAAGGTCAAGCGACTGCAGGAATTTGAAAAGAGAGCTTGGCAGCCTAAGTTCAGGAGCTTTGAAGATTCTGGGCATGTTTGCATTAAGGATGAACATCGTTATCTATTTTTTAAAAACGGTCCGCTGGGAAGTGCCCATAGCCATAGTGACGAGAATAGTTTTTGCTTACAGTATCAAGGCCAACCGATTTTCATAGATACTGGGCGTTATTCTTATCGGGAGGTAGATGAACGTTATCTCTTAAAGAGTGCTTGGAGTCATTCGACCTGTATAGTAGATGGGAAAGCTCCAGAAAGGATCGTGGGATCCTGGGAATATGAATACTATCCTCACTCCCTGTTTTGTCACCACAAAGAAAGAGAGGGAGTGCATTATATTGAGGGGGCGTATTTGTCAGCAGAACCTGATTTGCCTTATCTTCACAGGAGAAAAATCCTCATGTTGGCAGAGGATGTATGGCTCTTGGTAGATGATATCAGGTGTCAAGGTCAGCATGAGGCGTTGACTCAGTTTATCCTTGACAAGGATGTGACCTATCAAGATGGGAAAATCAATCAGTTGAAACTATGGAGTGAAGTTGATTTTGATTTGGAAGCTACGATCATTTCTCCTAAATACAACGAGCTTGAAAAAAGTAGCAAACTCATCAAACACCAATTCTTTGAGAATCAGATGCTGGATTATACAATCATTGCGCATGAGAGTTTTGAAATCATCCGTCATTCTGTCTACCAGACAGATGGTCATCAAGTAGAAAATGCTCTGGCTTTTGAAGTGAAAAATGACGAAACAGACAAGCTGATTCTGTTATTAAGCGAGGATATTTGTGTAGGTGAAAAATTATGCCTCGTTGACGGAACAAAAATGCGTGGAAAATGTCTAGTATATGATAAAATAAATGAGAGAATGATTCGCTTGCAGTGCTAGAAATAGACGTTTTGAATAGTGAATATGTTATAATGGGTATTAGTAGGAGGTGTTTTAGATTGGAGAAGAAACTGACCATAAAAGATATTGCAGAAATGGCTCAGACCTCGAAAACAACCGTGTCATTTTACCTAAACGGGAAATATGAAAAAATGTCCCAAGAGACACGTGAAAAGATTAAAAAAGTTATTCATGAAACAAATTACAAACCGAGCATTGTTGCGCGTAGCTTAAACTCCAAACGAACAAAATTAATTGGTGTTTTGATTGGTGATATTACCAACAGTTTCTCAACCCAAATTGTTAAGGGAATTGAGGATATCGCCAGCCAGAATGGCTACCAGGTAATGATAGGAAATAGTAACTACAGCCAAGAGAGTGAGGACAGGTATATTGAAAGCATGCTTCTCTTGGGAGTAGACGGCTTTATTATTCAGCCGACCTCTAATTTCCGAAAATATTCTCGTATCATCGATGAGAAAAAGAAGAAAATGGTCTTTTTTGATAGTCGGCTCTATGAACACCGGACTAGCTGGGTCAAAACCAATAACTATGATGCCGTTTATGATATGACCCAGTCCTGTATCGAAAAAGGTTATGAGCATTTTCTCTTGATTACAGCGGATACGAGTCGTTTGAGTACTCGGATTGAGCGGGCAAGTGGTTTTGTGGATGCTTTAACAGATGCTAATATGCGCCACGCTAGGCTAACCATTGAAGATAAGCATACGAATTTGGAACAAATTAAGGAATTTTTACAAAAAGAAATCAATCCCGATGAAAAAACTCTGGTATTTGTTCCTAACTGTTGGGCACTACCTCCAGTCTTTACCGTTATCAAAGAGTTGAATTATAACTTGCCACAAGTTGGGTTGATTGGTTTTGACAATACGGAGTGGACTTGCTTTTCTTCTCCAAGTGTTTCGACGTTGGTTCAGCCCGCCTTTGAAGAAGGACAACAGGCTACAAAGATTTTGATTGACCAGATTGAAGGCCTCAATCAAGAAGAAAGGCAACAAGTCTTGGATTGTAGTGTGAGTTGGAAAGAGTCGACTTTCTAAGATGAAAGGGAAATAACTGGCAACCTCTGTTAAGAAATCATAACCACCCGTCAAACGGGTGGTTTGAACCAGGGCTATAAGCCCAAATTACCAGCCAGCGCCTAAAGACGCTGGCTTTCACTTTGTTCAAGCCTCATTGCTCTTGACTCGTCACTTGCCTCTCAAAGAGGCTTTAGTATTACTTACCACTATCCCTAAAGGGATCCTCATATTCTTTTACACTCAATTTATCTAGTGCTATATCATGTTTTTCCTGTTCTTGGATATATTTCTTAATTGTGGCTTCATTAAGCCCTACTGTACTTACATAATAACCTTCCGCCCAGAAATGCCTATTCCCAAACTTGTACTTG
>NZ_VMMU01000009.1:0-28095 GCF_013277385.1 Streptococcus sp. 544
TTACTTTGAGAAGTTACAACTTTAAAAATCCAGCCTTCTAGGAGAAAAGTATCCTTAGAAGGCTATTTTCATAGGGGAAAATATGGTATAATAAAAAGATAAGGTAAAGGTAAAAATATGGCTAAATTGATTCCGGGGAAAGTCCGTATCGAAGGCGTTGCCCTTTATGAAACTGGTAAGGTTGACATCATCAAGGAAAAGAACAATCGGCTCTATGCTCGCGTGGCAGAAGAAGAACTGCGCTATAGTTTAGAGGATGATTTGGTTTTTTGTGCCTGCGATTTTTTCCAAAAGAGGGGCTACTGTGTCCACTTGGCAGCGCTGGAGCATTTTCTGAAAAATGATGATCGTGGTCAGGAAATCTTGCAGAGTCTGGAAGAAGGTCATGAAGAAAAAGAGGCCGTTGAAACCAAGGTGACCTTGGGTGGCAAATTTTTGGATCGAATCTTGTCTCCAAAATCAGACCGAGCCTATGAATTATCGGCTGTGGGGCAGGTGGAAGCAGGAACCAATCATATCTTGTGGACTCTGAGAATCGGCCAAATCAATAGCCAAAAATACTATGTCATTCGAGATATTCCACTCTTTTTAAGGATTGTCGAGCAGAGAAAGTCTTATATGATTGGCAAAACTTATGAGGAATCCTTGTCTTGGGAAGCCTTTGATGAGGCTAGTCAAGAACTTCTGACTTTCTTGCGCGGACTAATGGAGGAAGGACAGGCTCCAGACCTCTTTTTCCAAAACCAAGGTCGGCACCTCTTTTTCCCCCTGACCTTTTTTGAGCAGGGTGTGAATTTACTGATGACCTTGCCGCATTTTCAATTTGACCATCAAGTGGATAGCTATCAGACTCTGCTTTTTCAGGATATGCATGCTGATGCCAATCTATTTGCCTTTACAGTAACAGAATACTCGGATTATTTTGAAATGGAAATCAGAGAGAGTCCAAGAGTTAATGCCTTTTATCAGGGAGCTGTGCTGTTCCATAAAGGACGGGTTTATTTTCTAACAGACCAGCAGATGCAACTTCTAAAGGAAATTAAAGCGCTGCCTGTGGATCAACATGGGAAAAAACACCTGCAATTTGATAGCAGTGACCGAGATAAGTTAGCTTCCTGTCTAACGTTCTTTAGCCAGATGGGGACGGTTTCAGCTCCAGAACGGTTACAAATCAAAACTTTTGCGCCCTCTTTTTACTTTGACAGGGAAGAAGATAATCGGATTCGTTTAGAGATTCAGTTTGATTATGGGGATAGGCAGGTATCAAGCCGACAAGAGCTAGAAGAATTGCCATTTTCGAGTGACGCTGACTTAGAAGAAAGAGTTTTCCAAGCCTGTTTGGTAGCTGGCTTTGAAGCAGATTTTCAATCTTGGCGTCAGGCCTTAAAAGCCGAGTCTGTCTATCATTTTTTCCACGAAATCATTCCAGTCTTTGAAAAACTCGGGAATGTTGATTTATCAGACAAGTTAGAAGAACTCTATAACCTAGCAAGCCCTCAAGTACAGATTGCTTCCAAGGGAGGTCTCTTGGAAATCCAGTTTGATTTTCAAGATATTGCCCAAGAGGAAATTGACCAAGCCATGCAGGCCTTGGTTGCTAATCAAGATTTTTACATTGATTCGTCTAATCAAGTCTACTTTTTTGATGAAGAAACCAAGAAAATTCGTCAAAATCTACAGGAGCTGGGGCAGTTTGAACTAAAAGATGGCTCCTTGCAGACTCGGAAATCCTTGGCCTACAGTTTAGCTCATCTTTTTGAAGGGCGAGACCGTGTTTCTTTTTCACAAGAATTCCAGAATCTGGCTCACGACTTGACGCATCCAGAGGACTTCCCTAGACAAGCAACTCAGGTTCAGGCCGATTTGCGAGATTATCAGGAAAAGGGAATCGCCTGGCTGCAAATGCTCCATCATTATGGTTTTGGTGGGATTTTGGCTGATGATATGGGTTTGGGGAAAACCCTTCAGACCATTGCTTTTTTGACCAGTCAAGTGACAAAAGAAAGTCGGGTCTTGATTTTAGCTCCGTCAGGTTTGATTTACAACTGGGCAGATGAGTTTCAAAAATTTGCCCCACAGTTAGATGTGGCTGTTGTTCATGGTTTGAAAGCTAGTCGTGAAGAGATTCTTGCTGAGAGCCATCAAATCTTTGTGACAAGCTATGCTACCTTCCGTCAGGACAGTGAGCTTTATCAGGGGATGGCCTTTGACTTCCTTTTCTTAGATGAGGCTCAGGTCATGAAGAACGCCCAGACCAAGATTGCCCAGACCTTGAGACAATTTGTGGTGCCGTCAGTCTTTGCCTTGTCAGGGACTCCGATTGAAAACCATCTAGGTGAGCTGTGGTCTATTTTTCAAATCGTCATGCCAGGACTTTTGCCAAGCAAGAAAGAATTTATGAAATTGTCAGCTGAACGCGTGGCTCAGTTTATCAAACCTTTCGTGATGCGACGCAAGAAAGAAGAAGTTCTGACTGAATTGCCAGACTTGATTGAAGTGGTTTATAAGAATGAACTGGAAGACCAGCAAAAGGCTATCTACCTAGCCCAGTTGCAACAGATGCGGGACCGTCTAGCTCAAGTTTCAGATCAGGAATTTCAGCGAAGTCGGGTGGAAATCTTGTCTGGTTTGATGCGCTTGCGTCAAATCTGTGATACCCCTGCCCTCTTTATGGAAGATTATCAGGGAGCCAGTGGCAAACTGGATAGTCTCCGAGACCTGCTGGTCCAGGTGGCAGACGGCGGACACCGTGTCTTGATTTTCTCGCAGTTTAAGGGAATGTTGGAGAAAATTGAACAAGAATTGCCAGACTTGGGCATGACTTCCTTTAAAATTACGGGTTCAACCCCAGCCAAGGAAAGACAAGACATGACCAAAGCCTTTAACCAAGGGGAAAGAGATGCCTTCCTGATTTCCCTCAAGGCGGGTGGGGTTGGTCTGAACCTGACAGGTGCTGATACGGTTATTTTGGTTGACCTTTGGTGGAATCCTGCGGTGGAGGCGCAAGCCATTGGTCGTGCCCATCGGATGGGACAGGAAGAAACGGTTGAGGTCTATCGCTTGGTAACTAAAGGAACTATCGAAGAAAAAATTCAGGAACTCCAAGAACAGAAGAAACATCTGGTGTCACAAGTATTGGATGGAACAGAGTCACGTGGTAGTCTTACCCTAGCAGAAATTAGAGAAATTTTGGGAATTTCTGAAGCCAGCACTTGAAAAATCAAGACAATACGCTATAATGAAGTGTTGAAAGGAAATAGAAAATGAAACAAGAACGATTTCCATTGGTGTCAGATGACGAGGTCATGTTGACTGAAATGCCAGTCATGAATCTCTATGATGAGTCTGATCTGATCAGTAATATCAAGGGTGAGTATCGAGATAAAAATTATTTAGAATGGGCTCCTATTACTGAAGAGGCGCCAGTCAAACCGATTGAAAAGCAAGTAGAGAAACCTAAAAAGGCTCCTTTAGGGGTTAAAAAAGAAGGAAAGAGCTATGCGGAGGTGGCGCGTGAAGAAGCGCGTGCAGACTTGAAAAAGAAACGCTCTGCTAACTACCTAACTCAGGATTTCAGCCGTACGAGACGTCATTCTAAATCAGGCCTTGTTAGACAGGGTAACCAACCGACAGCTCCTTTCCAAAAGGAAAAACCTGGTGAATTTGTCAAATATAGCCAAAAATTGACCCAGTCTCAGTACATCTTGGCGGAAGAAGTTCATTCTATCCCTACCAAGAATGAAGAAGTGGCAGCACCTGCTCCAAAGAAAAACAACTATGATTTTCTAAAGAAGAGCCAAATCTACAATAAAAAAAGTAAACAAACAGAACAAGAACGTCGGGTTGCCCAAGAGTTGAATCTGACCAGAATTACAGAATAGGGGAGGAAACATGTCAAAGACATATCATTTTATCGGAATTAAGGGATCAGGGATGAGTGCCTTGGCCTTGATGTTGCACCAAATGGGGCACAAGGTACAGGGATCAGATGTTGAAAAGTACTACTTTACTCAACGTGGTCTTGAGCAGGCAGGAATTACCATTCTTCCTTTTGATGAAAAGAATCTAGCCGGTGATATGGAAATTATCGCTGGAAATGCCTTCCGTCCAGATAACAACGTCGAAATTGCCTATGCAGACCAAAATGGCATCAGTTACAAACGTTACCATGAATTCCTAGGTAGCTTTATGCGTGACTTTGTTAGCATGGGAGTTGCTGGAGCGCACGGAAAAACTTCAACGACAGGTATGTTGTCGCATGTCTTGTCTCACATCACAGACACTAGCTTCTTGATTGGGGATGGGACAGGTCGTGGTTCGGCCAATGCCAAATATTTTGTCTTTGAATCTGACGAATATGAGCGCCACTTTATGCCTTATCACCCAGAATACTCTATTATTACCAACATTGACTTTGACCATCCAGACTATTTCACAAGTCTCGAGGATGTTTTCAATGCCTTTAACGACTATGCTAAACAAATTACCAAGGGTCTTTTTGTCTATGGTGAAGATGCAGAATTGCGTAAGATTACAGCCAATGCTCCGATTTATTATTATGGCTTTGAAGCAGAAGGTAATGACTTTGTAGCTAGCGATCTTCTTCGTTCTACAACTGGGTCAACTTTCACGGTTCATTTCCGTGGACAAGACTTGGGGCAATTCCACATTCCAACCTTTGGTCGTCACAATATCATGAATGCGACAGCCGTTATTGGTCTTCTTTACACAGCAGGATTTGATTTGAACTTGGTGCGTGAGCACTTGAAAACATTTGCCGGTGTTAAGCGTCGTTTCACTGAGAAAATTGTCAATGATACAGTTATTATCGATGACTTTGCCCACCATCCAACAGAAATTATTGCGACCTTGGATGCGGCTCGTCAGAAATACCCAAGCAAGGAAATTGTAGCAGTCTTCCAACCGCATACCTTTACAAGAACCATTGCCTTGTTGGACGAATTTGCTCACGCTTTGAACCAAGCGGATGCTGTTTACCTAGCGCAAATCTATGGATCTGCTCGTGAGGTAGACCATGGTGACGTTAAGGTAGAAGACCTAGCCAAAAAAATCAACAAAAAACACCAAGTCATCACTGTTGAAAATGTTTCTCCACTCCTAGACCATGACAATGCTGTCTATGTCTTTATGGGAGCAGGAGACATCCAAACCTATGAATACTCATTTGAACGTCTCTTGTCTAACTTGACAAGCAATGTTCAATAGGATGCTCCCATGGAAATTCCAATTAAGATTATTCAGGCAAGCAAGTCTGATTTGCCTGAGATAGAGGCACTTCAGACCTCGTCTTTTCCAGCTGAAAAGCAGCAACCTTCTCATATTTTAGAAGAAAGTATCCGTAAGTGTGCGGATACCTTTCTTCTAGCTAGGGATGAAAATCAACTTTTAGGCTATATTTTATCAAGTCCCCAGTCAGACAATCCGCAATGTCTAAAAGTACATTCTTTAGTCATTGAGTCTGACCATCAGAGACAGGGCTTGGGAACACTTCTTCTTGCAGCCTTGAAAGAGGTGGCAGTTGAGCTGGATTACAAAGGGATTCGTTTGGAGAGTCCTTCTGAGCTGCTTTCCTATTTTGAAATGAACGGTTTTATTGATGAAGAAACTTCGCTTTATGCAACTAGCCAGGGTTTTAGTATGATTTGGTTTAATCCCTTTTATCTGGAGGCACAATGAAAATCAGACAAGCAAGATTAGAAGATTTAGATCGTATCGTTGAGATTGAACTAGAGAATTTCTCGGTTGAAGAAGCTATTCCTCACTCTGTTTTTGAAGCGCATTTGCGAGAAATACAGACCTCTTTTCTGGTTGCAGAAAAAGAGGGTAAGATTATTGGTTATATTGAAGGGCCAGTTGGCCCCCACCGCCATCTACAAGACCAGTCCTTTACAGAAGAAATAAAAGACTATAGTCATGAGCCTGGTGGCTATATCTCTGTGACCTGTCTGTCTATTGCCAAGGAGGCACAGGGACTCGGACTGGGTCAGAAATTGCTAACAGCCTTGAAAGAACTGGCTCTTGGACACGAAAGAGAAGGCATCAACCTAACCTGTCATGACTATCTCATCACTTACTATGAAAAGCATGGATTTGTCAATGAAGGCTTGTCTCAGTCAACCTTTGCAGGGGAAACATGGTATGATATGGTCTGGGAAGCTAATACTCTTCGAAAATCAAATTAAAACCACGTCAGCGTCGCCTTACCGTACTCAAGTACAGCTTGCGGCTAGCTTCCTAGTTTGCTCTTTGATTTTCATTGAGTATAAAAAATAAGCTAGGAAAAGTATCATAGGTTGCTTTTCTTGGACTTTTAAGATATAATATTATGGATTGTCAACAAGGAGGAAAAACTTTTGAGTGAAAAGTCAAGAGAAGAAGAGAAATTAAGCTTTAAAGAGCAGATTCTGAGAGATTTAGAAAAAGTAAAAGGCTATGATGAAGTTCTGAAAGAAGATAAGGCAGTAGTTCGCACTCCTGCAAATGAACCTTCAGCTGAAGAACTCATGGCTGATTCCTTGTCAACGGTAGAGGAAATTATGAGAAAAGCTCCTACCGTGCCTACTCACCCAAGTCAAGATGTACCAGCTTCTCCAGCGGAAGAAAGTGGATCAAGACCAGGACCAGGTCCTGTTAGACCTAAGAAACTTGAAAGAGAATACAATGAAACCCCAACAAGGGTAGCTGTTTCCTATAAGACAGCAGAGAAAAAAGCAGAACAAGCAGGTCCAGAAACACCTACGCCTGCTACAGAAACAGTAGATATCATTAGCGATACACCACGTCGTAGCCGTAGAGAAGGATCAAAACCCGTTAAGTCTAAGAAAGAGAAGAAGTCACATGTGAAAGCCTTTGTGATTTCATTCCTTGTATTCCTTGCCTTGCTCTCAGCAGGTGGTTACTTTGGTTACCAGTATGTTCAGTCATCTTTACAGCCTGTGGATGCTTCATCGAAACAATATGTGACGGTTCAAATTCCTGACGGTTCAAACGTTCAAGAAATCGGTACGACGCTTGAAAAAGCTGGTTTGGTGAAGCATGGTCTGATTTTTAGCTTTTATGCCAAGTATAAAAATTATACCGACTTGAAAGCAGGTTACTACAATTTGCAAAAGAGTATGAGTACAGAAGACTTACTCAAAGAGTTGCAAAAAGGTGGAACAGATGAACCGCAAGAACCTGTCCTTGCGACTTTGACAATTCCAGAAGGTTATACTTTGGATCAGATTGCTCAAGCGGTGGGTCAATTGCAAGGTGACTTCAAAGAGCCTTTGACAGCGGAGGCTTTCTTGGCAAAAGTTCAAGATGAGACGTTTATCAGTCAAGCAGTAGCTAAATATCCTACTTTATTGGAAAGTTTGCCTACAAAAGACAGCGGTGCGCGTTATCGTTTGGAAGGATACCTTTTCCCAGCTACATACTCTATCAAGGAAAGCACAACTATTGAGAGCTTGATTGATGAGATGTTGGCAGCTATGGACAAGAACCTATCTCCTTATTATAGTACTATCAAATCTAAAAACTTGACTGTCAATGAGTTGTTGACCATTGCTTCCTTGGTCGAAAAAGAAGGTGCCAAGACAGAAGATCGTAAGCTCATTGCCGGTGTATTCTACAATCGTTTGAATCGTGATATGCCACTTCAAAGTAACATTGCAATCTTGTATGCTCAAGGAAAACTGGGGCAAAATATCAGCCTAGCTGAGGATGTTGCGATTGATACCAACATTGATTCACCTTATAATGTTTATAAAAATGTAGGTCTCATGCCTGGTCCAGTCGATAGTCCAAGTCTGGATGCGATTGAGTCAAGCATCAATCAAACTAAGAGCGATAACCTCTACTTTGTAGCAGATGTCACAGAAGGCAAGGTCTACTATGCTAACAATCAAGAAGACCACGACCGCAATGTCGCTGAACATGTCAACAGCAAATTAAACCAAACAAACTAAAATTATGTGATGCTTCACATAATTTTCTTTAGAAAATATCATCAGAAGAAAGTTGAGAAAAATGGCAGAAAAAACATATCCTATGACCCTTGCGGAAAAGGAAAAACTTGAAAAAGAATTAGAAGAATTGAAATTGGTTCGCCGACCAGAAGTGGTAGAACGCATTAAGATTGCCCGTTCATACGGTGACCTTTCTGAAAACAGTGAGTACGAAGCAGCTAAGGATGAACAAGCCTTTGTCGAAGGACAAATCTCTAGCTTGGAAACAAAAATCCGTTACGCTGAAATCGTCAATAGTGACTCAGTTGCAGATGATGAAGTAGCGATTGGTAAAACAGTCACCATCCAAGAAATTGGTGAGGACGAAGAAGAAGTTTATATTATCGTAGGTTCAGCTGGTGCGGATGCCTTTGCAGGTAAGGTTTCAAATGAAAGCCCAATTGGACAAGCCTTGATTGGCAAGAAAACAGGTGACACAGCAACCATTGAAACGCCTGTTGGTAGCTATGATGTAAAAATTTTGAAGGTTGAAAAAACAGCCTAAAACAGAAGAAAGGAGTGGGGAGGCTGTGCGCTTCACTCACTCCTTTTTCCATTTTAAATTGAATTGGAGACGATATGAGTTCAAAGAAGAAAAAAAATAAGATGGAGCGTGGTCTAACCAATCGTCACGTGCAGGTTATGGCCATTGCGGGAACAATCGGAACAGGACTCTTTCTGGGAGCGGGTCGCTCTATCAGCCTAACAGGTCCTTCCATTGTACTGATTTATATGATTACTGGGGCTTTCATGTTCCTCATGATGCGTGCTGTTGGTGAAATGCTCTACCAAGATCCTGAGCAACATACCTTTATCAACTTTATCACGCGCCATTTGGGTAAGGGCTGGGGCTATTTCTCGGTTTGGTCTTACTGGCTATCTGTTGTCTTTATCGGTATGGCGGAAATCACTGCTATCGCACATTATGTGCAATTTTGGTTCCCAACTTGGCCGAGTTGGATGATTGAGATTGGATTTTTGACCATTCTAGCCTTGGTCAATCTGATTGCGGTGAAGCTCTTTGGAGAAGTTGAGTTTTGGTTTGCGATGGTCAAGATTGTGGCTATTTTAGCCATGATTGCAACAGGAGTCTTTATGGTCTTGACAGGCTTTAAGACACCCCATGGAGTAGCAAGTTTGGCCAATATTGCCGACAATTTCTCCCTCTTCCCAAATGGTGGAGTTAACTTTGTCATGGCCTTCCAGATGGTGTTCTTTGCCTACCTTATGATTGAGTTTATCGGGGTAACGACTTCAGAAACAAAAAATCCACGTCAGGTCTTGCCAAAAGCCGTTAAGGAAATTCCTTTGCGTATCGCCTTTTTCTATGGGGGTGCCCTCTTAGCCATCATGGCTATCATTCCATGGCGTGAACTGGCTTCTGCTGATTCACCTTTTGTTACAGTATTTGAATTGGCCGGTGTCAAGTGGGCAGCAGCCTTGATTAACTTCGTTGTTTTGACCTCAGCAGCATCTGCTCTTAACTCAACCCTTTATTCAACAGGGCGTCATTTGTACCAGATTGCTCATGATTCGCCAAATCCATTCTTAAAGGCTATCAAGGCAGATACTCTTTCTCGCCACAATGTGCCACAAAATGCCATCATCGCTTCAGCAATCTTGATTGCTCTAGCAGCCTTTATCAACGTCTTGCCAGGAGTTTCCGATGCTTTTGCCTTGATTACGGCATCATCATCAGGTGTCTATATCGCCATTTATATCTTGATTATGGTGGCTCACCTTAAATACCGCAAGTCACCAGACTTTATGGCGGATGGCTATCTCATGCCCCATTATCGTTTCCTAAATCCTTTAACCATGCTCTTCTTTGCCTTTGTCTTTGTAACCCTCTTTTTACAAGAGTCTACATTTGTAGGAGCAATCGGCTCAGCTATCTGGATTATCGGTTTTGGGATTTACAGCCAGTGGAAATTTAGAAAATAGATTAAGAACTCATCAACTCAGGTTGGTGGGTTTTTTCTAGTTTGACAGTCTATTGAAATAAGACTATAATCAAGCTGTAACAATGTTTGAGGAGGTTTAGATGTACTTTAGATTGGAAAATAAGGAATCCCAGAAAGCGCAGGAAATTGGGAATTTGATTCGTGCTTATAATCGTTCAAAAAGAGAAGAAGCTGAAAGTGAGCCGCTTAATCTTTATGTCGAAGATGAAAAGGGCAATCTCCTGGCAGGTTTGATAGCAGAGACTTTTGGAAATTGGCTAGAAATCGAGTATTTATTTGTAAAAGAGGAACTGAGGGAGCAAGGAATCGGTTCAAGACTATTGCAGCAAGCAGAAACTGAAGCTAAGAATCGAAACTGTCGATTTGCTTTTGTCAATACTTACCAGTTTCAAGCTCCAGATTTTTATAAAAGGCATGGCTACAAGGAAGTCTTTGCTTTGCAAGACTATCCCTACATTGGGCAAAGATATTATTACCAAAAGGATTTGTAAGGTGAATATGAAAGTATAAGGCAAAGAGGGGTTCTTGACATAAGTATGAAGGGGATTCTCGATAAATACCAGTTAAATTCTACAAATTGTGTCTTTCTAGACGATATTGAGGATAATGCAATCGTAGTTGAGAAGTTGGGCATCAAGTCCTATCAGGTTAAGAAAAGAAGCGATGCCGTCGATATTTTGAAATCCTATATTTAAACTAAAAACTTTCTATCTTTTTAAATTGACATTAATCCGAGATTCCCCTCTCGAGTTTTTCAGAATAGAGTGAAATCCGAAAGAAAATGGAAATAATTTTTATTAAACGCTTCCAATAGCGGTTAAAAGTTGACAAATTTAAATTTTAGGACTACACTAAGTAAGTAAATTTTATTTTAAAGGAGAATTCGTTATGAATTTAACATTTTTAGGCTTATGTATTGCCTGTATGGGCGTATCTGTCGGTGAAGGTTTATTGATGAATGGACTGTTTAAATCAGTAGCACGCCAACCAGATATGCTTTCTGAGTTTCGTAGTTTGATGTTTTTAGGTGTTGCCTTTATTGAAGGAACTTTCTTTGTAACTCTTGTCTTCTCATTTATTATCAAATAAATACATGGAACGAGAAGAAAAGGGAGGATTTTAGATGGAAGAAAGTATTAATCCAATCATCTCTATTGGTCCTGTTATCTTCAATCTGACTATGTTAGCCATGACCTTGTTGATTGTGGGAGTTATTTTTGTCTTTATTTATTGGGCAAGCCGCAATATGACCTTGAAACCCAAAGGAAAGCAAAATGTACTTGAGTATGTCTATGACTTTGTTATTGGATTTACAGAACCTAACATTGGTTCGCGCTACATGAAAGATTACTCACTCTTTTTCCTTTGTTTATTTCTTTTCATGGTGATTGCCAATAACCTTGGCTTAATGACAAAGCTTCAAACGATCGATGGGACTAACTGGTGGAGTTCGCCAACCGCTAATTTACAGTATGACTTAACCTTATCTTTTCTTGTCATTTTGTTGACACATATAGAAAGCGTTCGTCGTCGTGGATTTAAAAAAAGTATAAAATCTTTTATGAGTCCTGTTTTTGTCATACCGATGAATATCTTGGAAGAATTTACAAACTTCTTATCTTTGGCTTTGCGGATTTTTGGGAATATCTTTGCAGGAGAGGTCATGACGAGTTTGTTACTTCTTCTTTCCCACCAAGCTATTTATTGGTATCCAGTAGCCTTTGGAGCTAATTTGGCTTGGACTGCATTTTCTGTCTTTATTTCCTGCATCCAAGCTTATGTCTTTACTCTTTTGACATCTGTGTATTTAGGGAATAAGATTAATATTGAAGAGGAATAGAAAGGAGTAACTGATGCACGTAACAGTAGGTGAATTGATTGGTAATTTTATTTTAATCACTGGCTCTTTTATTCTTTTGCTAGTCTTGATTAAAAAATTTGCATGGTCTAATATTACAGGCATTTTCGAAGAAAGAGCTGAAAAAATTGCTTCAGATATTGACAGAGCTGAAGAAGCCCGTCAAAAAGCAGAAGTATTGGCTCAAAAACGCGAAGATGAATTGGCTGGTAGCCGTAAAGAAGCCAAGGCAATCATTGAGAATGCGAAAGCAACAGCTGAGAAAAGTAAGGCTAGTATTTTAGTAGATGCTAAACTAGAAGCAGGACGCTTAAAAGAAAAAGCAAACCAAGAAATTGCTCAAAACAAAGCTGAAGCTTTACAAAGCGTTAAGGGTGAGGTAGCAGATTTGACCATCAGCCTAGCTGGTAAAATCATCTCACAAAACCTTGACGGTCATGCCCATAAAGAACTCATTGATCAGTATATCGATCAGCTAGGAGAAGCTTAATGGACAAGAAAACAGTAAAGGTAATTGAAAAATACAGCATGCCTTTTGTCCAATTGGTACTTGAAAAAGGAGAAGAAGCCCGTATCTTTTCATACTTGACTCAAATCAAGCAAGTTGCTGAAGAAACAGGTTTACCTTCTTTTTTAAAAAAAGTGACAGTAGATGAGTCTGACAAGAAAAAAACGATTGCTTTTTTCCAAGACTCTGTGTCACCTTTATTACAAAACTTTATCCAGGTTCTGGTCTACAATCACAGAGCAAATCTTTTTTATGATGTGCTTGTAGATTGCTTGGACCGACTTGAAAAAGAAACAAATCGATTTGAAGTGACGATTACTGCTGCTCATCCTCTAACTGATGAACAAAAGAGTCGTTTGCTCCCTTTGATTGAGAAGAAAATGTCTCTGAAAGTAAGGAGTGTAAAAGAACAAATCGATGAAAGTCTCATTGGTGGTTTTGTTATTTTTGCCAATCACAAGACAATTGATGTGAGTATTAAACAACAACTTAAAGTTGTTAAAGAAAATTTGAAATAGAAAGTGGTGTTCTTTTGGCAATTAACGCACAAGAAATCAGCGCTTTAATTAAGCAACAAATTGAAAATTTCAAACCCAATTTTGATGTGACTGAGACAGGTGTTGTAACCTATATCGGGGACGGTATCGCGCGTGCTCATGGCCTTGAAAATGCCATGAGTGGAGAGTTGTTGATTTTTGAAAACGGCTCTTATGGTATGGCTCAAAACTTGGAGTCAACAGACGTTGGTATTATCATCCTAGGTGACTTTACAGATATCCGTGAAGGCGATACAATCCGCCGTACAGGTAAAATCATGGAAGTCCCAGTAGGTGAAAGTCTGATTGGTCGTGTTGTGGATCCCCTTGGTCGTCCAGTTGACGGTCTTGGAGAAATCCACACTGATAAAACTCGTCCAGTAGAAGCACCAGCTCCTGGTGTTATGCAACGTAAGTCTGTATCAGAACCATTGCAAACTGGTTTGAAAGCTATTGACGCCCTTGTACCGATTGGTCGTGGTCAACGTGAGTTGATTATCGGTGACCGTCAGACAGGGAAAACAACCATTGCGATTGATACAATCTTGAACCAAAAAGATCAAGACATGATCTGTATCTACGTAGCGATTGGACAAAAAGAATCAACAGTTCGTACGCAAGTAGAAACACTTCGTCAGTACGGTGCCTTGGATTACACAATCGTTGTGACAGCCTCTGCTTCACAACCATCTCCATTGCTCTTCCTAGCTCCTTATGCTGGGGTTGCCATGGCAGAAGAATTTATGTATCAAGGGAAACATGTTTTGATTGTTTATGATGATTTATCAAAACAAGCGGTAGCTTATCGTGAACTGTCACTCTTGCTTCGTCGTCCTCCAGGTCGTGAAGCCTTCCCAGGGGATGTTTTCTACCTTCACAGCCGTTTGCTTGAGCGCTCAGCTAAAGTTTCTGATGAACTTGGTGGTGGATCAATTACAGCCCTACCATTTATCGAGACACAAGCGGGAGATATCTCTGCCTATATCGCAACCAACGTGATTTCAATCACTGATGGACAAATCTTCCTTGGTGATGGTCTCTTCAATGCGGGTATTCGTCCAGCCATCGATGCGGGTTCATCTGTATCACGTGTAGGTGGTTCTGCGCAAATCAAAGCCATGAAGAAGGTTGCTGGTACACTTCGTATCGACCTTGCTTCATACCGTGAATTGGAAGCCTTCACTAAGTTTGGTTCTGACTTGGACGCAGCAACACAGGCTAAGTTGAACCGTGGCCGTCGTACCGTTGAGGTCTTGAAACAACCTGTTCACAAACCATTACCTGTTGAGAAACAAGTAACCATTCTTTATGCTTTGACACATGGTTTCTTGGATACTGTTCCAGTAGATGATATTGTTCGTTTCGAGGAAGAGTTCCATGCCTTCTTTGACGCTCAACACCCAGAGATTTTGGAAACCATTCGTGATACAAAAGACTTGCCAGAAGAAGCAGTCTTGGATGCTGCGATTACAGAGTTTCTCAATCAAACCAGCTTCCAGTAAGAATAGAGGTGTCAGATGGCAGTATCTCTAAATGATATTAAAACAAAAATCGCCTCAACAAAAAATACGAGTCAAATCACTAATGCCATGCAAATGGTATCGGCTGCTAAGCTAGGTCGCTCTGAAGAAGCTGCTCGCAACTTCCAAATTTACGCTCAGAAGGTTCGCAAACTTTTGACAGATATTCTTCATGGTAATGGAGCTGGTGGTTCAACCAATCCCATGCTGATTAGCCGTCCTGTGAAGAAGACAGGCTATATCGTCATCACTTCAGATCGCGGTTTGGTTGGAGGTTATAATTCCTCTATTCTGAAAGCCGTTATGGAGTTGAAAGAAGAATACCACCCAGACGGTACAGGTTTTGAAATGATTTGTATCGGTGGAATGGGAGCTGATTTCTTTAAGGCTCGCGGTATTCAACCACTTTATGAACTACGTGGCTTGGCAGACCAACCTAGCTTTGATCAAGTTCGTAAGATTATTTCAAAAACTGTTGAAATGTACCAAAATGAACTCTTTGATGAGCTTTATGTTTGCTACAACCACCATGTCAATACGCTAACCAGTCAAATGCGTGTGGAACAAATGCTTCCGATTGTTGACTTGGATCCAAATGAAGCGGATGAAGACTATAGCTTAACTTTTGAATTGGAAACCAGCCGAGAAGAAATTTTGGAGCAGTTGTTGCCACAGTTTGCAGAAAGTATGATTTACGGTGCCATTATCGATGCCAAGACAGCTGAAAATGCTGCTGGTATGACAGCCATGCAAACAGCGACAGATAATGCTAAGAAAGTCATCAATGATTTGACAATTCAGTATAACCGTGCCAGACAGGCGGCGATTACACAAGAAATTACAGAAATCGTAGCAGGAGCTAGTGCCTTAGAATAGGCTCTAGTCCAGCTCGTATGAAAATGAACTTAGGACCTAGTTGAGCTAGGAACCGACAGTATCTTATATAGAATAGGAGAAGGAGATGAGTTCAGGTAAAATTGCTCAGGTTATCGGTCCCGTTGTAGACGTCTTGTTTGCAGCAGGGGAAAAACTTCCTGAGATTAACAATGCACTTGTCGTCTACAAAAATGACGAAAGAAAAACAAAAATCGTCCTTGAAGTAGCCTTGGAGTTGGGAGATGGTATGGTCCGTACTATCGCCATGGAATCAACAGATGGGTTGACTCGTGGAATGGAAGTATTGGACACAGGTCGTCCAATCTCTGTACCAGTAGGTAAAGAAACTTTGGGACGTGTCTTCAATGTTTTGGGAGATACCATTGACTTGGAAGCTCCTTTTACAGAAGACGCAGAGCGTCAGCCAATTCATAAAAAAGCTCCAACTTTTGATGAGTTGTCTACCTCTTCTGAAATCCTTGAAACAGGGATTAAGGTTATCGACCTTCTTGCCCCTTACCTTAAAGGTGGTAAAGTTGGACTCTTCGGTGGTGCCGGAGTTGGTAAAACCGTCTTAATCCAAGAATTGATTCACAACATTGCCCAAGAACACGGTGGTATTTCAGTATTTACCGGTGTTGGGGAACGTACTCGTGAGGGGAACGACCTTTACTGGGAAATGAAAGAATCAGGCGTTATCGAGAAAACAGCCATGGTATTTGGTCAGATGAATGAGCCGCCAGGAGCACGTATGCGTGTTGCCCTTACTGGTTTGACAATCGCTGAATACTTCCGTGATGTGGAAGGCCAAGACGTACTTCTCTTTATCGATAATATCTTCCGTTTCACTCAGGCTGGTTCAGAAGTATCTGCCCTTTTGGGTCGTATGCCATCAGCCGTTGGTTACCAACCAACACTTGCTACAGAAATGGGTCAATTGCAAGAACGTATCACATCAACTAAGAAGGGGTCTGTAACCTCTATCCAGGCTATCTATGTGCCAGCGGATGACTATACTGACCCAGCTCCAGCAACAGCCTTCGCTCACTTGGATTCAACAACCAACTTGGAACGTAAGTTGGTACAATTGGGTATCTACCCAGCCGTTGACCCACTTGCTTCAAGTTCACGTGCCTTGGCACCTGAAATCGTTGGAGAAGAGCACTATGCAGTTGCTGCTGAAGTAAAACGTGTCCTTCAACGTTACCATGAATTGCAAGATATCATTGCTATCCTTGGTATGGATGAACTTTCTGATGAAGAAAAGACCTTGGTTGCTCGTGCCCGTCGTATCCAGTTCTTCTTGTCACAAAACTTCAACGTTGCGGAACAATTTACTGGTCAGCCAGGTTCTTATGTTCCAGTTGCTGAAACTGTTCGTGGCTTTAAGGAAATCCTTGATGGTAAATACGACCACTTGCCAGAAGATGCCTTCCGTGGTGTAGGTTCTATCGAAGATGTGATTGCAAAAGCTGAAAAAATGGGATTTTAAGAGGTGATCTATGGCTCAGTTAACTGTCCAGATCGTGACACCAGATGGTCTCGTCTATGATCACCATGCCAGCTATGTATCGGTTCGAACTCTGGATGGTGAGATGGGGATCTTGCCACGACATGAAAATATGATTGCGGTTTTAGCAGTTGATGAAGTAAAGGTAAAACGTATTGATGACGAAGATCACGTGAACTGGATTGCAGTAAACGGCGGTGTTATTGAAATTGCCAATGATATGATCACAATCGTCGCTGACTCTGCAGAACGTGCTCGTGATATCGATATCAGTCGTGCAGAACGTGCCAAACTTCGTGCAGAACGTGCAATTGAAGAAGCACAAGACAAACACTTGATTGACCAAGAACGTCGTGCGAAGATTGCACTGCAACGTGCCATTAACCGTATTAATGTCGGAAATAGACTATAAGAAAAATGAACTTGAGTTACCAAGTTCATTTTTTTATGGTGTTTTATACTCAATAAAAATCAAAAAGCAAACATAGGAAGTTAGCCATAGGTTGCTCAAAACACAGTTTTGAGGTTGTGGATAGAACTGACGAAGTCAGTAACCATACCTACGGTAAGGCGACGCTGACGTGGTTTGAAGAGATTTTGAAGAGTACTAAGGAGCAAAACGGATGCAGACTGCTTCTGGAACATGGAAGTCGTTGGAGAGTTCTGCTAGACGACCATTGTCACAATTACGTTTAAAGACAGTTGCATTGTCAGAGTCTTGGTGGACAGCAATGAGAAATTTTTGGTCAGGTGTCAAATCAAAATCCCGCGGAGTCTGACCATGTGTTGGAACGATTTCTAGCAATTCTAAGCTACCGTCCGCAAGGATGGTATATACTGCGATAGAATCATGGCCACGGTTAGAAGCGTAGAGATATTTACCATCTTTTGAGAGACGAATAGCAGCAGTTCCATTAAAGCCTTCGTAAGCTTCTGGTAAAGTTGAAATCACCTGCATGCGTTCAAATTCGCCAACGCCATCGTAGATTAAAACCTCGATAGTACTATTGAGTTCACAAATCAGATAAGCGATTTTATAGTGGTTATGGAAAATAATGTGACGTGAACCTGCTCCTGGCTGGCTGTGGTAGGTATAGAGTTTAGATAATTTCCCTTCTTGATCAAGGTCATAGGTGATGACTTGGTCCGTTCCCAAGTCGCAGGTCACTAGATAGTGGTCAGGTGTTAAATCTGTAAAGTGAACATGGGGGGAAGCTTGATTTTCATGTGGACCTTGGCCACTGTGTTGATCCATATCACTAAGTAGAAGACTACCATCTTCCTGACGTTTATAAACAAGGACTTGTCCCTTGTGATAGTTGGCTGCGTAAACCAAATCACGCTTTTCATCAACAGCAACATAACAGTGGGGAGCTCCTTTTTCAACGACGTGATTTAATAAAGTCCCGTCAGTTTGATAGGCTGCAATGCCCCCCTTGTTATCTTGACTACCAACAGTGTATAGGTGTTGGTGCTGGTCAAAGGCAAGGTAGGTCGGACTTGGCTCAGTAGCAAAAAGTTCTAGGTTTGAAAGCTGACCAGTTTCTGTATCAAAGTCAGCCTTGTAAATTCCTTGGGAAGTACGACGTGTATAAGTTCCAAAATAAACAGTTTCTTTCATAACGTTACCTCTATATAAAGATAAGACTATTATATCACAAAAACAAGCCAATTAAAGACATCCAATTAGATGTAAGCCCTTTAAAAAAATAATTGATTAGTTTTTTGAAAAATATAATAAGAGATTGTTTTCCTTACTTTTCTTCTTAAAAGTGCTATAATGAACTCATAAAATGTTTAAAGGAGTCCTTACTATGAAAAAACGAGTTTTTCTAGCAGCTGGTGTAGCTATACTCTCGGCGGCTATGCTAGCAGCGTGTTCAACAGGTGGTAAAGATGCTACTAAACCTGTTACCTATACCTATGTCTTCTCTACAGACCCTACGACTCTGGATTATACAGTTTCTGGGAATGTCAGCACTAAACAGATTACAGGTAATGTTATTGACGGTCTACTTGAAAATGACCAATATGGGAATCTGATTCCATCAGTTGCAGAAGATTGGACTGTTTCAAAAGATGGTTTGACCTATACCTATAAAATCCGTCAGGGTGTCAAATGGTATACCAATGAAGGCGAAGAGTATGGTGAAGTCAAAGCTCAGGACTTTGTAACTGGTCTGAAGCACGCAGCTGATAAGAAATCACAGGCTCTTTATCTGGTTCAAGACTCAGTTCAAGGTTTGGACGATTATGTCAATGGAAAAACAACAGATTTCTCTACTGTTGGTGTAAAAGCGACAGATGATTATACGGTTGTTTACACTTTGAACCATCCAGAATCTTTCTGGAATTCCAAGACAACAATGGGCGTTCTTGCCCCAATTAGCGAGGACTTTTTGGCTTCTAAAGGAGATGACTTTGGGAAGGCGACTGATGTAACAAGCATTCTTTATAATGGTGCCTATCTCCTAAAAGGATTGACATCTAAATCTTCCATTGAGATGACCAAAAATCAAAACTATTGGGATAAGCAAAATGTCTTTATTGATGATATTAAATTGTCTTTCTTTGATGGTCAGGATGCCGATTCTCTTGGACGTGGCTTTGATGAAGGACATTATCCAGCGGCACCTCTCTTTAAAAATTCTGCCAATTATGAACGTCTAAAAGAAAAGTACAAGGATAATATTGTATATGGTCAACAAAGAGGTGGCGTATTCTATATGTCTACTAATATTGATCGTGTAGCTTATAACCATACTGCTAAAACAAGTGATGCGGAAAAATCATCCACTAAAAAGGCTTTGTTGAATAAAGATTTCCGTCAATCCTTGGCTTTCGCTGCAGATCGTACGGCTGCAGTATCTCAAGTATTTGGGGACGAAGTGGCACCTCGTAAATTACGTACAAGTTTTACCCCTCCAACATTTGTCCAAGTTGGAGAGCAGTCATTTGGGCAAGTAGCTAAGGCAGAATTGGATAAGTTAGATGATGTATGGAAAGATGTCAGTCTTGATGATGCACAAGATTCACTTCATAATGTAGACAAGGCTAAAGCTAAATTTGAAGTTGCCAAGAAAACACTTCAAGCCGATGGAGTACAGTTCCCCGTTCATTTAGACCTTCCAGTTTCCTCTACTCAGACAGATTTTATTCGTCAAGCCCAATCTTATAAACAATACATTGAGGAAGCCTTAGGCTCTGAAAATATAGTGATTGACATTCAACAAGTTTCTGATGATGAATTGGGAAATATGACAGTATTTGCAACATCGACTAACAATACTGATTGGGATATCAATGTAAATAGTGGTTGGAGTCCTGATTATGCAGATCCATCAACCTATTTAGATGTATTTGATCCAACATCTGGCCCAACTCTTCTAGGAGCACTTGGTGTAGCACCAGGTACAGATAATCCGGCCATCAAAGCTGTTGGTTTAGATAAGTTTAAAGAGTTAATTACGGATGCTAGTGGTGAGAAAACAGATCTGCAAAAACGTTATTCTAAATATGCTAAAGCACAAGCTTGGTTAACAGATAGTGCCTTGGTTATTCCTGTATACTCAGATGGTGCCCAAATGCTAATAACGAAGAAAGTTCCAGGTAGCGGTGCAGATGGTTGGGTAGGTGATAAGACAAGTGAACACAGCTACAAGTACCAAAAATTACAAGACAAGATTGTAACGTCTAAAGAAATGGATGACTTCCGCAAGAAATTTGCTGAGGAAAAAGCCAAATCAAATGCTGATTATCAGAAGAACTTAGACCGTCATATTCAAGACTAATCGAATCTCCTCTTTTGAGGAGATTTTTTATGTCGCTGTCTCCATGTAATACTCAATGAAAATCAAAGAGCAAACTAGGAAGCTAGCCGCAGGCTGTACTTGAGTACGGCAAGGCGAAGCTGACGTGGTTTGAATTTGATTTTCGAAGAGTATAAGCACTTAAAAAAAGAGTTATTTTACTTCAAAAATGGTATAATGAGAGGACGATAGAAAGGAAGTATTTATGGAGCAAAAAGAGAAACATTTTAGCCTATCTTGGTTTTTTAAGTGGTTTTTAGATAACAAGGCCATTACGGTATTTTTAGTAACCTTATTATTGGGACTCAATCTTTTTATTTTAAGTAAGATTAGTTTTCTATTTTCACCTGTTTTAGACTTTTTAGCAGTTGTGATGTTACCAGTCATTCTGTCTGGTTTGTTATATTATTTATTGAATCCCATTGTTGATTGGATGGAAAAACACAAAGTCAATCGCGTTATAGCTATCACTATTGTCTTTGTCATCATTGCTCTCTTTATTATTTGGGGCTTGGCAGTCGCCATTCCAAATCTGCAACGCCAGGTTTTGACCTTTGCAAGAAACGTTCCTGTTTACTTAGAAGATATAGATAGGGTTGTTAATGGATTGGTAGCCCAGCATCTGCCAGATGATTTCAGACCTCAGTTAGAGCAGGTTTTGACAAACTTCTCTAGTCAGGCTACAGTTTGGGCAAGTAAGGTTTCATCTCAGGCAGTCAACTGGGTGAGTGCCTTTATTAGCGGGGCATCTCAAGTGATTGTTGCCTTGATTATCGTTCCTTTCATGCTCTTTTATCTCTTGCGTGATGGGAAAGGCTTGCGTAACTATTTGACCCAATTCATGCCAAGAAAATTGAAAGAACCTGTTGGACAAGTTTTGTCAGACGTGAATCAACAGTTGTCCAACTATGTTCGAGGGCAAGTGACAGTGGCTATTATTGTTGCGGTAATGTTTATGATCTTCTTCAAGATTATCGGTCTACGCTATGCGGTTACGCTTGGTGTTACTGCTGGTATTTTAAATCTGGTTCCTTATCTTGGTAGTTTCCTAGCTATGCTTCCTGCCTTAGTTCTGGGCTTGATTGCTGGACCAGTCATGCTTTTGAAAGTAGTGATTGTCTTTATCGTAGAACAAACTATTGAAGGCCGTTTTGTCTCTCCATTGATTTTGGGAAGTCAATTAAATATCCATCCCATTAATGTTCTCTTTGTTTTGTTAACTTCAGGATCTATGTTTGGTATCTGGGGAGTTTTACTTGGTATTCCGGTTTATGCCTCTGCTAAGGTTGTCATTTCAGCCATTTTCGAATGGTATAAGGTAGTCAGTGGTCTATATGAAGTAGAGGGAGAGGAAGTCAAAAGTGAACAATAGTCAACAGATGTTACAGGCTTTGGAAGAGCAAGATTTAGCCAAGGCAGAGCACTATTTCGCCGAAGCTTTAGAAAATGATTCAAGTGACCTTCTGTATGAGTTGGCAACTTATCTTGAAGGGATTGGTTTTTATCCTCAGGCAAAGGAGATTTACCTGAAAATTGTAGAGGATTTCCCAGAGCTTCATCTTAATCTAGCTGCAATTGCTAGCGAGGATGGTCAAATAGAGGAAGCCTTTGCTTATCTTGAGGAAATCCAAGCTGACAGTGACTGGTATGTGTCGGCTTTGCTTCTTAAGGCAGATCTTTACCAGATGGAGGGTTTGACAGATGTGGCGCGTGAGAAATTATTGGAAGCCTTGACCTACTCAGAGGATCCTCTCTTGATACTGGGCTTGGCAGAGTTGGATAGTGAGTTGGAAAATTACCAAGAGGCTATTCAAGGCTATGCTCAGTTAGATAATCGCTCGATTTATGAGCAAACAGGCATTTCCACCTATCAACGAATTGGCTTTGCCTATGCACAGTTGGGGAAATTTGAAGCGGCTATAGAGTTTTTAGAAAAAGCCTTGGAGTTAGAATACGATGACCTAACAGCTTTTGAGTTGGCCAGTCTTTATTTTGATCAAGAAGAGTACCAAAAGGCCGTCCTCTACTTTAAGCAGATCGATACCATTTCTCCTGACTTTGAAGGCTATGAATATGGTTATAGCCAGGCCTTACATAAGGAACACCAAGTTCAAGAAGCCCTGCGTATCGCTAAGCAAGGCTTAGAGAAAAATCCCTTTGAAACTCGCCTCTTGCTGGCTACTTCACAATTTTCTTATGAATTGCATGATGCTAGTGGAGCAGAGAACTACCTCCTTACTGCTAAAGAAGATGCTGAGGATACGGAAGAAATCTTACTCCGTCTAGCAACTATTTATCTGGAGCAGGAGCGTTATGAGGATATTCTAGACTTGCAAAGTGAGGAGCCAGAAAATCTCTTGACCAAGTGGATGATTGCTCGTTCCTATCAAGAAATAGACGATTTGGATACTGCCTATGAGCATTACCAAGAGTTGTCAGGAGATTTGAAGGACAATCCAGAGTTTCTGGAACACTATATCTACCTCTTGCGTGAATTGGGCTACTTTGAGGAAGCAAAAGTCAATGCACAAGCTTACTTAAAACTGGTTCCAGATGATGTGCAAATGCAAGAACTATTTGAGAGATTGTAAGAATGTTTAAACATATAGAACTGTAGTTTATCTCTTTTGATAGCTACGGTTTTTATTTGTATATGATAGAATTTTTTTGCAAAAATGGTTGGTTATTTTGTTTATTCATGCTATAATAGGAACAATTACTTTTAGGAGGTGCAGTATGTCTTATTTATTTGAGATATTACCGAGTTTACTGAATGGTGCGAGTACGACTGTACAGGTCTTTGCACTGGTCTTGCTATTTTCGATTCCTTTGGGCGTTTTGATTGCCTTTGCCTTGCAAGTCCATTGGAAGCCCCTCCATTATCTGATTAACATTTACATCTGGGTTATGCGTGGCACCCCCTTACTCTTGCAACTGATTTTTATTTATTATGTGCTTCCAAGTATTGGGATTCGTTTAGACCGCCTTCCTGCTGCCATTATTGCCTTTGTTCTCAACTATGCAGCTTACTTTGCAGAAATTTTCCGTGGAGGAATTGACACTATTCCAAGAGGACAGTATGAGGCTGCCAAGGTCTTGAAGTTTAGTCCCTTTGCCACAGTACGCTATATTATCTTGCCTCAGGTGACCAAGATTGTTCTTCCTAGTGTCTTTAATGAGGTTATGAGTTTGGTAAAGGATACTTCTCTGGTCTATGCTCTAGGAATTTCAGATCTTATCTTGGCTAGTCGAACAGCTGCTAACCGCGATGCTAGTCTGGTTCCTATGTTCTTGGCAGGTGCCATTTACTTGATTTTAATTGGGATTGTGACAATTATTTCCAAAAAAGTTGAGAAGAAGTACAGTTATTATAGATAGGAGGTTGCCATGTTAGAATTACGAAATATCAATAAGAAATTTGGAGACAAACAAATCCTGTCTGATTTCAGTCTAAGTATTCCTGAAAAGCAAATCCTGGCTATCGTTGGACCTTCTGGTGGCGGTAAGACGACCCTCTTACGTATGCTTGCAGGTCTTGAAACCATTGATTCAGGGCAAATCTTTTATAATGGACAACCTTTAGAGTTGGATGAATTACAGAAGCGAAACCTACTGGGATTTGTATTCCAAGATTTTCAACTGTTCCCTCATTTATCAGTTCTGGACAATTTGACTTTATCGCCTGTGAAGACCATGGGGATGAAGCAGGAAGAGGCTGAGAAGAAGGCGCGTGGTCTCTTGGAACAATTAGGACTAGGAGGACACGCAGATGCCTATCCATTTTCATTATCTGGTGGGCAAAAGCAGCGGGTGGCCTTGGCGCGTGCTATGATGATTGACCCAGAAATCATTGGCTACGATGAACCAACTTCTGCCCTGGATCCAGAATTACGCTTGGAAGTGGAAAAACTAATCTTGCAAAATAGGGAACTTGGGATGACCCAGATTGTGGTAACCCACGATTTGCAGTTCGCGGAAAATATCGCAGATCAGATTCTCAAGGTTGAGCCTAAGTAGGAGGTGTCGATGACTAATAAGAAAATTGTTTTAGTATTGTTTTCTCTCCTGACTCTCTTTTTAACAGCTTGTACTCAGAAGGCTAGTGATCCAAAGCAAGATAACTGGGATAAGTATCAAGAGCAAGGCAGTATAACCATTGGTTTTGACAATACCTTTGTACCCATGGGTTTTGAAGAAAAGAATGGCCAATATACGGGCTTTGATATTGACTTAGCACAAGCAGTTTCTGAAAAATTAGGTTTTAAGGTGCAATTTCAGCCAATTGACTGGGATATGAAGGAGACGGAACTGCAAAATGGAACTATAGATGCCATCTGGAATGGCTATTCTGCCACTGATGAACGCCGAGAGAAGGTTGCCTTTAGCATTCCATATATGGAAAATCAGCAAGTTCTGGTTGCGAAGAAAAGCCAGCAAATTCATTCAGTAGAGGATATGAAGGATAAGATCTTGGGTGCCCAAGCTGGTTCCTCTGGTTATTTAGACTTCGAAGCCCAGCCAGATTTACTGAAAAATCGTGTCAAAGACCAGAAGGCTAATCAGTACCAGAGTTTTAATGAGGCCTTGATTGATTTGAAAAATGACCGGATTGATGCTCTGTTAATTGACCGAGTGTATGCCAATTATTATCTTCAGTCTGAAGGGATATTAAATGACTATAATGTTTTTTCAGCAGGATTTGAAAGTGAATCTTTTGCGGTCGGAGTTAGACCAGCTGATAAAAGATTATTAACAGCATTAAACCAGGCCTTAATCGAACTATACCAAGAAGGAAAGTTCCAAGAAATCAGCCAAAAATGGTTTGGAGAAGATGTAGCAACCAAAGAAGTAAAAGAAGGACAGTAATATAAAATAGTGGCTGAGACTGCGTTTTGATTAGCAAAACGTAGTTTTTTTATAATCTAGGAAAACGATAATAGCGATTGAATCTGCATAATTGAATAAATAGCCCACTGTGATTTTAAACCATTGTTAAAAATTGATTTGACTTCCAAAATTAAAATGTTCTGTAATGAAATGCTGATGCAACTGTTTTAGGAACAATAAAACGCATAATATCAAGGGTTTCTGGCACCTTATATTATGCGTTTTTGTGATTTTAAGACTTGTTAGCTGATTTTTTACAATCCTGCGAAATCTTTGATTTCTTGTGCTGACATTGAAGAGTCGCAACGGACATTGATTTGTCCATCTGCAATGTGAACGAAGCCTGGTACAGTTGGAATTCCATAGCGTGAGCGGAATTCTTGCAACTCATTGAGTTGGCTTGGTTCTTCACTGTTGATGAAGTAAATGTGAGCTTTGGTTTCAGCTACGACACCTGACAATGTACCTGCAAATTTACGGCAGTAAGGGCAAGTTTTACGACCGATGAAGAAGGTTGCAGTTTCTTTCTTATCAAGAGCTTCTTGCGCACGCGCAACTGTAGTGACTTCAAGGTCTTTGATATTATCTAAAAATTGTTCCATGAGATTACCTCGCTTTCATTGATAAGTCTAGTATGCCATAAAGTTTCTAAAATTGCTTAGATTTGATACGAAAAAAAGATGAGATTGTTTGGTCTCATCTTTTATAGGACTTTATTTTACAAAAGCATTGATTTCTGCTTCGATATTAGTAATCTTAGCTTGTGATTCTTCGTTTGTTTCCCCTACAACTGCAATGTAGAACTTGATTTTTGGTTCTGTCCCTGAAGGGCGAACGGCAATCCATGAACCGTCAGCAAGTGTGTATTTTAACACATCACTTGGAGGAGTTGTCAAGTTTGTAACAGTACCGTCAGCAGCAGTAGCAGTTTGTGCCTTGAAGTCTTCTACGACAGTGATAGCTGTTGCGTTCCATTCTTTTGGAGCATTGTTGCGGAATTTAGCCATAATTGCTTTGATTTGTTCAGCACCATCAACACCTGAAAGGGTAACAGAGATAGTTTTTTCTGCGTAGTAGCCATACTCTTTATAGATTTCTTCGATACCGTCAGCAAGGGTTAAACCACGTGAACGGTAGTAGGCAGCAAGTTCAGCAACGACAAGAACAGCTTGGATAGCGTCTTTATCACGTACGAATGGTTTAATCAAGTAACCGAAGCTTTCTTCAAATCCCATCATGTAAGTGTGGTTGTGTTTTTCTTCGAATTCTTGGATTTTTTCAGCGATAAATTTGAAACCTGTCAAAACGTTGAACATGGTTGCGCCGTAGCTTTCAGCAATCTTCGTTACCAAGTCAGTTGATACGATAGATTTGCAAAGGGCTGCATTTTCAGGAAGAGTTCCAGCATTTTTGTGGGCTTCCAAGATGTATTTAGCCATGATAGCACCGATTTGGTTACCTGATAGGTTAAGGTAGCTACCATCTTTTTGAAGAACTTCAACACCAACACGGTCAGCATCAGGGTCAGTTGCCACAAGAACATCTGCACCAACTTGACGACCAAGTTCTTCAGCAAGGGCAAAGGCTGCTTGGCTTTCTGGGTTTGGAGATTTTACAGTTGAGAAGTCTGGATCAGCAGTTGCTTGCGCTTCAACGACTTGAACTGAGTCAAATCCTGCTTGGGCAAGAGCACGACGAGCCAACATTTCACCAGTACCATGAAGTGGTGTGTAGACAATCTTCATGTCTTTACCGAATTCTTCAATCAAGGCTGGGTTGATGTTTACGTCCTTAACCTCTTTAAGGTATTCTACGTCAACAGCTTCACCGATAACTTCGATCAAGCCAGAAGCTTTTTCAGCTTCCACATCAGCAACTTCTACCGCAAATGGGTTTTCGATTGCGCGGATATAAGTAGTCAAAGCGTCTGCGTCGTGTGGAGGCATTTGTCCACCGTCTTCACCGTAAACCTTGTAACCGTTAAATGGAGCAGGGTTGTGGCTGGCTGTGACCATAATACCTGCGAAACAGTTGAGGTGACGAACTGCAAATGATAGTTCTGGAGTTGGACGAAGGCTTTCAAATACATAAGATTTGATACCGTGTTTAGCAAGAACTGCTGCAGATTCAAAGGCAAACTCAGGTGAGAAGTGACGGCTATCGTAGGCAATTGCGACACCGCGTTCTTTTTCGTTTCCACCTTTTGACTCAATCAAACGAGCCAATCCTTCAGTAGCTTGGCGAACAACGTAGATGTTGATGCGGTTTGTACCAGCACCAATCAAACCACGCATACCTGCAGTACCAAATTCAAGATTTGTATAGAAGGCATCTTCCTTTGTTTTTTCGTCCATATTTTCCAAATCTTGACGAAGATAGTCAGGAAGCTCCGCAAAATCAACCCATTTCTGGTAATTTTCTTGGTAAGACATTAAAATTCTCCTTTATTTTTAAAACATTTAATCAGTTTGATTATATCATTTTTTTTAGTTTTAGTAAAACCTTATCTGCTTCGAAAATCTTTTCAAACCAGGTCGGATTGAATTTGGGGTTTATATGATGTTGAGGCTAGGGAAAATTCAATCTCAGTAAAAAAAGTAAGTCTTCTCATAATAAAA